>CAMATU010000277.1 GCA_945861225.1 Klebsiella pneumoniae
ACTTTCACCACCCCGACCTGCAACATTTCGACACGCCTGCCGGTGGGCGGATAGCCGTAGAAGCTGCCCTGATGGGTGCCGGTGAGCCGGAACTGCATCCATACGTTGTCGCCCTCGACGATCAGGCCGTTTTCCACCCGGAAATATCCCGCGGCTGCGACATCGATTTTTCGACCCGTGGGCGCGATGCCGCAAAGATTGCCCAGGTGAGTCCCGGTTTGCCGCCACGCCATGCCGACGCGATCACCCTCGGCCATGATGAATTCGATGTGGTCCACGCGGTCCGGAAATGCCGCGCGCATCTGGCTGCCCGGCTCGGGATAGCCCTCTCCGCTCGCATTCTGGATAAGGTTGTGCATCCCCTGGCGTTTGGGCCGGAAGCCGGGCGCCATGATTTCGCCGCTGACTTCGAATTTTCCCTGGCTGCTGATCTCGTCCTTCAACCGCAGCACCACGGCTTTGTTGCGCTCTTCCAGCGTTGGCATGGCCGAATGCCTCCTTGTCAATTTCACTACCAAGTCAGTGCTTCTTGCGCTCCTCAATTTCCATGCGTATCCGCTCTATCTCCCTGCGCTTGGCCTTTTTGGTTCCCCACTTCGGTTCGTCCACCGACAGCGATTGCGGAGAAATAGCCGGCTGTTTCTGCCAGTTGCGTTCGAGTGCGGCGCGCGCCGCAGCCTCCTGTTCTTCCCGCCGCCGGTACAGCGCTTCCCGCCTCGCAACCGCGCGTTCGGCCGCAATCGGAATGGTGCGCTCCGGCAGCCCCGCCATGACTAGAAATTCACCCAGGCGTTCGGCGGCGCTTTCCCAATCATTATCGCTGGCGAACTCGTTAATCAGGGGCAAATTGAGGGCTGTATAGATCGGCGTCCACTGCTCATCATTGCCCTGGCGATGGCGCACCTGCAACCTGGGATTGAACTGGTACCAGCCCTGGGCGACGCGCACGAACAGCGCCCGGTTGTAGGCATAGTCGCGTTTCACCTCATTGCGGGCAAGCACGCCGGACAAATGCGCTCGCTTGTTGCGCTCGGGGCGCACTACATTGGCGGGAAGGTGCCGCCATGCTTCCAGGATAGCCTGGGTCTCGAACGCGCCGAGCTCACGTCGCTGCGGATGGGTGAAGCGCGATTTGAACAGTGTCCAAAAAGTCTGAAACAGAAAATACTCGGACAAATGCCGGTCGATGCGCACCAGTCGGTCGCCGCTATTGACGTCGATGCTTGCCGGGGCGAGCAGTTCGTAGAGCGCGGCGAACGGACCGCGCGCGAACTTCGCATCGACGAAGGCTTCGCGCAGCGCCCAGTGCAGGGCGTTATAGCCGTAGTGATCGGCCGCCTCGCGGTCCGCGCCGCGTTCAAGCAAGGCCTCGACCAGAGCCACGTTCCCTGCGGCGGCGGCAGCCATCAACGGCGTCTGGTTCATCGGCAGGCGATGCTCGACGCCGTACTGTTCGCACTGCCTCAGGATGTCGCGCGTCCGGCTCGAAAAATACGCAAGGTAGGACTTGCGGCCCATCGTGACGCGTTGCTGCGGGAAGCTCTCCACGTTTCCGAAATTTGCCTCCCTCGCCAGCGACGCCGCCAACTCCGGTTCATCGAAACAAGTGGCGTACTCGAGCAATTGCTGTCGCAGCTTGCCGCCGGGCGCCTGTTCGCGAAACACCTTGATGAGAAGCTGGTTCAATTTGGTCTCATCCAGCACCGGCCAAGGCACTTGCGCCTGCGCGAGGATGTCGCGGCGGATAGCCTCGGCCTGTTCCTGCTTGCCCTGGAGTTCGAGCTTGCGCGCTTCGCGTTGCCAGTCATCCAGGGTGGATTGCCTGGCCTCGACCTGGGCTTCGCCCATGCTCAGGTCGAGCAGGCCGAAAAGCGGATGCCCGGTATCCGATTCAATGACATAGACGTTCTTGATCGCGCGCGTCAGCGCCACGTACAGGGCGTTGACGAAAAACTTGTACACCTCCAGTGACTTGTCGCTCTTGTCCTTGCCCCGCCGGTAATCCAGCTCTTCAATAGCAAGATCTGCCTTGGCGACTCCTTGCGTAATTTCGCTGAATTCGGCGCGGTGGTCGGAAATGAAACGATAGAGAACGATGTTCTCGTATTCAAGTCCCTTGGCTTCATGGATGGAGAACAACAAGGGCGTGGCGAAGTGCTTTCTTGCCTCGACCTTTTCTTCGTCGCGCATGACCAGCACCGCGAATTGGGTGGACTTGCGGGTCTTCTGGTCGAGCTCGCGTTTGGTGGTATCCCGATCGAACATGAGCGCGACCTGCCCGGGCTCGGAACCGACGGCCTGCACCAGGTGATTGCTCTCGCGATCAATGGAGCCGAAGCGCCGCTGCTTGATTTTCAGCAACTGGTTGGCGACACGCGTTGCTTCCAGTCCATTGCGAAAGTTGGCGGTAAGTATCCGCAATTCCTGGCGATCGGCGAGTTGCGCGTCTTTCCAGAACAGGCTCTTCACCTGCCCCCAGGAGAAAAAATTGGGATGCACGATCTGGTTGGAGTCACCGCAAAGCAGAAAGTGCGCGGGGTTCTTCAGGGTCGCCAGCACCAGCGCAAGCTGAATGGTGGTGATGTCCTGCACTTCGTCGATAACAATAAAATCGTAACGCGGCGCGGCGAGCCCCTGCCATTCCTGCGCGACCAGGTTGAGATCGTAGAGCTTCGCCTCCGCGAGCCAACAGCGATATTTCTCGAAGATGTCGTACATTGCGTCGCGCTGCGCCTCGGGGAAGATGGACTGGCGCACGCCAAGCAGCCGGTAGTCCTCGCGTGAAAGTAGGCCACCGGCCCCGGCTGCGATGACCCCGCGAATCTCCTCGAACACCTGGTGGCCGTCGAACTCCTTGAACGTCTGCCGCATACGTGTAAACCAGGCGGCGAAGTCGCGCCAAGCGGCCTCGCGCCCCGCCGGCACGCGAATCGATTCGACGAACTCACGGTAGGAAAGGAACACGGCCTCCTGCGCGGCGTGCTCGAAGCCATTGGCGTAATACAGGTCGCGGGCACTCTGAGCAAGATAGGCCGATTGGGTGACATAGAGCACCTCGCCTTCCACGCGCTTCATCTTCTCCAGCGTGAGCGCCGTCTTGCCGCTGCCGGCGCTGCCCACCACGATCAGGGGCGGCGGCAGATGGAAGATAGTGTCCTGGGTATCGTCGAAAGAGATGGGTTTATCGAGCAGGTGAATCGCCGTGCGATCCGGATGCAGATAGCGCACCGGCTCTGCTTCCTTGATCGCTTCATCAGCGTCGATGTCGGGAATTTTCGACTCATCGATCGCCGCGCCGCGCAGAAAGCGCGATTTTTCGTAGTCGTGATTGGCGATCACCTCCAGCATTAAGGCGCACACCTCGTCGCCATGGCGCACCAGGGAAAACAGCAACCGATCGGCGCCGTCCAGCTTGGCCCGGTAGAACTTGCCATGGCTGAGATTGGCGAGCTTTTTCACCTGCGCGGCGCGAAAGTCGCGGCGGGCAATGGCCTCGGTCACCTTTTGATAGCCTGCCTTCACGCGCGAGGTGTCCAGGCCGATGTATTCGAGGATTTTCATTGAGAGAGATAAAAACGTCGCTTTATAGTTGACCCCATTATTAGGTCAGCAAACATGGTTGTGTCCTATACATGCGCTCATCGTTCAAGCCGCTCCCATTGGGCATCGGGACCGCGCCCCAGACATCGAACTGCCCCTTCCACTTGCAGATCCCTTAGCGCCCGTGCGAGTGTTTTTCGGCTGATGCCCTTGCAGACCCGGGCGAGTTCGCCAATTGTGAAGCGAGGCATCAGATGGCCGATCGCGTTCTTAACGAGCGCGCGTTTCGCGCCCTTTGCCAATCGATTCGTCCAAACTGACTGCCTCTACCTTGAACTCACCCGTGTACTGCCGATTTGGAACTTCCTCTTACTTGCCCATTGTGACCCCCCGTTCATCAGAATTTACCTGCAATCTGATTTACGTGAAACCATGGCAAAGTCATCATTCGCCGGGTGGATTTGCCTCTTCTATTCCGGCATAGGCAAAAAGCACTATACCCCGCGTCCCGAGTGAGCAGTACCGTGTAGATTTCGATACTGTCGCTCTGGACAGCCTATCAAAAAGGCTGCGGATCGAGCGTTCGAGACATGTAGTCCCAGTGATAGACTTCCAACTTACTTCGCGATGGGGCGAATGACATGCTCATGGCGGCGTGGTCTGCATAAGGACAGGCAAAGGAGAGCGTGATGAAATGCACCATCTGCAAGACCGGCCATACCCAACCCGGAGTCGCCACCGTTACTCTGCAACGCGAAAACACTGTGGTGGTAATTCGTGATGTTCCCGCTGAAATTTGCGAAGACTGCGGCGAGTACTACCTGAGCGAACCCGTCGCCCGCCGGGTTTACGCCGATGCCGACAAAACCGCCCATCGCCATGTGGAAGTGGAAATTCAGCGCTATGCGGCGTAATGCGATTCGAACTGGTATTCGGTCCACGCAATCACCTCGTGCCCCCTGGTCGACGGTTGTGCGATTCCATTGCCGATCACCGCGCCGGCGACCACGGACATCAATGCACTCATCGCTCGAGTTTCTGCAATCGCCAAGTCGCCAGCGGCCCCAGCAGCCCGCCCAAGCCCAATGTCATCCAGGCGACTCCCCAGGCAAATGAATCGCCGGAACTCCTGCTGTCT
>CAMATU010000278.1 GCA_945861225.1 Klebsiella pneumoniae
GGAAGCGGCAGTGATCGGTGTGCCGGATGAGAAATGGGGCGACCGTGTGATCGCGGTCGTCGCCGGTCGCAAGGATTTGGATACCACCGCGATCCTGGAACATGCGCGAACACGACTGGCGAATTACAAGCGACCAAAGGCCGTCGAAATCTGGCCGGAGTTGCCGAAGAGTGCGGCGAACAAGATTCTGCGCCGGGAGATTCGCGAGCGCATTCTCGCGCGCCCCTAGCGCCGAGGCTGTGCCTTCCAAAAATCGGGAACCCTCATGAACGAATTGCATCTGACCCTGCACGGCCTGGCGATCAAGAAACACGCCGGGCCTGCCGAAATCGCCAGTGTCGTGGGCTTGTCGGAAGACCGCGTGGCTGAATTACTCAAGCAGGCAGCAGCCAGCGGCCGCAGCGTGGAAGCGCAGGGCGCCTACTTGCTGTCGCCGGCCGGCCGCATGATTCTTGATGGTCAATATTCGAGAATCTACGCAGACCTGCGCGAAGACCAAGCGGTGGTCCAGGCCTATGGGCGATTCGAACGCGTCAACAACGAGTTGAAGCAACTGATCACTGATTGGCAAATGATCGAAGTGGGTGGGCAAAAAGTCCGTAATGATCATGCCAACCGGGAATACGACGCGAAAGTGCTTGATCGCCTGGGTGATCTACACGAACGGTTCGAGCCGATTCTGCAGGCGCTAAGCAAACGCGTGCCGCGCCTGGGGGTTTATCAACGGAAGCTGGACCACGCCCTGGCGGCAGCCGAAGGTGGGGCCGTGCAGTGGGTAAGTGACGCCAAACTCGAGAGCTATCACACGGTGTGGTTTGAGATGCACGAAGACCTGCTGCGAATTCTGGGGCGTGAACGTGAAGAGTAAGAGAAATTAGGATTGGCCACAGAGAACACAGAGAACACAGGGAAATACAATTGTCTTTGCGCTCCGTGTTCCCTGTGTTCTCCGGGGCAATCTTCATCCAACCTCGTCATTCCAGCGAAAGCTGGAATCCATGGGCGTTTTATACGTCGTATGGATTCCAGATAGCCGCTACGCGACTTCTGGAATGACGGCGTGTGAAGGTGCCCGATATGCCGTATGGACTCTAGATGGCCGCTACCCGCTTCTGGAATGACGCGGTTTGCAGGATGACGACGATAGGATAAATACTAAGCCCTATGACCATTGAACTCGGACCACGAACCCTAGCCCTCGACGGCACCAGCCTGCCCGAAAAATCGTTGATCGGCGGCAAGGCCTGGTCGATCGCACGCATGCTGGCGCTAGGGTTGCCCGTTCCGCCCGCATTCGTGATCACGACCAAAGCCTGCGCGGAATATCTGGCGACCAACGCCATGCCGGTCGGGCTTGAGGACGAACTGGCCGCAGGGATTCACTGGCTGGAGCAGACGAGCGGGCGCACGTTGGGCGGCACTGCCGCGCCGCTGCTGCTGTCGGTGCGCTCGGGAGCGATGATCTCCATGCCCGGCATGATGGATACCGTGCTGAACTTAGGGCTTAACGACGCGACGGCCGCCGCGCTGGCGCACGAGACTAATGATGTCCCGTTCGCGGCGGATACTCACCGTCGATTCCTGGATCTGTATGCGCGCATCGTGTTGCGTGCGACTTTGCCTGAACTCGCGGCGGATGCCCCGATCAATGACTGGCTAAGCGCGATTAAAGAGGCCACTGGCTGCGCTGTCCCGAGCAGCCCGCGCGAGCAGCTACGCGGCGCCGTGATGGCGGTGTTTGAATCCTGGAATTCGCGCCGCGCGCGGCGCTATCGCGAGCATCATCAGATCCCGCACGCCCTTGGCACCGCAGTCACGGTGCAGGTCATGGTATTTGGCAATCTCGACGCGCAGTCTGGCACCGGCGTTCTTTTTAGCCGCAATCCCCTCACCGGCGAGGCCACGCCCTACGGCGAATACCTCGCGCGCGCGCAGGGGGAAGATGTGGTGTCTGGGCGCTTCACGCCACTGCCGTTAAGCGCACTGGCGGAGGCGATGCCCGAAATTCATCGCGACTTGCTCGCTGCCGCAGTGACGCTCGAGCAGGAAAATGGCGATGTGCAGGACATCGAATTTACTGTCCAACAAGGCCGCCTGTATTTATTGCAGAGTCGGTCTGCGAAGCGTGCGCCAGTGGCGGCCGTGCGCTTTGCCGTGGAGATGGTGCGCGAAGGTCGGATCGATCAAGCCACGGCGCTCGCGCGGGTCAGCGCCGAGCAGGTGCGGATACTGCTGAGCCCGCGCCTCGCGGTGGGTGCGACGGACAATGTGGAGATTCTGGCCCAGGGCGAAGCCGCGTGTCAGGGCATAGGGGTGGGCGTGCTCGTTACGAACACCGATGAGGCAGAACGACGGGCGCAGGCGGGCGAAGCGGTTATTCTTGCGCGCGACACCACCAGCCCCGACGATGTGCACGGCATGCTGGTCGCCCGCGCCGTCATCACCGAGCAGGGTGGCGCAACTTCGCATGCGGCAGTCGTGAGCCGCGCGTTGGGCGTGCCCTGCGTGGTGGGTTGCGGAAGCGGCAAGCTCAGCCAACTCAGCGGCAGAATCGTCACTGTTGATGGCGGTACGGGTCGCGTTTACGCCGGGGCGTTGCCCGTGATCGCGCCCGATGAAAACACGGAGCCGGGCTTGCGCGAGCTGGTCGGCTGGGCGGAACTGTGTACGCCACTGCGCGTGGTTGACGAGCAGGATCCGCTGACGGCTACCGCACGGAATCTTGATCGCGCCAAGGGTGGTGAAGATCCGGCACAATTGGCCACCCTGGCGGCCGGTGCCGAGGTGTTGCGCGGCGCGGTGTTGAATAGCGATGCCGGGGTGCAGGCGGCGGTGGCGGCGGGGGTGAAGACAATCGTGGTCAAACAGCGACTGCCGGCGTTACTCGCCGCAATCACCAAATAAAAAAAAGCAGAAAAAAATCGTAGGGCGGAAAAGCGCAGCGCCTTCCGCCATATGCCGACGTAGGCTTTCGAAAACGCGCGCCTTGCCCACAGCGTTGACATCGCGCCCGCAGTGTTGCACAAGGTCAGCTCTGCTGCCTTGAAGTATGGAGTTGAGGTGTACGAAATGGCGGAAGGCGCTGCGCTTTTCCGCCCTACTGAGTGTAGCTACCCAGTCGATTTCACGAAGACCAGGAAAATAGGATAAGGCATGGCGAACTCTGAAAAGGGCAAGGTCACGACAGAGGATCTTGAAAATCTGATTGAGATTTTTAATCAGTCTGACTGGGACGAGTTGCATCTCGAAGCCGAGGGGATCGAGATATTTCTGTCGAACGATCCCGCGGCATTGGCGCCGCGTCAGGCCGGCGGAACGGCAGCCCCTAGCGGCACCGTCGCGCAAGTGGTCACACCGACGTTAAGGCCTGCGGCTGCGGTGAGTTTAGCCGGGCCCACCGGTCACGCACCGATCCCGGAGGGACAGGTCGCGATCCGCGCACCGAATCTCGGTACCTTCTACCGCGCGCCCAAGCCCGGCGCGCCGCCCTATGTGGAGCTTGGCCAGCAGATCGAAATCATCACCGAAGTGTGTTTAATCGAAGTGATGAAACTGTTCACGCCTGTGCAGGGCAATGTGCGGGGCATCGTGCGGGAGATTCGCACACGCGATGGGCAGATGGTCGAGTTCGACGAAGTGCTGATCATCATCGAACCGAACTAGCGTATGGCGCACGTCATCTCAGGTTGCGACGGGGTCAGCCGCGAATATGAAGGGGCCCACAGCACCCGTAGGAGCGGCTTCAGCCGCGATAGAGCTTCACGTCCAGCGCGCCTAAAGGCGCTCCGACACACGAAACTCCATGCCCATTGCGCGCGTTCTAAGCGCTAACCGCGGCGAGATCGCGCTGCGCGTGGTGCGCGCCGCGCACGCGCTCGGCATTGAAGTGGTGCAGGCAGTGTCGCAGGCTGATCGCACGAGTCGCGCAGCACACATGGCTGATCGCACGGTGGTGATTGGTCCCGCGCCTTCGCGGCAAAGTTATCTCGACGCCAACCTACTCGTGCACACCGCGCTGCAGACCGGTTGCGACGCCTTGCACCCCGGCTACGGCTTTCTCTCTGAGCGCGAACATCTCGCGCGCCTGTGTGCCGATCACGGCCTTACCTTCATCGGACCCCAGGCTGAGACCATCGCGGCGCTGGGCGACAAGCTACAGGCGAAAGCCATTGCGCGCGCGGCCGGCGTACCCCTGGTGCCGGGCACGGAGCGGATTGGGAGTGCAGCAGACGCGGTGGTTGCTGCCGAGACCCTGGGCTATCCGGTGTTACTCAAAGCCTCCGCCGGTGGTGGCGGGCGTGGCATGTTCATCGCCCGCAATGCGGCGGAAATTACGGCCTCGTTTGATAAGGCCTCGAATGAAGCTCAAGAAGCTTTTGGCGACGGCACCATGTACATGGAGCGTTACGTAGAGAACGCACGCCACGTCGAAGTGCAGGTATTTGGTGACGGCACCGGCAAGGTGCTGCATTTTGGTGAGCGCGATTGTTCGATTCAGCGGCGCTACCAAAAGGTCTTCGAGGAAGCGCCCTGTGCCGCGATGCCGGAGACCTTGCGCCAGCAACTCCATCGGTCGGCAGTGGATCTGGTGGCTTCACTCAAATACCGCAATGCCGGCACCGTCGAGTTTTTGTACGACGTGGATCGCGCGGCGATCTACTT
>CAMATU010000279.1 GCA_945861225.1 Klebsiella pneumoniae
AGCGCGGATCGTGGATGTCCCACTGACTGCCCAACAGATGGTCAAGCGGCGCGACCTCCTCGCGCACGAACGTACCGACCCAATCGAGCTGGGCTTGGAATTCAGGATCGGTTTCAAAACACCACATAACGCTTCTCCGCTTGTTTTAAAGCGCGCCGCGCAAGCTTTCACTCGCCGGCGCAAGACTGCTTTGCCTAACGGCGCCAGTGCGAGCTCAGCTGTGGGTTTCCATCCACCGCCGGATTCGGTTGGCGTCGCCGATCGGGGTGAGCTTACCCCAGGAATTCAACAACACCACAATGACCGGGCGCTGCCCGATTTTCGCGTGCATCACCAGGCAGCGTCCTGCTTCCGAGGTATAGCCAGTTTTCGAGACACCGATTTGCCAGTCCTTGCTGTGGGTTTGCACCAGGCGATTGGAGTTCTTGAAGAGCAGCGGAGCACTGCCTCGGTGCACGCGTACTGCATGGCTCGCGGTGGTCGTGAACTCGCGAATCAAAGGGTAACCGTGAGCCGCCATTACCATGCGCGCCAAATCGCGTGCGGTCGAGACGTTCTGTTGGCTGAGACCGGTGGCATCTACGAAATGCGTGTGCGACATGGCGAGCGCCTGCGCTTTGCGGTTCATCGCCCGCACGAACGCGCTAAAGCCGCCGGGATAGGCATGCGCCAAGGAAGACGCTGCACGATTCTCCGAGGCCATCAGCGCGAGCCGGAGTAATTCGCGGCGCGAGAGTCGCGTGCCGAGCTGTAATCTGGAGTGGGTGCCTTTAAGGGTGTCAATATCCGTTTTGGCGATCGTCAGCAATCGCTCCATGGGCAACCGACTGTCGAGCACCACCATGGCCGTCATCAGCTTGGTAATTGAGGCAATCGGTCGCACTGTTTCCGCGTTGCGCGCCACCAGAATTTTGGCTTTCGGCTGATCCAGCACGAGTAGCGACGAGGACCGTAATTTGAGGCGCGCGGGATCAACCGTGGACACCAACACCGGCTCGCGCACCGCGGGTACGGCGATCTGCCGCACCAGCACCGCCGGTTCTAGCGGCAAGGAGCGCGCGACGGCGTTGGGACTAAAAGACGCAACAAAAGTCGCCGCCCATCCGAGTAGCGTGATTGATAACTTCAAAAGCTTTTCCCCTAACCTGACGCCGCGACAGTATAGAGGCGGTGACCGGGGCCGGCCATTCTTTATCAGTCGCGGCGCCCTCTTGACGCGCTGCCCGGAACAGCGGAAAACGAGGCCTGTCCTCCCGGAGTAAAGTTCATGACCACGCAGCTGCTTACCACCACCGTGATCGGGAGCTACCCGCAGCCCTCGTGGCTGGTTGATCAGGAGATCCTCAAAGCGAAGCTCGTGCCGCGCGTCCCTGCGCATGAAATCTGGCGCGTTGCGCCGCCGTACCTCCAGGCCGCACAGGATGATGCCACCTTGCTCGCGATTCGCGACCAGGAGTTAGCGGGGATCGATATCATCACCGATGGCGAGATGCGCCGCGAAAGCTACTCGAACCGCTTCGCGACCTCACTCGAAGGAATCGCCACCGACAATCCCTATGTGCGCAAGGTGGAGAATTTTGAAATTCCAGTACCGCGAATCGTGGGGCCATTGCGCCGGCCGGGCCCCGTGGAAGTCGCAGATCTGGTGTTCCTGAAGCAACACACCACGCGGCGCGCAAAGATCACGCTGCCGGGGCCTTTCACGCTCTGCAAGCAAGCCTATGACGAATTTTATGGTGATGAAGAAGCACTCGCCATGGCGTATGCCGAAGCGGTGAACGCGGAAGCACGCGATCTGGAGGCGGCTGGCGCGGACGTCATCCAACTCGACGAGCCGTGGCTGCGTAATGACCCAGACGGGGCCACGCGCTTCGGCGTGAAAGCGATCAACCGTGCGCTCGAAGGACTACGCACGACTACCGCGATCCATCTCTGTTTTGGTTACGGCTTCGTAGTCTCGGCGAACAAGCCTAAGGCCTATGCCTTCCTCGCCCAATTGGCCGACTGCACGGTCGATCAAATTTCGATCGAGGCCGCGCAACCGCATCTTGACCTCGGCGTGCTGCGCGAGCTGGCGCCGAAGACGATTGTCCTGGGGGTGGTCGATCTATCTTCCAACGAGGTCGAGTCGGTGCCCACGCTAAGCGCGAGAATCCGCCGGGCGCTGCCCTATGTGAGCCCCGAACAGCTGATGCCCGCGCCCGATTGCGGTTTGAAATATCTCACGCGCGACGCCGCCTTCGGCAAACTGAAGGCGCTCGCCGAAGCTGCTGCGGTAGTGCGGCAGGAAGTTGGATAATTTATTCGCCCACTCCCCTTACGCGATGCGACGAAATCGCATCCCACCGAAGACTCGGGGTTATCAAGCGAGCAGACAGAGCGTGCACGAGTTCGATAAGCACCCCAAGAAACTTTCAATTACCAATAAGTTTTCGAGTTACCGTAGCGAGTCGCGGACTAACGCGCCGATAAGCCGCACGGGCCACCAAACCAAAAACCTCGACACCAGAACGCCACCGCACCGGCTCCCTTGGCTTGTTAGCTTTCATTTTTTTTCGTCTCGTTTCGCCAGTCTGCTTCGCCGGAGACGCTGCTCGCTACGGATTACATGAAGAATGTACACGACGCTGCGGTCATGTCGGTAAAACACACGACATGGCGGTTCTATAATTTGACGGTATGCCCATCCCTTGAGTTCGAGGGGCTTCGAGCCGCCATCGGGATGGGTTTCGAGTTGCTCAACGTGACCGAATACGCGGCGCACGACTCTTTGCGCCGCTTCGGGATTGTCTAATGCGATGTAGTCGGCGATTGCTTCGAGATCAGAAAGTGCTGGGTCTGTCCAAGCTATTTGAGCCATCGCGACATTCTGGATTTCGCCTGCTTATGCGTTAAGGTTCTACCGTCGTCGATAGCCATCTCCCCTCGGGCAATCCCCTCTAGTAACTTGATCCGACCCGTGAGCTTCTCGTAGCTATCTGCGTTGATTAGATATGCAGACGGCAGTCCATGCTGGGTGATCAGAATCGGTTCTCGATCCCGTGCCAAATCTGACAGGAGGACAGTCGCTTTACGCTTAAGCGTTGTAACAAGTTCAGTTCGCATAGGCTGATACTAAAGTAGCACTTAAAAGGCCGCAACCAGAATGAAAGCTAACGCGCCGATGAGCCGCGCTCGCGATTCGCGGGGTGTTGGTGGTGGCACCGGTGATCGAGGACGCCGCATTTATCGTGCGCGGTGATGCCAATATCGGTGTGGGCGTGCGCGGTATTGAGTCCGAAAGTTATCTGCGGCTGATTGCGTTGAAAGAAAAAATCATTGCAGGCCATGCCGACCTGAGCAGCACCGACGTTGTGATTGGCAGCGACCTGGCGCAAGGCCTCGGCCTAAATCTTACGGCACCGGCACCACGCACCAAACCGAGGTGTTGCACGGCATTGACCGCTGCCTGGCACGCGGTGAATTTGCCGCTTTGGTAGGCCCCTCGGGTTCGGGCAAAAGCACGCTGCTCAACATCATTGGCCTGCTGGAAAAACCCAGCGCCGGCAAAATTTTTCTGACGGGTCAAGAAGCCGAAAACCTTGCTGACGATGCTTTGACCATCGGTTTTGTGTTTCAGTTTCACAACCTGCTGCGCGAAGTCGGCAGCGGCGGCACCACGTTCCTGATCGTCACCCATGACCCGCGTCTGGCTGCCCGCTGCGACCGCTTGATAGATCTGGTGGACGGGCGCATTCCGACTGACAAAGCGACGGTGGCAACCGGGCCGGAGGACGATGGCAAGCAAGCGAACTCACTCCCGCCTGCACAATCATCCGCGTAACGAATCGTCGATACGGCTTGTCCATTGTGCCCCGAAACATCCGTTAACCCACTTTCAAGTTCGCAGCGCGCGCGCGAGTTCCTTGGTGGTCGCCCGCAAGCGTTCAATCAGCATGTTTTGAAACGCTTTCGTCATTCGCAGCTGGCATGGCAATGACGCCCATTCCTTAAAATCACGTTCCACTTTGATCACCGTAGTCTCGCGATTGGTCACGATGGTGGCGCTGCGCCCGCCATTGGCGAGATATTCCATTTCGCCAAAGCACTCGCCATTTTCGAGATCGCGAATCCGCACATTATTGATGACGATAGAGACCGCGCCATCGACAATCACGAAGAAGGCGCGGTCTCGCTCACCTTCTGAAAATATCGCAGCGCCGGTTTCCATCCGTTGCCACACTGCGGCCTTGTTCACTTCCTTCAATTCGTTCTTGGTGAAGCCGGTGAAAAAATTGAGGTCGCCCATGCGCTGAATTTTCTGTTCATCACTCAGCACCAGCGGCACATTACGCGCATCATTCAACAACAGATCCAGATCGCGCACGATCTCGCCGCCAGTTTTGTAGCGCTTACCGAGATCCTTCTCGAGCATCTTTTTCGCGATGCGCCACAGCTGGTCCGGGACATCGGTGCGCACTTCTGTCAGCGGCTGCGGATCGTCATGCACCACTTTTTGGATGAGCCCCGTGAGGCCTTTGGCAGCAAACGGGGGCACGCCAGCCAGCATCTCATAGAACACCGAACCCAGCGAGAACAGATCCGATTGCGGCGTGATGTCTTGATCGCGCGCTTGCTCAGGGGACATATAGAGCGGCGAACCAAACCAGCC
>CAMATU010000280.1 GCA_945861225.1 Klebsiella pneumoniae
CCTGCTGAACATCGACGATCGCGACTCACCATTGCCGCTGATGGATCCGCAGATGCGGCGACGGAAGACGTTCGAGGCATTGAAACGCGCGACCCTGCGCGCCAGTCTCGAACAGCCGCTCCTGCTGATCTTCGAAGATCTGCATTGGATCGATAGCGAGACTCAGGGCTTTCTCGACAGCCTGGTCGAGAGCATCGGCAGTACCCGGATCCTGTTGCTGACCAACTATCGGCCGGAATATCGCCATGACTGGGGTGGGAAGAGCTACTGCACGCAGCTGCGGTTGGCGCCGTTCAGCCGCGCGGAAGCCGAAGAATTTTTAACGGTGCTGCTCGGCGACCCGGCCGAGATCGCGGGGAGCGCGCGCTTCCGCGAGCTGCGTCAGCTGATCATGGTCAAAACCGAAGGGACTCCGTTCTTCATGGAGGAAGTGGTCCAGGAGTTGTTCGAGCAAGGCGTCTTGCACCGCGACAGCGCCGGACTGACGGCCGTGCGAGACACCGCGGCGGAAGGTCTGCAGATCCCGGCGACCGTGCAAGGCGTGCTGGCCGCGCGTATCGACCGTTTGGCGGCGGAGGAGAAAGCCTTATTACAGCAGCTCTCGGTCATCGGGCGCGAGTTTGCCTTCAGTCTGGCGCGGCAGGTCGTCGACAAATCGGACGACGACTTGAATCGTCTGCTGGGCGCACTGCAACGCAAGGAGTTCCTGTACGAGCAACCGGCGTTCCCTGAAATTGAATTCATCTTCAAGCACGCGCTGACCCAGGAAGTGGCTTATAACTCGCTGCTGCACGAACGGCGGAAAACCATTCACGAGCGGACCGCGCAGACCATCGAGCTGATTTATCAGCACGAACTCGACGATCACTACGGGGATCTCGCGCACCATTACAGTCGCAGCGGGAATGTCGAGAAGGCGATCGAGTACCTGCTGCTCGCCGGCGCGCAGGCGGCTCAGCGTTCGGCCAATGCCGAGGCAGTGAATCACTTTGGCACGGCGGTGAGGCTGCTCGACGGGTTGCCCCCATCGCCCGAAAATCAGGGTCAGACATTGGCGGCGGTGAGAGCGCTGGCGGTAAATCTTGCGGTCGTAAAAGGATTTAGCGCCCCCGAAGTAGGAGAGGTCTTCGGTCGCGCGCACGTATTGTGCGAAAAAATCGGGACACTGCCGGAACTCTGCGCAATCCTTCTCGGCTTCAGGGCTTATCACTGCTTGCGCGGAGACTGTATCAAGGCGCTTGAATACGCGGAGGAAGCATCACGCGTGGCCGAGGTCATGCAGGATCCCGAATTCATCCGCCACGGCCTCATGGCAATGGCATTCTCGAATCTCTTCCTTGGAAATCTTGCCCAGGCCTTCACGCAAGCGGAACGCGGGCTCGCGATGTATGACTATTCGCGCGACCATTCGGAAATTCAGCGTTATGGATACGATTCCGCAGTTGGGCTTTTATGGGGCGCATCACAAGCCGCATACCTGCTGGGCTACGGTGCGCAATCGCGTAGAAGACAAAGTGAAATGGCCGTTCACGCACAGCAGCTGGGGCATCCGTCCATGCTGACATTTGCGATGGCGACCGTCGCGATAATGCATCGCCTGTTTGGCGACCATGCCGCGTGTCTTGCCGAAGCCGAGGCGCTGGTGCCCATGGCCCTGGAGCACGAATATTGGGACCGGTATGCCTTCGGGTTGAATCTTCGCGGCTGGGCGCGCAGCCGGGGAGGACATCCCGAAGCGCTTGCCGATATCACGCAGGGCTTGAGCACGTTGGCGCAGAACAATACGAAAATACAGTATTCACTATGGATAGGCTCACTCGCCGAGGCGCATGCCAATGACGGAAATTTCGACTCCGCGCTCGGCGCGATCGAGAACGGCCTCGCGGTCGGGGAGCAGACCGGGGAACGCTGGTTCGATGCAGAGTTTTATAGACTGCGTGGCGAGTACATCTCTCGCCGCGCGGACGGAGAGTATCCCGGCGCAGCCGCGCAAGCCGAAAAAGATTTCGAACACGCGATTCAAATCGCCCGGCAGCAGCAAGCCAAAACCTGGGAACTCCGCGCGACCATGAGTCTCGCCAGGTTGTGGGCGAGCCAGGGCAGATCCCCAGACCTGCGCGAGCGGCTGGCGACGCTCTATGGGTGGTTCACCGAAGGCTTCGATTCCCCCGATTTGCAGGAAGCCGCGGCGCTGCTGGAAACACTGACTGCCAATTGAAACCCGGTCCTCGCCCGGAAGGAGCGAAGTTCCTTCCGCGGTACGTCAATCCTTCCGTCAGGCAGCCTTTTGTTCCGCGTAAGCGGCTTTAAAGTCGTCCAGGGTCAAGGTCCCGAGCACGGTCATCTTCTCGTCGACCAATTCGAAGACGACGCCGTTGACTTCGCCGCAGGTGGTGTACATGACGACCGCGGTTTCCGCGCTTTGCTGTTATCGTCGAGTTTAGACAGACATTCTCAGCGCTTCAAGACTCGCAAGTGCGCCGCTTGGAAGATGGGCTGTTGGATAATTCGAATCTGCACATTCTTGGAGTTCTGCCCAAGACGCCACTAACCATTGGGTCATCGAGGAACACGATCTGGCTGCTCCGCGTGCGCGCCGAATAGGGGAAAGATTGCACTTGCGCAAGCTGTGTGCGGGTCGCATGCTGGCTCGAATATGTCCTTTCTCGCGTGCGCAGGCCCGACCGGTTGGGCGAACGGTGAGTGGCGCGGACGGCGAAACTTATGGGGTTCCGCGCGCAGCAGGTATGCGCGGTGAGCGTGACGGTCAAATCAACAGGGGCAGGTAAGGCATGGCCAGTAACACGTGGCACTATCTCGAGCTTCTCGAGATCGCAAGGCGAATTCACGCGCAAGAAATTTCAGCCGTCGAGGTAACTCGCGCGCAATTGGACCGCATAGCCGGCCTGGATGGGCAACTGAAAAGTTATGCCGCCGTGATGGCCGAGCAGGCCCTCGCGGCTGCGCGCCAGGCGGACACCGAAATCAGCCGAGGTCAGATTCGTGGCCCGCTGCACGGCGTGCCGATTGCAGTGAAAGATCTATGCTGGACCCAAGGCGTCCCCACCACGGGCGGCATGGCTATCTATCGGGATTTCACGCCTGATCGCGACAGTACAGTCGTGAAAAAATTGCGCGCCGCCGGCGCCGTCATCCTCGGCAAGCTGCAGCTCACCGAAGGCGCCTACGCCGAACACCATCCCACCGTCACGCCACCCGTGAATCCGTGGCACAAGGCCCACTGGTCAGGTGTGTCTTCGAGCGGCTCCGGAGTGGCAACTGCGGCCGGGCTTTGCTATGGATCGTTGGGCAGCGATACCGGCGGTTCGATCCGCTTGCCGTCGGCTGCCAACGGCTGCACCGGGTTGAAGCCCACCTGGGGCCGGGTCAGCCGTAATGGGGTCTTTGAGCTGGCGGCCACGCTTGATCACATCGGGCCGATAACACGCAGCGCGGCCGATGCCGGCGCAATGCTCGGGGTCATCGCCGGACCCGACACTCACGACCCGACCGCGGTGCAAATGGAAGTGCCGAATTATCTGGCCGGCATGCAGCGCGGGATCCGCGGTTTGCGCATCGGGATTGATAGCCGATGGAACGCTGCGGGCGTTGACGATCCAACCAGGCAGATGATGGCCACCGTCGTAAAAACGATCGTCGACCTGGGCGGGGACATGCGTGAGGTTACGTTTCCCGATCCCGAGCAGGTGACTGCCGACTCGCTGGTGCTCTGCGCAGTCGAGACGGCAGTGGCGCACGAGAATACCTACCCCGCGCGCCGTACCGAGTACGGCCCCGGACTGGCCGGGTTCATCGATTCCGGCCGCGGCGTCAGCGGTATGGACTATCAAAAACTCGTGTTACGACGCCTCGCCTTTCGCGGCCGCGTAGACGCGCTGTTCCAGCACATCGACCTGCTCGCGATCCCCACCACCGGCGTCGCCTCGCCAACGGTGGCCCAAATGGCGACCCTCGGTGAGAACCCTGATCTACTCTCGGCCGTGTTGCGTTTCACTTTCCCGTTCAATATGACCGGCAGCCCGACCATCACGCTGCCGGCCGGGTTTAGCGCTCAGCAAACACCGCTGGCGTTTCAGTTCGTCGCCCGCCACTTTGAGGAGGAACTCCTGGTGCGCGCGGGATGGACGTATCAACAGACGACCGACTGGCATCGTCAGCACCCGGCGCTTTGACCACGACGACGAATAACATGGCCACGGCTCTCTCCACCGCGCACCGAAACTGGCATAAGCTTCAGGGACGCGCCCCCCTCTGCGCGGCGAGGAGACTGCGATGACGAAAAGGCTGACCATCAATGGCAAGGCACAGGACGTCGATGCCGATCCCGCTGCTGTGGGTACTGCGCGATAGCCTGGGGATGACGGGCACCAAGTACGGCTGCGGCGTGCCGGCCGCGGGCCTGATCACCGCCCGTTCGCAGGTCTCCGATCCGGCGAGCGGGCGCACGGCGCGTTATGGCGAACTGACCGCGAAAGCCGCAACCCTGAAGCCGCCGGCCAAAGTCGTGCTGAAGGATCCGCAGCATTTCACGCTGATCGGTCAGAGCCTGCCGCGGCTCGACCGCGTCGTGAAGAGCGACGGCTCGGCAACGTTCGGTCTCGACGTGCGCCTGCCCGG
>CAMATU010000281.1 GCA_945861225.1 Klebsiella pneumoniae
ATTCCGGTGGGTGTGATCGGCAATGCCATCCCCTTACACGGCAATCCGCTGCGCGTGGCTGAGGAAATCGCGATGCTGGATGTGATTTCGGGCGGCCGCATGATCTGCGGTTTCGTGCGCGGTATCGGCTGCGAATACTTCAACAATGGCGTGGTGCCGGCGGATTCGGTCGAACGCTTCGATGAAGCACACGATCTCATTATCAAGGCCTGGACCCAACCCGGTCCCTTCACCTATCAGGGGGATCATTTCTACATCCCGAACGTGAATCCGGTACCGTTGCCGCTCCAGCGACCACACCCGCCAATTTGGATTCCGGGCCAGGGATCGCTGGAGACCTTGCAGTTCGTCGCCAAGCATCGCTACACCTACATGATGGTTTACGCGCCGCGCTGGTTCTGCAAGATGGCCTTCGACGGCCTGCGCGAGGAATGCTTGCGGCTGGGCTTTGAAGCGCCCAAGAGTATGTTTAATGCCTGCATCCCGACCTATGTCGCGGAGACCGATGCGCAGGCGCATCGTGAGGCCAAAGCCCATCTGTCCTGGATTTTCAATACGGGCCTTAAGATTCCCGATCAGATCTTTTTCCCTCCGGGCTACATGACGACCAAATCTTTCCGTAATTTCATGACGCAAATTGTGAAAGGGAAGATCAAGCCGCAGCACACGCTCACCTACGAGGAACTCGTGAAGGACGGTTACATCATCGTCGGTTCACCCGAGACCGTGAAAAACCAGCTCGGTGAATATTGCGAGCAACTGGGTGCCGGTGGTGTGTTAAATGCGGGCTCCGCCTATGGCCCGATGCCCGACTGGATGGTCATGAAGAACATGCAGATCTTCGCTGAAGAGGTCATGCCGGCGTTTCGTGAAGCCGACGGCAAGCCGGACTACCTGCGCCATGATCGTCTTGCGCCGCATACGACGCCGGAATTCTCGGCGCTGGTTGGGGCGCCGGCAGAACTCCCGCGTGCGCGAGTCGATGGTCACGAGGGCTTGGTCGATCTGCGCTACGCGCATGTCGAGGGCCGTGCATGAATGAAGGCCGTGCTCCGCTGCAGCTAGGCTTGTTCATGCCGAATTGCAGCAATATGTCGGCAATCAGTACCTACCGCGCGGTGCCGGATGAGTGGGACTACGAATCGAATAAGCAAATCGCACTAGCCGCCGAGGCGGCAGGATTTGATTTTCTGTTTCCGGTAAGTCGCTGGCGCGGGTTTGGCGGCGAGACCGATTACCTTGGTACCTCGCTGGAGACGATGACCTGGGCTTCTGCCCTGCTCGCGGCCACCTCACGCATTCGAATCTACTCGACAGTGCATGTGCCGGCCTTTCATCCGTTAGTGGTCGCAAAAATGGGCGCGACCTTGGATCACATCAGCCAGGGTCGCTGGGGCATTAATTTGGTCAGTGGTTGGAGCAAGGAAGAATTCGGCATGATGGGACTGGACATCCTGCCGCATGCCGAGCGTTACCAGCGCACCCGCGCGTTTATTGAAGTGCTGAAGGGGCTGTGGACCCAACCGCCGGGGACCTTCAATCACGAGTCGCCGTGGTATCAGATCAAGAACGGCACCTCGCTGCCGCAGCCGGTACAGCAACCGCATCCGCCCATCGTGAATGCCGGCATTTCCAATGATGCCAAGGCACTCATCGCTGAACATTGTGATTGGGCGTTCATCAGCATGTTCTCGGTGGATTCAGCACGCGCGACAGTCGCCGACATTCGAGCCCGTGCGGCAACATGGGGCCGGCACGTGCAAAGTGCCTGTTTCCCGTTTGTGCTGTGGCGCGACAGCGCCGATGAAGCCGAGGCCGAAGTCGCCAAAATTATCGCCCACAAGGATCAGGTCGCAAGCAACAACTGGCTCACTGGACTCAGCCTTGAAAGCGGCTCCTTCGATGCCTTTACGTTGGACATGATGACCTTGGGCGCCGGCGCGTTTCCAGTCATTGGCACCGCAGAAAGCGTGGCATTGCAACTGAAAGCCCTGCACGACGCTGGGCTCGACGGCGTATTGATGGTCTTCCAGGCCTACCATCAAGACACCCTGCGTTTTCAACGGGACATAACGCCTCTGCTGCGCGAGATGGGCGTAATCTCGCCCTAGAATCTGGCCATTTTCGGATATTGGCTAGGGCAGCTGTGCCGCATACTTCGCCTCGATCTCGCCGATTTTCTGCAAAATCTCGGCATGCATTTGCAATTGCAGCTTCTCGTTGCCAGCCGGCAGGCGGGGCAACATCAGCATGTCCGGCTGGTGATGGCTGCACTTCATTCCACCTTTCATAGCACAGCGCTTGCCATGATGCCGCTCGTGCATACCGTCCTTCATACCCTCATGCATGCCAGACATCGCCGGCCCTTCATGCGCCGCCTCCGCCGCATAGGTGGCGCCAGTGACAGCACACGCAAGGCACGCGGCGGCCGCGATTAAACTCATTTTTATAGACATGACATGAACTCCTGTTACCGGATCTCGAAAGAAGATCCAAGGGATGACTAATACCACATCGCGGCGCGCCAGCGTTGATCGCGATCAGCCGTGTTGGCTCAATGCTTTAGCACCACCAACTTATCGACCATCGCCTTGAACTCATCAAGCGTCGCATAACGACCGGCCTGCACAAAGCCGGTCACGCCAATTGCCTGCAACGCCGCCAGGCGCTCCGAGGCTGCCGATTTATCATCCAGCGGCAGCCCTCCAAGCGGCACCACCTGCGGCGTGCCTTTGCCGGCGCTGGCCATCTGCACTTTCAGTGCAGTTATTGAGGCCGCGAGCTTGGCGGGCTCGCTTTGCATCGGCATCCAGCCATCGCCGAACTGCGCCACCCGTTGGAGACAATGCGCACCGTCGCCGCCGATCAGAATCGGTGGTCGCGGCGGCCGCGGGCTAAACAGAAAGCGCTGACCATTCAATTCCACTTCGTCGTGCGCGAAGCAGTCGTGCAGAAAGGCGAGGGTTTCGTCCGTTATTGCGCCGCGCCGTGCGCGCGGCACGCCTAGCGCCTTGAACTCCGCCGGCATCCAGCCAACGCCGACGCCAAGTTGCAGACGATGACCAGATAGCTCCTGCACGCTCGCTACCCACTTGGCAGTCGGTAACGCCGGGCGGTACGGCACGATCAGCACTGTTACGCCGAGTCCTATCCGAGTCGTTATCCCTGCCAGAAACGCCAAGCTCGCGAGCGGATCAAGGTAGCGCCCGCCTGATCCCTCAGAGTCTTCGCGTGGGATGGCGATGTGATCGCAAACCCACACATCTGACAGGCCGGCCGTTTCCGCGTAGCGCGCACAGTCAGCGATTAGGGCCGGCGTGGAAGCCGGCCCCATATTTCGGACCATGATGCCGAGGCGCATACTCAGCGCGCCCGGAATGCAGGCATCACTTCCTTCGCGAAAAGCTCAAGCGAGCGTGTGCTCTTTTTGGGATCTATACCGGCAAGGTGGGTGGACATAATGAAATCCGTGCAACGATAGTCGGTGCAGAATTTCTCCATCTTCTGCGCCACGGTGGTCGGTGATCCAACGAAGAGATCGGCCGCCATCGGCGAATTTCGCAAATCTTCCGCGCGATTCACCGGCCATGGCGTGGCGTCGCCTTCGACATCATTCGACGACGACAATACGTCGCGATAGTAATCAAACACATGCCACAGATGATGCTGTGCTTCGGCCCATGCCTGATCGTCCGTATCAGCGCAGTAGACCATGCGCAGTTGCGCCACTTTAAATTGTGTGGGATCGCGGCCCAGCGATTTGAGCGTCTCGAGATACAGCGGCACCGGATCGGGACCAAGCGTTGCCATCAGATTTGCGCCCATCTCCGCCGCGCGTTTAATTCCCTTCGGGCCACGCGCACCGATCCAGAGGGGGACATGCGGTTGCTGTACGCCGCGCGGCATCAGGGTCATATTCTTAACCTGCGTGAAGCGGCCTTCGAACGATACGTTTTCTTCCGCGATCAACTTGCGCACCAAGTTCAACCCTTCTTCCATGCGGGCGCCACGTTCACTGCGTTTCATACAAAAGGCGTCGAACTCTTCGTGGGTATAGCCCTGCCCGACACCCAGATCAAACCGTCCGTTGGATAGGATATCCGCGAGGATGATTTCCTCGGCGGCCCGCGCCGGATGCATGAAGGGCATCAGCATCACGAAAGTCCCGATACGAATACGACTGGTGCGCACGGCCAGCGCAGACGCCATCGTAAGCGGCACCGGGTTATAGGCATCGTCCGTAAAATGATGTTCGGTCAGCCACACATGGTCATAGCCTAGCTGCTCCATCGTCACTACTTGCTCGATCATTGCCTGGTAAAACGCCGGCGAGGGTATGAACCACTGCTTGGGATTACGGAAATCGTGCATTACACCGAAGCGCATCGGAACCTCCTATTGGTGATTGATTTGAGGGCCAACTATACGGGCCGACCTGGCGACACGATATAGGCTTGCTGGGAATTGACGCGTGGTGTTACGAACTAAGGGCCCGTGCCAAAATTACTTGACGAATAGCATATAGGCGATCAGGCTCTCGTTTCATGAAAACCGAAAAGCAGATCCGAGCACAGTATCGTTTAATCCGTGGCGCATTGGATGAACGCGGTCGCCGCGAGTGGGCAGCCTCG
>CAMATU010000282.1 GCA_945861225.1 Klebsiella pneumoniae
AGAATACCTACATGGCCATTTCAGTAACCGAGTTCAAGAATACCTGCTTAGAGGTCATTCGTCGCGTTGAGAAAACTGGGCAACCAGTCTCAATTACTCGACGCGGCAAGGTTGTGGTGCGAATTTCTCCTTCGCTCACCACAGCGGCAGATAGAAAGGTACCCCCCTGGGAGCAATTGCGCGGCCTGGGCGGTCGCTTGATCGCCACGCCCCACGAGTCAGCGGTGCTTGCTAAGGACCTTGAGGCCTTGCGTTGACGCTGTTGCTGGATACCCATTTCTGGATTTGGTGGCTCACTCCAGATTCCCCCATCACACGAGCGGAACGTACTGCGCTGGATAACGAAGCGAAAGCGGGCGCGCTTGGACTTTCAGCGATCAGCATGTGGGAAGCGCAATTGCTGCATTCTAAACAGCGCCTTCAGTTGCCATTGCCATTTGCTGCCTGGTTGGCGCACGCCACAGACGCCAGCGTCGTCTCAGTACTGCCAGTAGATCGCGACGTAATCATTGCACTGGATGCACTTCCAGCGAAGTTCCATGGTGATCCCGCAGATAGATTAATCGTTGCCACGGCGCGCGCGCACGGCTTGCCAATGGCAACGCGTGACCAGGCCATCCGAAAATCGCATGTCGTCAAGCTTTGGAAACACCATTGATGGAATTCGGTTCCTCCTGGCGGCGGAAGGCGCTGTGCTTTTCCGCCCTATAGGATCCGGTGGGAGCAGCGAGCGCAGCGCGCTTTTTCGCGACGGATCCCGGGACCGAAGGGCGCGGGGGAAACCCCTCGCACACCTCGCCCTTGACCATTGTTGGCATTAATTTCAGAAATATCTGACCCCGCGGGGTATGACCGACAGCACCTCCCGGCGTACACTCGGAGCACTTTAAACTCGGGGCCAGCGCCACTGCGTACCCCCATTTCAGGAGGCCTCCATGCACGTTGGTATGTCGTCTATTTTTCAGAATCCTGACCACGCAGGGGGCGTCAGCGATTATTCCGTCTATCAGAAAGACATGAAGCTGGCGCTGATGGCGGAAGGCCTGGGCTTCGAGTCTGTGTGGGGTATCGAGCATCATTTCACGGATTACACCATGATGCCGGACGTGGTCGATTTCCTGTCCTTCGTCGGCGGCGCTTGTCGCAAAGTAAAACTCGGCACCATGGTCGTAGTGCTGCCGTGGAACGATCCGATGCGCGTGGCGGAGAAGATGTCGATGCTCGATTGCATGAGCGACGGGCGCGCAATTTTCGGCATTGGGCGCGGGCTGGCGCGGGTGGAGTTCGAAGGCTTTCGGGTTGACATGAACACCTCGCGTGAACGCTTTGTCGAGAGCGCGGAGATGGTGCTGCAGGGCCTCGAACAGGGTTACTGCGAATACGCTGGCAAGCACATCAAACAACCGCGTTCGCGCATCCGGCCGGAACCATTCAAATCATTCAAAAACCGGACTTATGCGGCAGCAGTCTCTGCTGAGTCCTCCCAGATCATGGCCAAGCTCGGCATCGGCATTCTCGTCATTCCACAAAAGCCGTGGGAACAGCATGCGCAGGAACTGAAAGACTACAACGATTTATTTCTGCAGATGCACGGTCACGCGGCACCGCGCCCGTATATCGCCGGCTGGGTAATGTGCGATAAGGACGCCGGCAAAGCCGAAGAACAGGCGCGTAAATATATCACCGGTTATTGGCGTTCGGTGGTCAAACACTACGAAATGGAAAGCAATCATTTCGCGACCACCAAGGGTTACGAGTACTACGCCAATCTGAATCAGACGATCGACACCATGGGCGTGGACGGCATGGCGGATTTCTTCATGAACCTGCAGGTATGGGGGACCCCCGAGCAGTGCTTCGAGAAAATGAAGGACATTCACGCGCGAACCGACGCGTGTGGTTTCACCGGGGTCTTCGGCTACGCTGGAATGTCGCTTGAACATTCGCGCGCGAACATGACCTTGTTCGCCAAGGAAGTGATGCCGGAACTTAAGAAACTCGGTGCGCGACCCGCGTTTGATGTGGAAGACGACCACGCGCCAGCCTTCCTGCGGGCCGGTTAACTCACGAGAAATCCCAAGCGCAGGGGCGGCAGACTAACCATCGCTGTTCCTGCTAAACCTTTTGCGCTTTCCACCACGGAGATAAACCAATGGCCATGCCGCAGAATATTTCGCCGATCAACCCCGAGCTGATGGATACCCTGGTGAAGGCCAGCGACGCCGACTGGATCCCACAGCCGATGGATCCTCAACGCGCTTTCATCAAAGTGCTGTACACCGGCGCCGAGTCCGGCCGCTGGGCTGTGCACTTTCGTTGGCTCAAGGGTTTCGTCGCCCCGCCGCACAAGCATTTGACCGCCTCCCACACCTTTATCCTCAAGGGCAAACTGCAAGTGCGCGATGGTCTGCTAAATACCGGTGATTACGTTTATGAACCGAACGGCATGATCCATGGCGCGACCACCGCGCTGGAAGATACGGAATACCTGTTCATCTGTGATGGCCCAGTGCTGTTCTTCGACGATAACGGCTTCACCAGTTATCTCGGGTGGGAAGAATTGCGCCGGCTGCAACAGGCCCACGCCGCGCGCCAGGGTCAGGCCGCAGCAGCCTAACCCGCCCCCTAAGTCCACTCCTCTCCAAGGATACGCAGCGGCACACGCATGCCGCTGCGCCGCACGCTAGCGCACAGCGCGCAGATACTGCTCAAGCCATGCTCCATGGCGGCCGACAACCCGGAGTATGCCCAGTCCAGAAAGGTCAGCCGCCGTGAGCATGCCAGCCGTCGCCATTACTGAATACGCCCCGAGCGAAACCATCGCGCGCAGCCTGATCGAGGACACCTCTGCGTTGGTGTCACCACCGGATGTCTGCCTCAAGATCAATGATCTGGTCGCCGACGAACGCACGGTTATCGAAGACATTGCAGCCGTGGTCATTCGCGATCCCAGTTTGACCTTGAAGGTCCTGACGCTCGCCAATAGCTCTTACTATGGACTGGCCACCAAAGTAGATACCGTCTCGCGCGCGGTCATGTTGCTGGGGATGCGCGAGCTGCAAAAAATCGTCTGTTCCGTTGCCGCCGTGCAAACTTTCTCGAAGCTCTCCAGCACCGTCACCAATATGAATGCCTTCTGGCGGCACAATGTGTATGTCGGACTGATGGCCCAGGCGATCGCGCGGCGCGCACACGTGCTGCATCCCGAGCGCATGTTCGTGGCCGGTGTCATGCACGATATCGGCACTTTGGTGATCAATCAGCGCTTCCCGGAATTGGCAGAAGCAATGATTCGCGAAGCCGCCGGTAGCGAAGACGAACTTTATCGGATCGAACAGGGCCGACTGGGATTTGATCACGCCTATCTGGCGGGGCTCATGTTGGAGAACTGGAACCTGCCGAGCGCCCTGTGCGACGCAGTGAGCTGGCATCATCTGCCGCATCGTGCGCGCAGCGCGGGCCTTGAGGCGGCCATTCTGAAGGTGGCCGATACCATTGCGAACTACTCGGGCACCGGCAGCTACAGCGAAACCGTCGCGCGCGACGATGCGTATGACGTATCGCTGTTATCTCGCTTCGGCGTCGAGATCACCTGCACGAATGATGAATTGATGGACGAAGTCGATCAGCAATTTGTGGAGACGATTTACCTGCTGGTTGGGTAGGCGCCAATTGCGCGCCGTTGCTAAGGCCCTATCGCGGCTCAAGCCGCTCCTACAAGAGTTGCCGTGACGCCGCGTCGTAGGAGCGGCTTGAGCCGCGATAAGCGTCTGAGTAACCACCTTTGCCTTACTTTGCCGCGCGACTCGGCCGCTCAATCTCGAGAAAAACCCTAAGACTCGTCCTATAGTTACGCTCGGGCCGTTACATTATGGTGCCCAAACGCCGCACGCCTTCTGGCGCCGCGTCGCCAAATGCCCCTGCCGATTTATTCATCTGACGACACCTGGTCGAATTCACATCTGCAATGAGCAAGGCCTTCAATCTTCCGCCAGATCCCCCGCGCGCGCTCGACGCGCCGAGCCTTGCCGTCATCGGAGATCGCTACGCGTTGCTGGCGAGCATGTTCGAGGGCACCACAGATCGCGTTTTCGCGAAGGATGCGCAGGGGCGCTACTTGCTGGTTAACGCGGCCATGACCGAGTTTTTTGGCCGCCCGCGCCAGGAAATCATTGGCAAGACCGATTGGGATTTATTGCCGGGCGCGCTGGCCCGCAGGGTGGTTGAATCCGATCAATGGGTCTTGAATTCGGGTGAACACAGCAGCTACGAATTCGAGGTGTTGCGCGGCACCCACCAAATGTACGTTCACACGAGTAAATCACCGCTGCGCGATGCGCACGGCAAAATTGTGGGCGTGATCGGCATCGGTCGCGACATCACCGACCGCAAGCGCGTCGAGGAAGCGCTGCGTGTCAGCGAAATGCGCTTCGCCGCCGCCCAGGAAATTGCCCACTTCGGGAGCTGGGAGTGGAACCTCAAGACTAATGGTGTGGTGTGGTCCGCTGAGTGCTATCAGATCTTCGGTCTCGATCCGGCGAGTTTCGAGCCAACTTATGCCAACGTGGCGCGCTATTTTCATGCCAGTCATGTCGAGCGCTTTCGCGAGGTCCTCGCGGCTGCAGTCAAAT
>CAMATU010000283.1 GCA_945861225.1 Klebsiella pneumoniae
TAATGCACCCGCGCGCTGAGCGTCTACAAGAAGTCGCCGCCAATACTTGCCATAGGCCTCGCGTCGCCGCAGGTGTCGGCGCTGCACCGCGGTCGGCACTTGGCCGAAAATTCGAATATTTGCCGAGGTGTAGTCCCCATGACGGAGCAGGGTTGCGAGGTGGGCCTCGACCGCAGCACGGAGCCGGCCTTCGTGCGCGACGTTCGGTGGCAATGCTTGCTGGCTCCCGACGACGGCGTCATGCACCCGCTGCATGCCGATGTTGAGAACCTCTTCGAGAATCTCTTCCTTCGAAGTAAAGTGATAATAGAAGCTTCCAGCCTTCATCGCGGCGGCAACGGCGATCTCATTGAGCGTCGTTGCCGCATACCCTTTCTGGCGAAATATCCGTGCGGCTGCGTCCAAGATGCGCAGCCTGCTTAGTTCGGATTTGCCAGGCCCAAGCGCAGCCTGCTGCTTAACGACATTGCGTGCCATAATATTTCTAACTAGCATTAGAAAAGCGATTGAAGCACTATAGACTTACAGCGCACGATGGTCGACCACGCCCACCCGCGTGCATACCAAGAAAAAATTCGGACCGCCGTTTTCGCCTCACTTGATATCGGAGCAGCCGCGTGGATTTCAGCTTTCCTGCCGAGGAAAACGCCATCCCCGATACTAAGCGTCAGGCACCGTGGACGGGGTTTTGGCAGCTACGACTCGTTTCATTACGGGCCCGGAGGACTGGTTGATGGATCACGCTGCCAAAGTCGCGCGGCTTCATCCGCTGCTGCGGTATCGCGATACTGGCACTACCAGCATGCGCGACGAGATTTACCGTTATCCCACCATCCACTACACCTGCCAACAGCAGGCGGTGCAGGAACTCGACATTGTATTTCGGCGCTACCTCCTGTTATTAGGGTTGAGTTGTGATCTGCTCGCACCTGGCGACTACGTCACCGACGATTTTTCTGGCGTGCCGATTCTCGCGGTACGCGACGATGATGGGCGAATTAATGCCTTTGTAGACGTTTGCCGGCACCGCGGGCCGCGACTCGTGCAAGGCGATCATCCGGAAGCTTGGCGTGTCTATCCAGGAGACACGCCGGATGAATCGAAAATGCCCGTGTCACTATATGCGCCGCAATCGGCCGACATCGATAAAGCAAAACGGTATTGGGATCGCAATATGGATTTGTTGCTCACAACCCTTCAGCAGCAAGATGTCCCAATCGCCAAAAATGTGCAACGCGATTTTCACAGCGGCGCGCAGGCATACCTCACCTTCGGTCGGAATGAGCCAGCATTAGCGCATTTTCACCAGGAAGTGAAGGTGGCGCTGACTGATAGCGATAGTGCGGGGTGTTAGCGCATGCGTTCGCGTGCATAAACCACGTGATCAAAATTAGGAGACGCCCGAAGTGACTGAAACAGCTAGTCTCGTCAATTCAACGACCGGGACGCAACGCCGGAAAATTTATGCCGATCCAGCGGTCTACGAATCGGAGATGGCGCGCATTTTTGCGCGCTGCTGGCTGTTCCTGGCTCACGAGTCGCAGATCCCTACCGTCGGCGATTTCTTCAGGACCTTCATGGGCGAAGACGAGGTCCTCGTCGTCCGCCAACAAGATCACACCATCAAAGCCTTCTTGAATACCTGCACCCATCGCGGCAATCGCCTGGTCCGCGCCGATCGCGGCAATGGTCGTGCGTTCACCTGTAATTACCACGGCTGGGCGTTCGGGATCGACGGTGCGCTTGCCGCAGTCCCACTCGAGCGCGATGCTTACTTCAACGAGATAAAAAAGGAGTGTCATCATTTAATCCCCGTTGAGCGTGTTGAGTCCTACCACGGCTTGATCTTCGGTTGCTTCGATCGCGACGCACCTACCTTGGGCGAGTATTTGGGCGATCTGCGTTGGTACTTGGAAGCGTGCTTGAACGCCACGCCGGGCGGGACCGAACTCATCGGCAGGACCCAGAAAGTGGAATTGCCTGCCAATTGGAAGCTGCCAGTCGAGAACGTCTGTGGCGATGGCTACCACCTCGGATGGGCGCACGCCGGCGCGATGAAGGCCGTGCAAACCTTAGATTTATCTGGCTTCACCGTCGGCAATACCGCGGTGAATCTCGACGGTGGGATCTCGGTCGCCGGCCTCAACGGACATTCCCTCCTCGCGAGCCTTGATGGTCGCTCGGGTTACGCCTTTTATCCCGATCCGACCTTGGCGCTGAAATATCTCGACGACCATCGCGCTCAAGTCGTCGCGCGCCTCGGCAATTTTCGCGGTGAGCAACTGTGGGGTTCACAACTTAACGTCACGATCTTCCCGAATCTGCAATTTTTGCCTGGACTGAATTGGCTACGGATCTATCACCCCAAAGGCCCCGGGAAATTCGAGCAGTGGACCTGGGCCTTGGTGGAAAAGGCCATGCCGGAAGCGCTGAAACACCAGGTCCTCGATAATCAACTACTCACTTTCGGCCCGGCCGGGTTGTTCGACAACGATGACGGCGACAACCTCGCGGCGTGTACCGAGCAGTCACGCGGCTGGCGCACCAGCCAAATGGAAATCTTCACCCACATGGCGCTCGGGCACTCCGGCACACGCCCTGGCCTACCGGGAGACATCGCAACCGGGATTATCAGCGAACACAACCAACGGTATTTTTATCGGCGGTGGCAGGAACACATGGCCGCCTCGAACTGGGCTGAAGTCCCACAATACAACCTCAATCCGCGCGGAGCCGAGCATGCGTAATGTGGGCAGGATGCTGAGTGTCAAGCACCACTTGGCGTTGCAGCAGCAAATATTCCACGAAGCGCGTCTGCTCGACGAAGAACGCTTTGACGACTGGTTAGCCTTGCTGAAAGACGATGTGCGCTATCGCTTGCCGCTGGCGGAACGTCGTTTTCGCAAGGATCGCGGCGCGCCCTCCGGGTACGGCGGCGGCTATATTTTCGATGACACCAAGCAGCGCCTCAGCCTACGGATCAACCGGCTGCAATCCGGCTACGTATGGGCCGAGGATCCGCGCAACTGTGTGCGCCGCGTAATCAGCAATATCGAGATTTGGCAAGCAGACAGCGATCAGGTTGAGGTGTTTTCGATAGTCACCCTCCATCGCAGCCGCCTCGACGGCATCGAACGACAGTTGACCGCTGCTCGTCGCGATCGCTGGCAAGCTACCGCGGCAGGCTGGCAACTGGTCTTACGCGATATCCAACTCGACAACGCCGTCGTGATGGATAGTAATCTGAACGTGTTTTTTTGACGGCCCGTTAGCACCTCTTTATTCGCACAGAGATCCCGCATGAAAACGACCCAAGATTTTCGCCACCTGCTGCGCGCGGATGGCGGCACCCAGCATCGCAATATCTACTGGAACGAAGATATCTACGCGCAGGAACTCGAACAGGTTTTCGCGCGCTCCTGGTTGTTTCTAACGCATGACTCCTTGATCCCCAAGCCCGGCGACTTCGTCACCACGTTCATGGGCGAAGATCGGGTGATCGTATCGCGCGGCCGGGACGGTGTCGTTCGCGCCTTTCTCAACTCTTGTAATCATCGCGGGAATATTGTGTGCCGCGCCGATTCCGGCAACGCGCGCAGTTTTACCTGTCACTATCACGGCTGGGTCTACGGTCTTGATGGCGCGCTCGCCGACGTGCCGCTGGAAAAGGAAATTTATACCGAGCCGCTCGATCGCAAGCAGCTTGGGCTGAAGCAGGTGCGCGTCGAGACCTACCGCGGTTTTATCTACGGCAATTTTGACACCACCGCGCCGTCGCTCGTCGATTATCTTGGTGAGATGGCGTGGTATTTCGACACCTTCATGGACGTACCCGGTGGCTCGGAACTGTTAGGACCACCGATCAAGGTTCGCATCAAAGCCAACTGGAAGTTTTTCTCGGAAAATTTCATCGGCGATTTCTATCACGCGGGCTGGACCCATGCCGCCGCGATTAAGATCATTGGGGGCGCACTTGGTCTTATTCTCGGCAACCAAGCGGTGGCACCTGGCATTCAGTTCGCGACGACGTTTGGACACGGTTTCAATGCGTCATCCGGGACCGACGAGATATTCCCGCACATTCATCAGGGCAAGGTCGCGGAGCTATTCAATGACTGGATGCGCGCGCGCATACCGGTGGTGCGCGCACGGCTTGGCCCCGAACGCGCGCAACTCTACAACGCGATTTGGGACGGCACGATGTTTCCCAACAACTCCTTTCTGCGCGGCATCGATACCTGGAAAGTCTGGCAGCCAAGAGGGCCGCGCGAAATCGAGGTCTGGACCTGGACCTTGGTCGAGCGTGATATGCCCGAGGAGCTCAAACGCGGGATCCGGCACACCAACGAGAAGACCTTTGGCGCGGCCGGCCTGCTCGAAGGCGACGACGGCGAAAACATGGAAGGCAATACGCAAACCTCGGCCGGCTGGGTGACGCGCCAGCAGCCGCTGAATACCGAAATGGGGATGGGGCGCGAAGGTTTCCGCGAAGGCTATCCAAGCAAGCTGTCTGAACCCGCCGACAACGAGGCCGCACATCGTAATTTCCTCCGCATGTGGGAGACCATGATGACAGCCAAAGATTGGGACGAGATCATCACGCGTCGTCGTC
>CAMATU010000284.1 GCA_945861225.1 Klebsiella pneumoniae
GTCTCGAAACCGAGGAGAAGCAGCAGTCAGCGCATCGCAAGAATATGGCGGCCGAGCTGGAATGGGTGCGCCAGAATCCCAAGGGACGCCAAGCCAAGAGCAAGGCGCGGCTGGCGCGCTTTGAAGAACTGTCGTCGCAGGATTTCCAGAAGCGCAATGAGACCAATGAACTTTACATTCCGCCCGGTCCACGCCTGGGCGAACTGGTAATCGAAGTTGAGGGCGTTAGCAAGGCGTACGGCGAGCGGCTGCTGATCGACAATTTGTCGTTCTCGGTGCCAGCGGGCGCAATCGTGGGCATCATTGGCGCCAACGGCGCCGGCAAATCCACGCTGTTCCGCATGCTTGTGAAGCAGGAACAACCCGATCAGGGCCAGATTCGCCTCGGCGACACCGTGCAGTTTGCACATGTGGATCAAATGCGCGATGCGCTCGATCCAGCAAAAACCGTGTGGGAAGAGATCTCCGACGGTCTGGACATGATTCAAATCGGCAACTACCAAACCGCCTCGCGGGGCTATGTCGGCCGGTTTAATTTTGGCGGATCCGATCAGCAGAAACGCATTGGCGAACTCTCGGGCGGCGAACGCAATCGCGTGCACCTTGCCAAATTGCTGAGAGCGGGCGGTAACGTGTTGCTGCTGGATGAGCCCACCAACGATCTGGATGTCGAAACCTTGCGTGCGTTAGAAGAAGCGTTGCTGACCTTCCCCGGTTGCGTGCTGGTGATTTCGCATGATCGCTGGTTTCTTGATCGCATCGCCACCCACATCCTGGCCTTCGAAGGCAACAGCCATGTCGAATGGTTCGCCGGCAATTACCAGGACTACGAAGCTGATCGCAAACGCCGCCTGGGCACGGACGCTGAACAGCCGATGCGGCTGCGCTACAAGCCGCTCAGTAAGTAATGATGAACACACGACAGAAAGTTATAGGGCGGAAAAAGCGCAGCGCCTTCCGCCGACATTCGTCGGATTGCGCTACCGCTTATCCGACCTATGGCCACCTTCGGGGTCATTAATGTTTGATCTTCCACTTAACGCCTGGCTCACGCTCGGCGCCCTGGCCTGGATATTCGGCATGTTGCTGCTGACGCAGGTCTCGGCGGATCTGGTGATGATGGCGGCGCTGAGTGCGTTGATGCTGACCGGGGTTATCACGCCGGCGCAAACACTGAGCGGTTTCGCGAACGAAGGCATGGCGACGGTGGGTGTGCTGTATGTGGTGGTGGCAGGTTTGCGCGAAACCGGCGTGATGACGTGGGTCGCGCAGGGCCTGTTCGGTCGGCCACGTTCGGTCGCGAGTGCACAACTGCGCATGCTGACGCCAATCGCGATGATCTCCGCCTTCATGAACAACACGCCACTGGTGGCCGCCGCGTTACCGGCCGTCATCGAATGGGGCAAGAAATACGGAATCCCGGTTTCCAAGCTGCTCATGCCACTCAGTTTTGCGACCATCCTCGGTGGTCTGTGTACCTTGATCGGCACTAGTACCAATGTGATCGTGGCTGGGCTCATGAAAGATGCCGTGAAGACCGGTCAGATAGACCAGACCCTGGGATTCTTTACGCTGACCTGGATCGGCGTGCCGTGTGCAGTGGCGGGCATCGCCTACATGGTGATCGCAAGCCGCTGGCTGCTCCCCACGCGTGACGCGGTGTTACGCCAAAGTGCTGATCCACGTGCCTATACCGTGGAGATGACCGTCGCACCAGACGGCGCGGTTGCCGGCAAGACCATTGAAGAAGCAGGCCTGCGACATCTCAATGAAATGTATCTGGCCGAAGTCGAGCGCGAAGGTGAGGTTATCGCCGCCGTTGGCCCGCAACTTCGCCTGCTGGCCAATGATCGCCTGATCTTCGTTGGCGTGGTCGATTCGATTGTCGAGCTGCAGCGCGTCCGCGGACTTAATCCCGCGACGAATCAGGTGTTCAAACTTGACGGGCCGCGCGCGGGGCGGAGCTTGATTGAAGCCGTGGTGTCCGATCGCTGTCCGTTGATCGGCAAGACTATTCGCGATGGCAAATTCCGCACGCAGTACAACGCCGCAGTCATTGCGGTGGCGCGGAGCGGCGAGCGGTTACATCAAAAAATCGGTGACATCGTGCTGCAGGCTGGCGACACCTTGCTGCTCGAAGCGCGGCCTGCGTTTGTCCAGCAGCAGCGCAATTCGGCCGATTTTTACCTGGTCAGCAGCCTTGAGGATTCCAGTCCGCCGCGCCACGAAAAGGCGCTGGTGGCATTGTCTATCCTGGTCGGAATGGTGGTGCTGGCGACGGTCTTCGAACAACTCCCCTACTTCATCGCCAAAGGGTTTGGCATGCTGCATGCGGCGGTGCTCGCCGCAGGATTGATGCTGGCCACGCGCTGCTGCGGCACAGCTTCCGCGCGGCGCGCGATCGATTGGAGTGTGCTCATCGTCATTGCCGCCACCTTGGGTATTGGTAAGGCCCTGGAAAGTACGGGACTCGCGAGTTCGTTTGCGCACGGCCTGGTGACGTTGGCGGGCGCAGATCCCTTTGGACAATTGGTCATTATCTATTTCGTGACCATGACCTTGACCGAACTGCTCTCCAACAACACCGCTGCGGTTTTGATGTTCCCAATCGGGCTCGCCACGGCCGCCGCGTTAGGGGTGAATTACATGCCGTTCGTGGTGGCCCTGACCATCGCGGCCTCCTGCGGCTTCGCAACGCCCATCGGCTATCAAACCAACCTCATGGTGTATGGCCCCGGCGGTTATCGCTTCACCGATTTCGTGCGCTTCGGGGTACCGCTGAATCTGCTCGTCGCGATCGTCACCTTGACGCTCGTGCCGATCGTTTTCCCGTTCTGATTAAGGATTCTTCATGTCCGCTGTGCCACCTTCCACCTTGCTGATTGGCGGACATGATCAGGGCCTGATCTGGCAGGTCGCCAGTATGGTCAATCGGCATGGCCTGGTCGCCGGTGCCACGGGTACCGGTAAGACCGTGACCTTGCAGGTGCTGGCCGAAGGCTTGTCGGCGCTCGGCGTACCGGTGTTCACGGCCGATATCAAGGGCGATCTCTCGGGTGTTGCCAATGCTGGCAAGACCAATCCCAAAATCACCGAACGACTCGATCGCCTGGCACTCAACGATTTTGGTTTTCATGAATTCCCGGTCGCCTTGTGGGATTTATTTGGCGTCAGTGGCGTACCCATCCGGATTGCGATTTCGGAGATGGGCCCGCTGCTCCTCGCGCGTCTGCTAAATCTGAACGACACGCAAACTGGCGTGCTGTACGCAACTTTCAAGATTGCCGATGACCACGGCTTGTTGTTGCTCGACCTGGCCGATCTGCGCTCTATGCTGGCCTGGGTCGGCGAGCACGCCAGCGAACTCAAGGTTGAATACGGCAATCTATCGCCGACCAGCGTGGCGGCCATTCAACGCAACCTGCTGGTGCTCGAACAGCAAGGCGCGGATCAGGTGTTCGGTGAACCCGCACTCGCGCTGAAGGATTTGATGCGCACAGCACCCGATGGTCGGGGCGTCATCAATATCCTGGATGCCACCCGCTTGATCACGACTTCGCCACAGCTCTATGGCTGCTTTCTGATCTGGTTACTCGCCGAGTTGTTCGAGGAACTGCCCGAACGCGGCGATGCCGACAAGCCACTTTTCGTGCTGTTCTTCGATGAAGCGCATTTATTGTTTAGCGATGCACCGAAGGCGCTGGTCGATAAAATCGAGCAAGTGGTGCGGCTGATTCGTTCGAAAGGCGTGGGGGTGTTTTTTGTAACCCAGAGTCCACTCGATATTCCAGAAGCCATCCTCGGTCAGCTGGGCCTCAAAATTCAGCACGCGTTGCGTGCTTTTACGCCCAAGGAGCAGAAGGCTGTGCGGGTGGTCGCTGAGTCCTTCCGCGCCAACCCGGCGCTGGATACAGTCACGGCCATTACCGAACTGGGCACCGGCGAAGCCTTGGTGTCTGTGCTGGATGCCAAAGGCCAACCCTCGCCAGTGGAACGTACCTTGATCCGCCCGCCGTCAGCGCAAATTGGTCCGATCGACGCTGAGCGGCGCCGCGAGCTACTCGAATCTTCTGATCTCATGAGTCGCTACAAGGACCCAGTAGATCGCGAGTCTGCTCACGAAAAGCTGATGCAACGCACCGATGCTCGGCAAACCTCCTTTGGAGATGATCGCGCGACCAAGCCCCTTCCAACTACCGCCCCACCGCGCCAGGCGGGCCCGCAACGACAAACGGTGGGTGAAGCCCTGGTCAAAAGTGTAGTCCGTTCCATCGGCACTCAGTTGGGCAGCCAATTAGGCCGACAGGTTATCCGCGGTGTGCTCGGTTCGCTGTTTGGCCGTGGCCGTTGAATGCTTCCAATTTCAGGTCTGCATGAAGTCGTGTAAGCAGTGCGTACAATGAGATTGTGGCAAATGCGGCGGAAGGCGCTGCGCTTTTCCGCCCTATGGGCTGCAACAACTTTATAGGGCGGATGAGCCCGCAGGGCGTCATCCGCCGACCGGTGTCGGATTGCACTAACGCTTATCCGACCGTGCGCTATAGGTGTCATCGTCAACTTAAGTGCCAAGTTCATGCAACGTCCAAACCTCGGAGCCCCCTAT
>CAMATU010000285.1 GCA_945861225.1 Klebsiella pneumoniae
CAGAAGCTCTGGTTCGAAAGTTTTCGGTCGGCCGGCGGCCGGGGCGAACTGGTAACGGTGCCGCCGTTTCCCGAGCGACTGGGCCATGGCGTGTTTCCTGCACCCGCTGGGGTGCCCTTATGGACTGCGGCAGTGACCAAGTTCTTCAGGTCCCAGGGAGTCGGCCTGCCGTTCTAGTTTTCCCATGAACCGATCAACGCTCGTATTTCTTACCGCGCTTGCGCTCACGTGCGCGACGCCGTCTTTCGCGCAAGTCGATCTCGCATTTCCCGCTAGGCCCGAGCGCGAAGTCAAATTGCCGGGTCCGGGCATATTGAAGGGCGCAAAACTCTACGCGCCTCAAGGCGCGGGGCCGTTCGCGGCGATCGTCATTTCCCATACCTGCGCGGGGCTGCAGCAACACGCCTTCGAGTGGGCGCAGCGTTTCTTAAGCGCGGGTTACATTGTTCTGGTGGTCGATCACCTCGGCCCGCGCGGTCTGACCGGCAACTGCCCGCCCAACAACCGGGTAAGCGTGACCCAGTACGCGCAGGATGACGTGATGGCAATGAAGCATCTGCGCGCGCTGCCTTTCGTGGACGGCAAGCGCATCGTGCAGGTCGGCTTCGCGTACGGAGCCATGGCCGGGCTGCGCCTGGCGAGTGAAAAATTCCGCGCGACTTATGTGGGGAACGAACGCTTCGCGGCGGTTGTCAGCTTCTACCCGTGGTGCAACCAACACAGCGGGCAAGGCTACCAGGACCATCAATGGAATTTCAATGACGACACCACCACGCCGCTGCTCGTACTGCTGGGTGCCAAGGACGACTCCAGTCCGCGCTCGTGCATAGAGCAGGCGACGCAGAACGCCGCCATGGGCATGCCGGTCGAGTACCGGGAATTTCCCGAGAGGACGCACGCATTCGATCATTCCTTGTGGGGCGACCAGCCGGTCGCGGTCCAGTACGGGTATCGCACCGTCACCTACCGCTACAAAAGGCAATCGGTCGAAGCGTCGTGGGCACTGATCGTTGATTTCCTGAAGCGGTGGGTCGCCACCCCGCACTGAATCGAAGTGCGCGGTGGCGATGCTATGATACGCGCCGACAATTCCCGATCCCGCCCAACGAACAACGGAGTCCGCAGCAGTGAACCCAATCAGGAAAATCACCTTCATCGGCGTCGGCAACATGGGCAACGCGATGGCGGGGCAGTTGGTGAAAAAAGGTTTCGACGTAACGGTGTTCGACGCACGCGCCGAGACGGCGCAGGCGTTCGTCAAACAGCATGGCGGTAAAGCGGCCGCTACCCTTGCCGACGCGGGCCATGGCGCCGACGCGGTGATTTTCATGGTGCCCGACGACAAGGTGGTGCGCCAGGTGCTGTTCGTGGACGGACTTGCCGACGCTCTTCTGCGCGGCGCCACGGTAATTGACATGACTTCGTCGGCGCCCGCGGGCACGCAGGCGATCGGCAAGGATCTCGCTGTCCGCGACATCGGCTACGTCGACGCGCCGGTGATGGGCGGGGTGATATTCGCCAAGGACGCCACGCTCGACATCATGGTCGGGGGCGAGGCGACGCTGGTGGAACGCTGCAGACCGGTCTTTGAGGCGCTGGGACGCAAGCTGTATGTCTGCGGCCCGCTCGGCAGCGGGCATGTGTTAAAGGGCCTGGCCAATTACATCAATGCCTGCGCGATGATCAATACGCTGGAAGCGATGACCATAGGCGCCAAACTCGGGCTGGACAGCGGCGTGATGGCGGACGCCATGGAATCGATGTGCAACGGCCGCCAGCATCCGATCGCCAAAAAAATCGTGCCGCATATTCTCACGCGCAAGTACGGCAGCGTTATGGCGATGCAGTTTATTGCCAAGGACGTGAAGATCGCGGTCGACACCGCGCATGGCATACGCGTTGCGGCGCCGCTCGCGCAGAAGACCGCGGAGCTGTGGGCCCCAGCGTGCGATAAGCTCGGCGGCAAGCTCGACCAGACCCAGATCGTGCGCTTTTGGGAAGAGCAGAGCGGCGTCAAACTTTAAATCTCAAAAAGCAGTTTGGAGCCGCAGATAAACACAGATACACACAGATACACACAGATAAAGCAATTCAAAAATCCGAAATAAACATCTTGTCCCGGGAAAACACGTAAATAGATTCCGGGTCACCCTTTAGTCCATGCAAGTCCTTTGAACTTATCTGCGTTCATCTGCGGCTGATTGTCGTTTTTGTATTTTTGAGATAGGTTCTGGTGTGATCAAGCAACGGAGACTGACATGCCAGCACGCATTCTAATCATCACACCCGAAAGCGATCTCAACCCCGAGCAGCGTCGCGTGCTGGAGGGGCTGCTCGACCGCCGCGGCGGCCGCATCCCCGGGCCGTACAGATTCACGCTGCATTGCCCGGAGATCACCGAGCTCATGCACCCGTTCGGCGAACTCCTGCGGCTGCGCAGCACTTTTCCGCTGCGCGTTTCCGAAATGGCGATTATCTCCACCGCGCGCGCATGGGACGCTGATTACATTTTCAGCTCGCATTCGCAGGGCGCGCTGAAGGCGGGTGTCGATCTTTCCGTCATCGAAGCGCTGCAGCGTGGTGAACGGCCGGTGTTCAGAGAGGCCGACGAGGAAGCCATTTACGATTTCACAACTGAGCTGTGCGTGAACCACAAGATCAGCGACACGACCTACCAGCGCGCGCTGAAGATGTACGACGTGCCGAAGCTGGTCGAGCTGTCGTCGCTGATTGGGTATTACTCGCTCGTCGCAGCGACCATACTCGCGCACGAGATGCCGCTGCCTGCCGACGCGCGGCGGCTTTCGCCTCGCAAGTAATTCCAGACTGGAAGCGGCCCCAAAAACATGTTGGAACCGCCGATGAACGCAGATAAGCTCGAAGGCGTTGGCTCGGCGTTTGGTCTGCGACTATATCGGCGTTAATCAGCGTTTATCGGCGGTTGCTTGTCGATGTTGCGTTTTTAAGCGGCAACCGCCGCGCCGGCGCACTTCAGGCCCGGCATCGTGAAGTTAATCGCTTTCAATTCCGCTTCCAGCGATTTCGCCTGATCACTGGTGAGTTCAACCAGCGGCGGGCGCACTTTGGGCCAGGCGGGATCGTTCGCATAGATCGCGATGCCCTGTTTCAGCGCGCCGATCATAAGGTATTTCTTGCCGAACGCGTCGCGCGTGACATTCAGCGCAGTTTGTTGCGCATCCGCATCGGCGTTCTGCCATTCCGTGTAGAGCTTGTGAATCGCGGCCGGATTGACGTTGGCAGTCGCCGAGATGGTGCCGACACCGCCGTTGCGCATGTTGGCGAGCAGGAAGCCTTCCGAGCCGACGAATACGTCAAAGCCCGATTTGGCAAAGCCGTCGAGGAAAACCTTGGTGTTGTTCCAGTCGCCCGAGCTGTCTTTCATGCCGGCGATGGCCGTCGGGTAGGCTTTGAGCAGGCGCTCAACCAGCCCCGGCGTGATGCCGACGACGGCGATCGGCGGGATGTGATACAGGTAAATTTTGAGTCGCGCGTCGCCGACGCGCTGGATGACTTCGCTGAAGTGGCGGTAAAGGCCTTCTTCGGTGACGCCTTTGTAATAGAACGGCGGCAGCATCAAGACGCCCGCGCACCCATGCTTGACGGCCTCTTTGGTGAGCCTGACGGTTTCGAGGATGGAGCAGCAGCCAGTGCCGGGCATCATGCGGGAGGTATCCACGCCCGATGCGACTACTGCATCAAGCAGCATTGCGCGTTCGTCCGCGCCGAGTGAATTCGCTTCGCTGTTGGTCCCGAATACGGCAAGCCCGCAGTTCTGCGACATCAGCCACTCGCAATGCGCGATGAAGCGCTCTTTATCGGGCGAGAGGTCGGCTTTGAACGGGGTGACGACAGGCGAAAGCACGCCGCGGACGGATAGGAAATTCAAGCCTTTGTCCATCTCGATACAATACACTCTGAACCTACGCTTGTCAAGTACCACTTTGTGCTAACCTTCACCAACCATTAACTTCAGGTCGAAGACCGCTTTTGTTCGGTGTTCGCAGAGATTTGATGCGCGTAACAGGCGAAAAATGCACACTGCCTGCAACACGGATTTGGTAGCCCACACCACTCACCGCACCAAGCTAGCGCCTGGTCCACACCAATCAACGCTCCGCCGCATGTGCCATCTCTACAGCGCAGGATTACCACCCCAATGTTTGGTCGAACTCCAGTTCCGGGATCGGCTCTGCATCTACACCCGCGTTGTGCCCCAACCGATCATGCCCGGCTTCCGCTCTCAGTTTTGCCGTCTGCTCAAACTCAAGTTCAGGGATTGCCTCAAACACCAATTCCGGAGCAGCCAGCCGCTGCGCAAACTCCATCTCCAGCGGCGGTGAGCGCGCCGGGGCACTGGTTGGCTCACCTACATGTTCAAGTATCTGCCGCACCGTCGCCGGCTCTGTGATGAACCCAACCAGGCGCACCCGCCCGCCGCACCCGCTACACTTGAGTGGAAACACCCCGAAGATGCGCGCCAGCAACTGTGCCCACAAATATCGCGCCGGGTGTCCAGCCCGCGTGGCGCCAAAATCTGTGCGCACTGTCTTTGGCCGCGGTGCCTTACTCCC
>CAMATU010000286.1 GCA_945861225.1 Klebsiella pneumoniae
CAATACCCTAACAAGCGCGCGGCGGCTGGCGAGTAGTCAGCCGCGCGGTGGCAGGTCTCTTCCCATGCGGCGAGCATAGACGCCGACAATTCGGCACTCGGATCGTGTAGCCACGCATTAAAGCGGGTGACACACAACAAACTCAATGCGGCGAGGCGATGTGGGGCGAGCGCGAGCGCGTGTTCAGCTGCAGTGCGCGCCGCGCGGTGCTCTCCCAGCTGACTGTGGGCGCGTCCCAACGCGAGATAATCCTGAACATAGGTGCGGGTACGTTCTTCAACTGGAATTGGCAAAAGACTCAGTGCCGTGACAGCGCCCGCGAGTACCAGTGCCGGGACGCGGTGCAGACGATCCCTGAACGCATGCCATACGCCGCCGGCGGCCAGCGCGCTGAACAGCATTAACGGCGCGCGAAATCGATCACTGACGTAATACAGCAGCACGCCCGCTGCATAGGCCACAGCGCACAGTGCCACAGCCTGAATCCCGGGTCGCCTAAACGCACTCGCGCCCCCCCATACGCCGAGACCCAGCAGAAATGACCAACTGAGCGGATTCCACCGCAGCCAAGGCGAGCGTGCTTGGTGAAACGCGTAAGTTTTGTTGTTGTACTGCTCGGCATTATTCAGCAGGTAAAACCCCTTTTTCGCGATCAGTACCAACCACTTTGCGGGCTCTGCCGCAACGATCTGCCACCCGCGCGCGCGCCAAAAGTCTGTTTGCGCCTGATAATTCTGCGGCGCGTTCGGGTTCTCGCGACGATAAAGAAGTTCAGATTCGAGACGCGCCGTGTTGGCGGTTTCGTCAACGGTGTAAATCGGCAGCGTCTGCTCGAAGTAACGACCGTGCGCACCCGGTCGATTGGCTGCCCAGAAGTTGTACGCGCCCTGCCAGGGCAACACCCGGAAATCATCCGCCAAATAATAATTCAGCAGGCCAAATGACATGAACAGCAAACAGGCGGGAGTGGCCGCGGCAACAGCCTGGCGCAGGCGTGTCCTGGTGGATGATGCAAAAAATCCGGCGATCACTGGTAGCACGCAGGACAACGCCAGCATTTGCGGGCGCGTCAGTGCGCTAAGCGCGAACCAGGCACTACTACGGGTCCACGCGGAGCAATTGTGCGGGGAGGAGTGACAAGCCTCGAGCAGCGCCTTCAGGCCCAGCAACATGCAGGTTATCGCGCAGGTGATGTCGAGTGCGTCGCCGCAAAAATACAGCAACAGTGGATTGAACCCGATCAAACTCGCGGCGGTATATTGCGCCGCACGGGCACCGTCCCACAGGATGCCGGCGATGCGCCACACCAGGAACGTGGAAGCAAGGTGTAGCGCGCAATTCAATGCACGGGCTATTAACGGAAGGTCCGCTGGATCACTCCCGAACCATAACGGGAGAGCTAAAAGACCAGCGAACAACGGCGCACGGTAGAAGGCCTCGGCTGGTAATTCGCCGGTCGCAATCAACTGGGCGAGATGAAGAATTTCGCGCTCGTCGAGCACCGGATAGCGTCCAAGCGCGGTGGTGCTGTACCAGGCAAGATAGCCCAGGCAATAGACGACGATGGCGCCCGCGAAGCCCCATTCACAGGCCCGCGCATGCTTGTTCAACACCGTACGGAGCAGATCTTGCGGTGTCCCTCGAAGGCGTTTTTCAGGTATCACGTCGAATCTCACTTGCGGGTTCTATGCTGCTCGGCGCCATGCTTTGCGGTCCGGGGTTGGGCACGCCAGCATAACTTCAACTCGAAAAGGGGCTTATTACCGCACGCCCCGCGAGTTCTCGTCCTATACTTCTGCCGTTCGCCGCCGCTACTGCGGAATGAGGTAGCCCGTTAGACGGGACCGGCGGTCGCGCAGAAACCTGCGACATCACCAACTTTGGAATGGTCGGATGCTGAACGTCACACAACTATTGGCTGCGGAGGTTGCGAATCGCTTAGGGGCGAATTTTGCGGTCTCCTTTGGCGGCGCGGACTCCGGCCATCTCGCACTCGCCACGCAGGTGTCGGGCGACGCCCTGCGGCGCATCGCGGCCAGTGATGCGCTGTATCACAATGTTGAGCACACGGTGTACGTCACTTTGGTCGGCCTGCAGATTTTGCTCGGCAAGCAGATCCTGGAAGGAGATGTGAGTCGGGACGACTGGCTTAATGTGGTGGTCGCCCTGTCCTGCCATGATATTGGGTATGTGCGCGGAATCTGTTTGAGCGATGCCAAAGAACGTATCGCGACTGGCGTCAGCAACCACACGATTCGCCTCGGAGAAGGGAGTAGCGACGCCACCCTGATGCCCATCCATGTCGATCGCGGGAAGCGTTTTGTGGCCGAGAATTACGCACAGGGCGAGGCCATGGTGGATATCTCCCTGGTCCAGGCGTGTATCGAGCGCACGCGGTTTCCAGTCCCGAACGAGGCCACCTACCTTCAGAATGGGGATTATCCTGGCTTGGTGCGCGGCGCCGATTTAATTGGGCAGCTGAGTGATCCGCGTTATCTAAACAAGCTGTCGGCCGTGTTTTACGAATTTGAAGAAATTGGCTTCAACTCCAATACCGGCTACCGCCAGCCCCGCGATCTGCTGGACGCCTACCCCAGTTTCTACGAGCGCAATGTGGTGCCCTTCATCCCGGAATCCGTCCGCTACCTTGAACAGACTAAGGACGGTCGCGAAATTCTCCACAGCCTCTATCGCAATCTTGATTTAGCGCGCGCGCGCGATACCCAAGGCAGTTTACCGACCGCCCTGCGCCAAGCGCGTTAGTTCCGCCGCAGGGCTGCGGCGGTCATCAGTACGATTGACGTGCAGCGGGCGATCCTCAATCCTGGCGAGATGAAGTTTATCTGCTACCTGCGCGCCGCCTGGGTGTCCAGCGTGCTCATGATGATCGCTAACGCGGGTGCGTCCGAGCCAGGTGATCGTACCTTTAACCTGGAGGAAGTGGCGCCCGGGGTGTTCGTGCACCAGGGCCGCCAGGTGGGCATCAACCATGCGGCGCGCGGCGATAGCGCGAATATCGGCTTCGTCGTGGGTAACAGTTGCGTCGCCGTGATTGACGCCGGCGGCAGCTTCGCAACCGGGCGAGCCTTGCGGGCGAGGATCAAAACACAGACTCCAACGCCGATCTGTTTTGTCATCAATACCCATGCGCACTTCGATCACCTCCTCGGTAACGCGGCATTTTTGGTGGACAGGCCTAAGTTCGTGGGGCACGCGAATCTCACTGCCGTGATCGCCGCGAGCCGCGAGTATTTTTTAGATCGCTTTGCCAAGGAACTCGCGGGCGCGCCCGCGCCGCACATCATCGCGCCGAATTTGCAGGTGGCCGAGGGCGAGGAATTAGTGCTCGATCTCGGCGCGCGGCAATTGCGTCTGGTCGCGCACCCGCTGGCGCACAGCCCGGCCGATCTCACGGTGCTGGATGTTTCCACGAACATCCTGTGGGCCGGCGACCTGTTGTTTGTCGAGCGGTTGCCGGTCCTGGATGGCAGTCTCAAAGGATGGCAGCACTGGATGCAGCAGGCCGCACCAGTGCCCTACGCGCGGGTGATACCCGGCCATGGTCCACTCAGCGGCTGGCCGGACGCAGTGATTCCGCAGCAACGCTATCTGGATACGTTGCAAGCGACAGTTACGCAGGCGCTGAAGGACGGTGATTTTCTGGAGGACGTGGTGGCGGGCGCACACGCCGCACCGCCAGACTGGCAGGTCCCAGGCGCGCATGCACGCAATCTGAGCAAAGCCTATCGCGAACTGGAATGGCAGTAGCGCGTCGCCCACCCAAATTTTAGAAGTGCGCGCCTTGCGTCGCGCACAGGAAGCGCATGAAAGGCGTCGCAGCGGCGTAAGTGGTGCAGGCAAAGTCGAGCAGGTCCTTGCTATACAGCACGCCCTCATCGAATTCACGCAGCACGATCAAATCTTTCCGCTTTAAATCCTCGCGCCACGGGTGATCCTCTGGCACGGGAATGTCGTGCGGCACGCGTTTCAAGGCTTCCCCACTGAATTCCAAATGGGGCGCGCGTGCGATCGCGCGGCGTGCCGAGCCCCAGCGACGTGGTTGTTCAACGATTGCGGTGCGAATGCGGTTGAGTGCGGGCCGTTCCGGGTGCCACATGCCGCAAGCTAGAAAGCATTCATCCACCCCGATATGAAAATAATAACCGGGGGCATGCACGTCGAAATTCGAAGCGTGGCGAAAATGAATGCCGATGTTGGTCTTATAGGGGCGCTTGTCGTGGGCAAAACGGGTGTCGCGATAAATTCGGAATAGCGAGCCGCCCACTCTCTTCGGAATGCACAGAAAATGCCGCGAGATGCGACCAAGCGGGATCGCCATCGCCTCAATAAAATCGAGCGCGGGCGTAATCACTTGTGCTTCGAACTGCGGCTTGTGCGCGTGGAACCACTCGCGATTGTTGTTCTGTGCAAGTCGGTGCAGAAATTCCAACGTGGCGGGTGTGAAACCCTGCCACCGCGGGGGGCTGCTAGTGACCAGTTTCTTTTTCATGCCGCAACCTCGGACTGATTTCCAAAAATTCGACGTGGCGTTGAAAGCGGAGTGTTCCGGTCTTCGC
>CAMATU010000287.1 GCA_945861225.1 Klebsiella pneumoniae
TTGAAAGGGGATGGGTTGTTCAAGTTCGTCTCCTTGGTTTTGCCGCTGATGCGGCGTTTATTTATTCAGTGTGAAAGCGGGTTGCGCTACGACCTGAGGCTCAGTACCCTTGCGCTTGAGACGTGTCGCCGCTTCGTCGACTTTCAGTGTCTTCGAATCCAGCACGACGCCATACGTCTCTGATGCCGCCTCCAGCGAGACGTAGCCCTGGCGAACGTCGTCGACGACGCGTGCGATCGCGCGCGTGAACGGCAGGCCGCGTCCGCCACCACCAGCTGAGCGAAAGTCGACGAGTGTGCCCGCCTTGAGCGGCAATGCGGTCACCTTCTTGTACTGTGTTCCCGCCGTGCTGTCGTCTATCCTTACGGTGAGACCGCCTGTTGCAGCCGCGCCGCCGCCGAAGAGACCCCATGGCGCGCACTTGGTGCGCTCGAATGCCGACACCAGCGAACAGTCCTGCAGCACCCGATAGGTCTTTACAAGGCCCAGGCCGCCGCGCCACTCACCCGCGCCGCCCGAGTCCTGTCGCCACTCATAGCGCTCGACTCGCACGGGATAGAACGTCTCTTCCACTTCCAGCGGAACGTTGCGCGTATCGCCGTGGGTGGTGGTCTTCAGGGGTGAGAACCCGTCGCGGCCCGGTTGCGCGCCCCATCCGCCCAACGTGGTGTCGAGCATCGAATAGCGCTCGCCGGTCTCGCTGTTGCGCCCGTTGAACATGTAAAGGCCCTGGCCCGCGTGGTGGCCTGCGGGGATCCGATCCGGCATGGCGCGGCTCATCGCGAGGTAGATGGTGTCGATCACCGTCTTGATCGCCAAGTTCCAGTGGGCCATTGCGGCATTGTTCGTGGCACTGATGAGCGTCCCTTCCGGCAACACCACCTTGAGCGGGCGGAACGAGCCCTCGTTAGGCGGCAGATCGGGTGCGAGCGCGCTCTTGAAGGCGACGCGCGCGGCGGCGAGGCCACCGCTGCGGCCGCTGTTCATCGGACCGGACGTCTGCGGCGCCGTACCGGTGAAGTCGATCTCGAACTCATTGTCACGGATGGTGACTGCCACCTTGATCGGCAGCGTGCGGTCCGGATGGACACCATCGTCATCCAGGAAACTTTCCCCTTCGTAGCGCCCATTCGGCAGCTTTGCGATCGCGTGGCGAACCGACGCTTCGGACTGGTCCCAGATGCGCTCGATGCAGCGCTCGATGTTGGGCCATCCGTACTTGCGCAACAAGTCGCCGAACCGCCGCACCACCAGCTCGCACGCGCTGACCTGCGCCGCCATGTCGCCGAAGGAAAGTTCGGGATAGCGGATGTTGTGGCGTATGAGCCGCAGGATCTCTTCATCGGGCTTGCCTTTCTTGTGCACCTTGACGCTGCGGATCTGCATGCCCTCCTGGAAAATCTCCGTGCTGTCGGTGGCGAAGTTGCCCGCAACGCGGCCGCCGATGTCTGTCCAGTGCGCGCGGTTCGCCGCGAATGCAACGAGCTTTCCGTCAGAAAAAACCGGCGCGTAAAGAACCATGTTGTTCAGGTGCTGGCCGCAGACTCCGGAGTAGTTGATGATCACGATGTCGCCGGGGTCGAATCCATCTTTGCCGAAGAGCTCGATACCGTCCCGAACCGGCTCGCCGAGGTCGGCCATGAAAGTAGGAATCCCGCCGCGGCTCTGCGCAATGCTGCGCCCTTCCGCATCCAGCAGCCCGATGCAGTAGTCCTTCACCTCGTAAATGATCGGACTGAACGCAGTCCGAGACAGATTGATCTCGCCTTCATCCACGACCGCAATGAGCAGGTTGCGAATGATTTCGAGGACGACAGGATCGACCTCGTTGCTCGCGCTGACACTCATGCTGGCCGGATCGATCTCGTTGCGGTTATTGGCGTTCATGCTTCTTCCTTCAGCGCGATGGCGATGTTGCCCCACTCGTCTATGCACGCGACGTCACCGGGCGTGAGCACCGTCGTCGAGGCGGCCTCTTCGATGACCGCGGGCCCCGTGATCTCCTGTCCGACGACGAGGTCGACGCGCTGCCACACATCGCACTCAGCCGTGCCGGCTTCCGCGAACCAGATCGGCCGGCGCGCAGGTCTGGGCCGTCTGGCGCCGCTGTCGTGCGGGACGATTTCCTGCGGACGGGGTGATGAGCCACCGACCACCACGCGCAGCACCACGACGTCGACGCCGATATTCTTCGAAGCGTGGCCATACCGGCGCTCGTATGTTTCTTCGAACAACGCACGCAGTTCGGCGCGGGTCTCGACCTTGCCGTGGAGACGCACCTTGATCGTGTATTCCTGGCGCTCGTAGCGCATCTCTACATAGCGAGCGAAGTGCACCGAGTCGATCCGGGTGTCGAGCTGCTCTATCTTCTCGGCCCCTTTTGATTCAAGCTCAGCGAGCTTGGTCTCCATCTCCACGAGATCGAATTTCTCGAGCGGACAGACGACCGCCTCGACCATGTCGTAGCGGAAGTCGGCAAACAGCATTCCATATGCCGAGAAATGTCCGGGGTTCGGCGGAATCAGGACGCGCCGTATCCCGATTTCCCGCGCGACATCCACGGCATGCAGCGGGCCGGCGCCGCCGAATCCGACCATCGCGAACTCGCGAGGATCGTAGCCGCGCTCGATGGAGACCTTGCGCACCTGCGTCGCCATCTTGAGCGTCGAGATGCGAAGGATTCCGGAAGCGACGTGCTCCGTCGATTGGCCGCAACGCTTCGCCAGATCCACGAGCGCGCGCTCAGCGAGATCGGGGCGGAGCGGCATCGCACCGCCTAGAAAATTACTGGCGCTCAGCCGGCCGAGGAACAGGTCGGCGTCGGTCACGGTGGGTTCCGTGCCGCCCCGCCCGTAGCACGCGGGGCCGGGCACCGAGCTTGCGCTCCGCGGGCCAACCTCGAGCGCACCGACGTCGTTCAGCGCGGCGATGCTTCCGCCACCGGTACCGACCTCGACAATGTCGAGAACAGCCGCTTGCATCGGATAGCCTCGCTCGTAGCCACCCACCCAGTACAAAGATGAAACTGCCGCTTCGCCGTTCTCGATCAGGACCGATTTGGCCGTGGTGCCGCCCATGTCGAAAGCGACGAGATTCTTCTCGCCGATGCGCATACCGATTTCCGCCGCTCCCGCTGCGCCACCGACGGGCCCGGACTCCACGAGGAGCAGCGGCCGCACGCGCGTGTCTTCATCAGTCAACACCCCGCCGTTCGACCCCATCAGGTACAGCGGACCTTGCAGGCCTTTGTCTTTCAGCGTGCCTTTGAGCGCCTGGATATAGGAGCCCACGGTCGGGCCGACGTACGCATTCATCACTGCTGTGGACGTCCGCTCGAACTCCCTGAACTCGCGCGAAATTTCATGCGAGCAGGACACGAAGCAATCGGTGTGCTCGCGCAGATAGGCCCCGATCTCTTCCTCGTGCGCCGGGTTGCGCCACGCGTGCAGCAGGCAGACGGCGACGGCTTTGAATCCTTCCGCGCGCAGGTGAGCGGCAAGCGGCGCCAATGCTTCGCGGTCGAGCGGCTGCAGCACGCGTCCCTGCGCATCCATCCGCTCGCGGATCTCCAGCCGATCGATGCGCGGTACGAAAGGCGGAAGACGGCTGTACAGGATGTTGAACGATTCGGCGCGGTTGCCCCGGCCGATTTCCAGGATGTCGCGAAATCCCTCGGTAGTAATTAGGGCCGTGCGCGCACCGCGCCGCTCGAGCAATGCATTGATGACGACTGTCGTGCCGTGCCGCAAGACCTCGATGGTCGACGGTTCAACTCCGGCCTTCGCGATGCAGTCGAGCATTCCTTTGTCGAAGGACTCCGGCGTTGTCAGACTCTTCGAAAGCGTCAGCTTCCCGGTCGTCGGGTCGAGTGACGCCAGGTCCGTGAAAGTGCCACCGATATCGATCGCGACAATTGACATTGGTTATCCAGTGATTGTCCAGCTATTAGGGATACTATCAGCTTTTTTTCATAGCTGTCCCATACATTTTTGTACTCAAGCATATCCAACAGTTATGAGTTGACATACAAAGTTACCTGCTGGACATCAGCGTGCTTCGACCCCGTCCTTCATCGAAAGGCATCGGCCATGACCCTCGCTGCATACAGCCCGGCACGCACCGCGGGAGAAGGACGACGAGGCACTCGCCGAGATCAAGACCAAGTTGATGAAGTATGTGAGCGATGCCAACAAGCTGCCCTGGCAACGCTCGATGGCGTTTGCCGATGCCATCAAGGGCGGCGTAGGCTGGCTGGAGGTGGGCATTCGCCAAAAGGCCAAGTCGCACATCACGGCTGACATTGAATGCCAAGAAAGGCTGGGTGGACTGCTGCGCTGCTATCACCGCAAAGCGGCTTGAGGGGTTGGTCAGCCAGCTGCGGTCAAGGGCAGGGCGCTTGGGTCGTGCCTACCATGCGCTGCGGCTGCCTGCGCTGGGTTGAGCGGTTTGGCGCGAGGTTGGCGGCGGTGTCAGTCAAAACGCTGGTATTTTTCTGGAAATTGGCTCAGATTGATATTGTTGACCATACGGGGTCACAAGCCGCCATGTGACTGCGCGA
>CAMATU010000288.1 GCA_945861225.1 Klebsiella pneumoniae
CCCTGATGTCTACTGGCGCCCTTGCGCAGAATAAATACGAGCCCCCGACGGTGCTCGAGCGCAATGTCGAAACCATCGTTGTTAAAGCCGATGGCAGCTATGCTCAGACGTCGGAAGTGGTTTTCAGGGTGGAAACCCCGCAGGGTATCGAGGACGCGGGGACGCTGCAGATTAGCTATATCAGCAGCCAGGAAACCATCGAGTCGGTTGAGGCCTGGACCACGCAGCCCGACGGCACTCGAATTCTCGTGTTGCCGGAATCGATTCGCACCCGCGATGAGGACAATTCAGGTGGTGCGGCGCAGTTCAGTGACACGAAGATCAAGGCGATGATTTTCCCGCAAGTCCAGGTTGGGAGCCGAGTATCTTATAAAATGCAGTCCCTCATCCACACACCGCCGTATCCGGGAGAATTCAATCGTTCTTTAAGCTTCTCGCCCGATTTCCGTTTTGAGCATTGGGAGCTGCGTATTTCGTTGCCCGTCGAGCGCAAGCTCTATATTGAGCAGCGCGGCGTCACCGGTGGATTGCAGGAGACCGCCAATGGCGTTGCACACTACCTCTTCCAATACCGCCGCGACACCGTGATTCCTCCGGAAAAGTCTGTCATTGCGACCGCCGACTACGGCGACTATTTGAGGCTGTCAACCATGCCAGATATGCTTGCACTGGGTGCGGCGTATCAGGCAACGGCCAAGCCCAAGGCCGAGGTCACAGAGGCGATCCGCACGCTTGCTGCCGCGCTCACGGCCGATAAGAAGGACGAGCGCGCCAAGGTCAAAGCGCTCTACCACTGGGTTGTGCGCAACATTCGATACGTGGCGGTTTTTTTAGGGGACGGCCGGCTCGTGCCTCATTCAGCACAGGACGTGCTCAGCAACCTCTACGGAGATTGCAAAGATCATGTGGCTTTGTTTGAAGCATTGCTCGCGGCGGTCGGCATTGAGAGCAGTCCGGCGCTTATCAATGCCGGGGCTGCGTATACCTTTCCTTCGATTGGTGCGCATGGGCCGATCACTCATGTCATCACCTATATCCCAAGCCTGGATCTATACCTGGATTCGACAGCCCCCTTTGCCGCATTCGGAACGCTACCATTTGCTGACATGGACAAACCCGTCGTGCTTACCGCATTGGGGCGGCTGGGGAAAACGCCGCGCACAAAGGCGGCGGTTGAAATCATGCGCGTCAACATTGCGATGAAAATCCAATCCGATGGATCGATCGAAGGCGATTCTGCAGCCACCATGTCGGGGGTCGCGGAGACTTCTTCACGGGCGGCGCGTTTTAACGCCAAGAATTCGCCGGAGGAGGATATCGTCAAAGAACTCTTGTTCCGGTTTAACGAAACCGGTTCTGGCTCGATTGAGAGCGTGGATCCGGAGGCGTTGGAGGAAGCCTACTGGGTAAAGTCGAAATTCACCCTTGATGCGCTATCGAATGTTCCTGGCCGCGGCGCCGTTGCAGTGCCCGTGGGTTTGGCGCCAGGTGCAATCGCAGCGGTCGGCAGCAACAAGCCTTTTCCCCGGCGCTTTACGCCGTTCGTTTGCAGGTCGCGAACGATAGAAGAAAACTACGTCATCACCTTTCCACAGAATGTGGTGCTGGAGGACATCCCCATGGGGGCCACATACAGCGATGGCGCAATCGCCTATGAGTCCAGCTACCGGAAAGACGGTCAGACCGTATCGGTGCAGCGAAAACTCATCTTCCAGCGCGATTCTCATGTTTGCGATCCAAAAGAAAATGACAAGTGGAAAGCGTTTTACAAGGTCATTCAGCGGGATTTGCGGGCGCAGATTTTTTACCGCTAGCGCGGTGTTTTGATTGTCATTATCAAGGAGATGCGCCATGGGTAGGAAGGCGACTTATTGATGTGTTATCAATATTCGTTCGGCACAACAATCAAAATCCTATTGATAGGCTTCCAGGAAACTTATGAGAGTTACTGATTCATCGACTCCGGCCAATAAGCAGCCCCTCAAGCGCGGCACGATTTCACGTGCTGTGGATGCCGTAATAGATTATTTTAAAGAGAGCATCACTGCTACTTCTGCTTCCCTTAAGCGCAGTGAGGAGCGTTGCGCAGCGTGCAGGGAGAATATTCCGCCGCACTCGGTAGAGGCCGAGCATTCCGTTCTAGGAGGGCTGCTATTTGATAACACAGCTTGGGAAGATGTTGCTGAAATCCTGATAGACGATGATTTTTATCGCGCCGAGCACCGGCTAATCTTTAGGGTTATATCCGGGCTCATCGACGACAACAGTCTGGCTGACGCGTTGACGGTAGCGGAAAGCCTTGAATGCAGCGAGAAGCTGGAGTCTGTTGGCGGGCGAGCCTATATCGACTCGCTGGTGGTCAATACATCCAGTGTAGCGAACATTCGAATTTACGCGGAAATCGTACGCGAGCGCGCGATAATGCGCCGGCTAGCAACGGTGGCGACCGAGATTAAGGCGTCGATATTCTCTCCAATGGGTCGCTCAGCCAAAGAGCTGCTTAAGCTGGCAGAGTTAGAAATTCATGCGGTTGCAGAAAGAGCGCCCTGGAGGCGTCTGCATGGTTTTGTAGACCTAGCGCCGCTGTTAGTACAGGTTCTCCATCGCATTGACTCAATTCACAAGCGTGCGGGTGATACCACCGTTTCCGGTTTGCCGACGGGGTTTCCCGCGCTAGATCGCCTGACGGGTGGCCTGCAGGCGGGAAATCTCGTCATCGTGGCTGGGCGCCAGAATATGGGCAAGACGGCATTCGCACTCAATATCGCGCAACATGCCGCGCTCAATGAAAAAAAGCCTGCGGCAATATTTAGTATGGGAAACAGCGGCGCGGAAATGGGTGCCCGTCTGCTCGGCGTTTTGGGATACCTTGATCAACATCGTATGTGCAGCGGATCACTAAACGATGATGATTGGAATCAATTGACCAAGGGTGTCGAGATCCTAAACGATGCCCCTATTTATATAGACGAATCAGCAACGCTGACTCCGTTCGCATTGCGCGGGCGCGCGCGCCGCCTTCATCGACCATTTGACCGTGCTGGTCTTGGCGTAATCGTTGTTGATGGCGTCGAATTGATGGTCGGCAGAGGGGGCGAGGGGAATAGCTTGTTCTCTGGTGTTCCGACAATGCGTGCGCTGAAAGCGTTGGCGGAAGAGTTAAATGTGCCAATTCTGGCCGTGTTCGAGCTCAGTCAAAGCGTAGAGCGGCAGGACAAGCGACCGATCATGTCAGACTTGCGTGAGTTCGGTTCCATCGAGCAGGCCGCCGATCTGGTTTTATTTATCCATAGGGAAGAGGTCGATTTCCCCGAAAACCTTGATGCCAGAGGTAAGGTCGAAGTGATTATAGGTCGGCACCGAAATGGTCCGACCGGAACCGTCAACCTGACATTTCTGGACCAGTATGCGGCGTTTGAGCGTCAGGCTGGTGAAGAATCTGTTCGATAAATGGGGTGCGCTATGGACAGAACGTGCTGTTCGGCTTACGGGCGTGGGCTTTTTGTCGATGATGATTATGTCGGGCGAGGCACTAATATTTTAGGAGCACGAGTCGTTTGGTGCTGCTGTGCGTCGGCCACCAGCGGTGCTGTGGTGGAGTGGTCTATGCGGATACCGGATACCAGAGCAAGATATCCAGAATCGAATTTTCAAATGACGCATCTTTTACAGCATGGGCTAAACCATGGGTATACACCTCGGCATTGATCTGGGTGGCACCAAGATTGAAATTGTTGCTTTGGATGACAATCGCATCGAACTTTTTCGCCGTCGTGTGCCTACGCCCAGAGGCGATTATCAGGGCACGCTGTTGGCAGTGGCCGGGTTGATCAACGAGGCCGAGCGTCAGATCGGGCAGCGCGGCACGGTCGGCATCGGCATTCCGGGGGCGGAGTCACGGTTCACGGGGTTGATCAAAAACGCCAATTCAACCTGGCTGATCGGGCAACCCCTGCGCCGCGACCTGCAAGACCTCCTGCGGCGTGGCGTGCGGCTGTCGAACGATGCGAATTGCTTTGCGCTCTCGGAGGCGACGGACGGGGCTGCGGCGGCTGTTTCAGTGGTGTTTGGCGTAATTCTCGGCACTGGCGTCGGCGGTGGCATTGTGGTCAACGGCAAGGTGCTGGCGGGTGCCAACCGCATTGCGGGGGAGTGGGGGCACAACCGGCTGCCAGGTGACGAAGCGTTTTGGCCTGAGTGTTACTGTGGTCGCCGTGGCTGTATTGAGACTTTTTTATCCGGCCCCGGCCTGACGCGAGATCATGAACAGGTCGCTGGGCAGAGGCTGGAACCCGGCGAAATTGCGGATCTGGCCACACAGGGCAACGCGGCCTGTGAGGCGACGCTACAGCGTTACGAAGAGCGTCTGGCGCGGGCGCTCGGGCAGGTCATTAACGTTCTAGACCCCGACGCTATTGTCCTTGGCGGCGGTTTATCCAACCTCGCTCGCCTGTATGAGAACGTGCCCACGCTCTGGGCGCCCCATGTCTTTACAGACCGGGTCGTCACGCGTTTCTTGAAAAACCGCCATGGCGATTCATCGGGCGTGCGGGGCGC
>CAMATU010000289.1 GCA_945861225.1 Klebsiella pneumoniae
CAGGATCAAACATTTCCGCGCCATCGCAACAAGATACGACAAGCTTGCACGGAACTTCGCAAGCATGCTTGCGCTGGCATTCGTGATTGTTTGGTTGCCAATGTAATGCGAAAGATCAACAGGCCCTAGGCACACTACCTATTCGCTGACATTGACGTACGGCAGGTTCGGCAGGAAATTTTACCTGTCCGCTCTGCGGTGGGCCTGTCGTCACCCACTCTTTGCGACTTGGGATTACCGAAATCGGTGCGGCCTTACATGACTGCTTTGGCAGCTCTAAGCGTCGGCAATTCAGAAGTCTCGGGAGCCGCGGTCGTGGCCGAACTGGGGCGCCTATCGCAGCGCAGTAATTCGGGTCAGAGGCATGCCGGCGCCTGCCTGGTAAGGGCTACGAACAGGTGTTCTGCACCCCGACCCGCGCAGCCTGCGCGATCATCCCAAATTGGGTGTAGCACTCGTGCGCACGAGCCAGTGCGGTGACTCGCTCGCCTTCCTGACTTTCACGCTCGGCCAGGCGTGCGCGCAGCTCGTGCATTTCCCCCTCATAGATACGGAACCCGGTGCGCTCGATCAGCGCCGCGTACTCGTCGAGGGTGGATGCGATATCCGTTGCTGGCTCATGCAACTCGAGCTGGGCGCGTGCGAGTACCGCGTAACTGTGGGGATCGAAGACGGATTGCGTCTCGCGCATGTAGTCGACGCCGGCCAGTGCATCGGCGCGGCCCAGTTGCGCCTCGCCCAGTTCCAGATGGGCATTGGCGGTGTGCGCGAGGAAGAAAGGCTGCAGAGGGTGCATAGCACGCCGCTCGCGGACGAGGCGCAGGGCAGCGGTGCCGGACTCGACGACTGCCGGCCAGGTCTGGTCGGCCGTGAGCGCATTGCAGCGCGTCGCCTCGAGCATCACCGTACCGGCGACCCCGAAGGGCTCCGTCAGCGGCGCTATCCATTGTGCCAGTGCATCGATGCCGCCCCTGCCGAGTGCGGATCTCAGGTTCGTTTCGACCCAGGCTGCCCACATTGCCTGTTCGGGATAGCCACAGTCCAGAGCCTGCCCGCGAAGGGCGGGTAATTCGCGAAGGGCGCGGTCCGGATCCCGCGTACAACCGATGACCCACTCCCCAACACAGCAGCGCGCGCCCAGCAAAGCACTGGCACCCGCGTTAACACGCACGCCCAGGTGCGGGTCGCCGCCTGCCAGCGTGATCACGCGTTCGACGACGCATTCCGCCTCCCGCAGATCGCCGAGCCATAGATGCGTATAACTGAGCAGCGCGTTCGTGCCACAGCGCAGGGCGACATCGCCGGTGATATCGGCAAGCCTGACCGCCTCGGTCATGTAGCGGACGCCGTCCAGAACCCGCCCCTCCATTAGGATGCCTACATTGCCATAATTGCCGTTCAGGATTGCTAATGAATGTAAGTCCCCGACTTCATCCGCGGCCGCACAGCCCTCGTTGAACAATGCCGTGCATTCCTCAACCGTTAGCCCGACTCGCCAACCGAGCGAGGTAGCCTGTGAACAGCTCACCGCCACCAGGGCCGTCGCCTCTCGCCCCGCGCCGAGCGCCGCCATCTGACGCACCTTCTGCCAGTGCTGCAGGGCCGCTGCCGTGTCTTTCATCCCGACCCATTCCGCCGCACGACGATACCAACGCGCCGCCGCCAGCATCTCCTCGGCCTGCTCATAGTGGTGCGCAATCAGCGCCGCATTCTCGTCGAGGCGCTGGGCCTCGCCCGCTTCGAGCGCAAGCGCCACTGCGCGGTGCGTGCGCCGTTGCCGATCGCGCAACTGTGAGCCCAGCGCGACCTCCTGGGTCAGCGGATGCTTGAACGCGTACTCGACCTCCGGGTAGAGCGCCTGTTCGTAGACGAATTCGGCGTCGATCAGGCTTGCCAGCGCCGCGCTCAAGGCCCTGCCCACGGTATTGGGTTCGATCTCATCAAGTACGTGCCGCAGCACAGGCTCGGCAAAATTCTTGCCGATCACCGCCGCGCTCTGCAACACGCGCTTTGCGTTCTCGCCAAGGCGATCAATACGGGCGGCCAACACACTGCGGACGTTGGCGGGAATGGGCAACGCGTCGATGTCGGTCGTCAGCCGGTACGCACCGGGACTGCCGGCGAGAAACTTCGCCGCGACCATCTCCAGTACGAGTTCTTCGGTGAAGAACGGGTTGCCACCGGTCCAACGCGGGATCCGCTGCGCAAGATCGTGCAGGCTGGGGTCGCGTCCGAGCAGACTTTCCAATAACGTTTGCAGCGCCTCGATCGGCAGCGGCACCAGCGGCAGTTGCTGGTAGTGCGCACGCCGCATCCAGAGCGCCGTGTACTCCGGTCGGAAGTTGAGCAGCAGCAGATTGCGGCTGTTCTCCGCCGTTGCCTCCACCATCTGCGCGACGAAAGCATCGCTCGCCGGATCGATCCAATGCAGGTCGTCGATCAACACCACGTTCGCGACACCGCGCTCAGCCTGGATGCGGTAGATCTCGCGCAGCAGGGCAAACAAACGTCGTTGTCGCGCTTCAACGTCGAGTGCCGACAGTACGTGATCGGGCGCCGCCACACCCATGAACTCGAATAACACCGGCAGGGTGTCCTGCAGCACCGGATCGAGTAGCACCATCGCGCCAGCAATTTTTTGCTGGCTCTGGGCGGGGGTGTCGTGGCTGGTGATACCGAAGTAGTTGCGGAACAGTTCCAGAATGGGAATGAGCGGGATGTTGCGGCCATGGGCCGGACAGCTGGCCTCGAAGATCAAGATCCCCTCGCGCCGGCAGTGCTCGGCAAACTCGAAGCACAGACGACTCTTGCCCACGCCGGGCTCGCCGACCACGCCGACCACCTGCCCGTGACCGAGGCGCGCGCGCTCCAGCGCGGAAGTCAGGGTGCGCATTTCGTCGGCGCGGCCGACGAAGCGGCTCAGGCCCCGGGCGCGCGCGACCTCGAGCCGGGTGCGCGCGGCATGCGCCGACTCGAGTTCGTAGACGCCGACGGCAGCGCCGGCACCGGCCACGGTGGAGGTGCCGAGATCGCGCAGCTTGAAATAGCCCGTCACCAGGCGCTGGGTGTGCTCGCTGAGATAGATGCGATCGGCGCCCGCGAGCTGCTCCATGCGCTGCGCCAGCCCAACCGCGTGCCCTTGCGCGGTGTAATCCATGCGTAGGTCGTCGCCGATTTTGCCGACGATTACGTCACCGGAATTGAGTCCCATGCGCACGCCAAAGCTGACCCCGCGGTCGAGCCGCAGCCGCTCGGCGTAATCGTTCAGCGCCGTGCGTAGATGCAAGGCCGCGTAACACGCGCGTTGGGCGTGATCCTCGTGCGCAATCGGCGCACCGAACAGGGCCATGATGCCGTCGCCGGTGTATTGATTCACGGTGCCTTCGAAGCGGTGCACGCCCGCGGTGAGGATCTCGAAGAACCGTTCCAGGATCCCGTGCCATTCCTCCGGGTCGAGTTGTCCGGCCAGTTCCATCGAGCCTTTTACATCGGCGAACAGCACCGTGACCTGCTTGCGTTCACCTTCGATGGCCGATTTTGAGTGCAGAATCTTGTCCGCGAGATGTTTAGGGGTGTAGTCGCGCGGGTCACGAGTCGACGGCGCTTGAGTTTGGGTACCCGCCGCATCAAGCCATGCAAGCGCAGGTCCGTCCCGGCGCGCAACCTGCTGGATGTCGATAAGTTCGGCGATTATTTCTGCCAGCTCCTCGCCGCTCGCCTCGATCTCTCGCGATAACGCGCGCGCCGACAGCCGCTTCTGCTGCGCTAACACTTCGCGGGCACGCTGCAGTTTCGCGATAAAGTTCATGAGCGACCCGACCTATCAAAGTTGTCCGATTATCTCCGAAACGGACTGCTTGATGCGCGGGTGGTTCCCGGCACGAAATTAAAAGGCTCGGCGCTCGCCAGGTTAAGAGTCCGGTTACACCTCCGGGAACGTCCGGTGTCGGGGGGGACACCTGAGACAGGTTTGGTCGACGGGTGACGCCTACCACAGCGCAATACTCGCGATTGTCCGGCACGTAATTCGCTTGCGATTACCTACCGGATTGCGCTCGGTCCGCACCAGGGGCGCAAAGCGTTCACCTTGCAGACGGTGCCGGTAGTCGCGGGAGGAGACGACAACAGCGCGGTGGCGAAAGCTGCCGGGTTCTCGTTACACGCCGGCGTGGCGAGCGAAGCGCATGAGCGCGAGAAACTGGAACGGCTGTGTCGCTATATCACGCGCCCGGCGGTTTCGACCGAAACGACAGCGGGGCTCGATTTCGGCGAATAGGGCGATTATCTTTCCTTGTACGCCGGCTTGTCGCTTCCTAGTGAGGCGCCACTAAGCGGCGTAGCAACTCTGCGCGGAAGCCCACCCAGTCAAAGTAGGGTCCGGGATCCGTTTTACGGCCCGGCGCGATATCGGCATGCCCAACGATTCGGGCCAACGTCACCAAAGGAAACGCCGCGCATAAGGCAGCGCTCAGGGTGACCAGCGCTGAG
>CAMATU010000290.1 GCA_945861225.1 Klebsiella pneumoniae
TTCCGAGGCTGCCCACTCGCGGCGACCGCGTTCATCCAATGCGCCACGGATTAAACGATACTGTGCTCGGATCTGCTTTTCGGTTTTCATGAAACGAGAGCCTGATCGCCTATATGCTATTCGTCAAGTAATTTTGGCACGGGCCCTTACTGGGATCAGGCCTCGGTGCTGGTGCAAATCGGGCTGCTTAACCCAGCGGGCCTGCCGGTCGCGGGGGTGGAGGCCGCGCGCAAGGCGCTGCAACCCACGCTGCCGTCGAATACGCTGATGTCACGCTAAGCCGCGCTGGAATCCCTATTTCGGTTGGTCAGCCGAGGGCAGCATTACCTGTCAGTACTGCCCTGCTTACGGAATGTGAGTACGAAGTGGCGGTTTAGTAAATACCTGCGCGAGGTCCAGACGGACCAGTTCGGCAGTTGCGGTCGACCCATACAGTTAACGTGTGTGTTGCCGCTATCTGAAGGGTAGGGCACTGCTCGCCATCCATCACGAGGATCATGAACTCCGTACGCGACGCCATCGGCCCTGCGCCCGCCACGATGACTGCCGACGCCGGCGCGGATGCGCTGGTCGGTCTGCTGCACAAGGAAGGCCTCATCGCCGACGCACAATTGCGTTACGCCACCCGCGTACGCGCCAAGCTCGACAGCCACACGTCGTTGCTAAAGGTTCTGCAGGATCTCGACATCATAAAGCCGGAGCATATCCGGCAGGCGGTGCGCGCGAATCCGAAAGCGGTGCGGCTGGGCGATCTTCTGATCGAACTCGGCCACCTGCGCGACGCAGATCTGCGCGCCGCACTGGCGGCACAGGCCGCGGCCACCGAGCGCCGCAAGCTCGGCGAAATTCTTGTCGAAAGTCATTTCATCTCCGAACAGAAACTAACGGACGTACTGGCCGATCTGCTCGGCCTGCCGGCAGTCGAGCCGAGAGTCGGCGACATCGATCCCGCGCTGCTGGCGCGCGTGAACCTGCGGCTGGCCCAGGAATGCGTGTTGATCCCTATCGCCGAGCGCGGTGGGGTAGTGACGGTGGCTTTTGGCGATCCACTGGACACACGGCACCGCGCGATCGCCGAGCAGATGTTCGGCAACAAGCTGACCGCCGCCATTGCACGGCCCAGCCTGGTACGCGAGGCCCTAGGGGCTTACGAGCGCGGGGTGCGTTCCGTCAGCGCGACGGTTGGCGAGCAGACCGCGATGTCGATCGTCAACGGCATCATCCGCGACGCGTTGCAGGCGGGGGCCAGCGACATCCACCTCGAGCCCTACAAATCCCGCCTGCGCGTGCGCCTGCGGCTGGACGGCGTGATGATCGAACACTGTGATATTGATCGCGACCTTGCACCGTCGATCACCAGCCGACTCAAGATCATGGGCAATGCAGACATCGCCGAGCGCCGCCGCCATCAGGATGGGCGCATCAGTTTCGAGGATCCGCAGAGCGGCGAGACGGCGGACATCCGGGCGTCGTTCTACGTGACAGTGTTTGGCGAAAAGGTCGTGCTGCGGCTGCTGAACCGCAAGACCGAGCTCATCAACCTCGACGACATCGGGATGGGCCCGCGCATGCTTGACCGGTTTCGTTACGACGCGCTCGACGTGCCGACGGGCGTGGTGATCATCACCGGCCCGACGGGATCGGGTAAAACAACGACGCTCTACAGTTGCGTCGACTACCTCAACGATCCGAATACCAGCATCGTCACCGCCGAAGACCCGGTCGAGTATGTCATCGAAGGTATCGCGCAGTGTTCGATCAACCCGAAAATCAACCTCACCTTCGAAGAAACGTTGCGCCATATCGTGCGCCAGGACCCCGACATCATCGTGCTCGGCGAAATCCGCGATCGCTTCTCGGCAGACACCGCCATCCAGGCCGCGCTGACCGGCCACAAGGTGCTTACGACCTTCCACACCGAGGACAGCATCGGAGGCCTGCTGCGCCTGCTGAACATGGAAATCGAGGCCTTCCTGATTTCATCGACCGTGGTATCCGTGGTCGCCCAGCGGCTGTTGCGTAGAGTTTGCCCCGACTGCGCAGAACCGTACGCACCCAACGCCACGGAAATCCGCCGTCTCGGTTGTGCGCCAGAGGATCTCTTTGGTGCGAATTTCATGTTCGGGCGCGGCTGCGCGGCCTGCCGCTATACCGGTTACCGCGGCCGGGTGTGCGTGTTCGAACTGCTGGTACTCAATGAAATGGTGAAAGACGCGATCCTCAACCGTCGCACGTCCTATGAGATCCGGCGCATCAGTGTGGAGACCTCGGGCCTCGTGACCTTGGTCGAAGACGGGCTGTTCAAGGCCAGTCTCGGCATCACCTCGCTGCAGGAAGTGTTGCGCGACCTGCCGCGTGTAATGAAACCCCGGCGGATCGACGAGATCCGGCGCCTGCTCGGAGCGGTCTGATGGGTCACGAAAAATCGCTGCTCGATACCCTCAAGGAGCGTCTGCAGGCGGACGATTTCGAACTGCCTGTCTACTCCCCGATCGCGGCCAGGATACAGGCGCTCGCCAGCAATCCGAACACGGAACTTGAACAGCTTGAGAAGGTGCTGCTGCACGACGCGACCTTGTCGGCGGAGATCCTGCGCCTCGCGAACTCCTCGTTCTTTGCCGGACTCAACAAGATCGATACCGTGCGCGCCGCGATCACGCGCCTGGGCTTTCAGCAGATCGTGAGCATCGCGGTGGTGTGTGCACAACGTGCACAGTTCCGTTCGGATGACCGGGAGCTTGCGGGCTGGATCGGCCAGCTGTGACGGCATTCGCTGGCGTGCGCGGTCGCCGGCAAGTGGATCGCTGAGCGCTGCGGTTACCGTGAGCGCGCGAACGAAGTCTTTCTGGCCGGACTTTTTCATGACATCGGCAAGCTGGTGCTATTCAAGGCCATCGAAGATCTGCGGCGCGGCCAGCTGATCCAGGCTGATCTGCCAAACGCGCTGCTGCTTGAGATTGTCGGCGCGCTGCACGCGGAGCAGGGCGCTCTGCTGCTCGAGCGCTGGAATCTGCCGCCGCTGTACGTGGACATCGCACGGCGCCATGCGGAACCTGAGCCCGATGAGCTAAACCCGATCGGTCTGATGGTGCGGCTGGCGAACCTGACCTGTCTCAAACTCGGGATCGACCTCCGCCAGGAGCAGTCGATTGTGCTGGCTTCAACTCCCGAAGCGGCCGCGCTCGGCATCAAGGAAGTGGCACTCGCCGAACTTGAGATCATGCTCGAAGACGGCGTGATGAGGCTCGGCGTGTAAGTACCGGCGCGTAAGTGTCCCGCAGGAATTGAAGAACGCGCGCGAAGCGCACACGGCGCAACGCAGCCAACTGAAAACTGCCCCGCCCTGCACGTTTCTCCCGGCTCCTGTGACGTCGATCACAACCTCGCTAACTGCGCGAAATATTTCCGCCACTATTTCTCAAGTTCGGTGGCTTTCTACCGCTCTAACCTCTACATCTAACAATCACCACGGGCCGCGGTGCCCGGGAGCTTAAAAGAGAGATTATGCGTACTATAGAAGCGCCTTCGCATTCGATCCCGATGGTGTTGCTGGCGACCTTAGCGAGCCTTTCGCTTACCGGCTGTGCGACGATTTCAGCACCGACCGGTGCGCAAACCACCGTCACCTACCAGACCGATAACAGCCGCATCGAGGATATCTTCAGGTATCAGAGTCGGGTCGCGAGCAGTGTGCTGGACCGTTATGCCTACCTTGAGATCGACGGTGACGCCGATCTGGATCCCACCCTGGTCGCGGCGGATGCGCGGATGGCGGAAGTTTGCCGGTATCTGAACGAAGCCGCGCTTACCAAGGCGGAAGGACATGCGCCGGGCTGGGAGCTTAAATTCAAGGTCTTCGCGACCACCGGTGCGTGTGCCCAAGCCGCACGCGAAGTGGAGTTACTCTTAAACAACGCCGGCAGCAGCGTCGCGACCGCCAGGCTGTAAAACTCGAACCAGCGCGGCGGTAGACAGGCGCCGCCCTGCGCGCCACGCCACGCCGCGCCGCTTGGCGCCTCTCGATAAGGCGGGAGGTGCTAGGCTTTTCCGCCCTATTTTCTATTTGCTACCAACTCCCCACGGGACTTGGCGCAAGCCCCAAGCTATAAACCGCGCTGCAAACACATCGACTCCAGCCGTGCGTTTGAGCCAATCGCAGTGTTGTTGATGCCCTGAACCTGCGAGAGCGCGGTGATACAGGTTTCCTGGCTCTCAAAAACGGTTTTGTCGATCACGAGGTCGTTGCCGTTGGCGGTGACCGCGATAACCCAAAGTATCCATTGCATAGTCAATCCTCATTCGCTAAGACTGCCTGATTAAATTTTCTCGACCCTGCAGGCAGTCAGATTGCGGGGTCACGACGAAGTTTCAGCAGCACATACAAAGCACCGGTACCGCCGTCGTTCGGGCGCGCGCTGACATAGGCGACGACCGCGTCTGTATGCGCCAGCCA
>CAMATU010000291.1 GCA_945861225.1 Klebsiella pneumoniae
AGACGGAATCCTCGCTTCCAACAGTGAGAAAGGTGCTGTCTTCCTGCGCTTCCCAGTGGCAAAGCGAGATCTGCTTTTTCCTCGCCTATTCGCGGGGACGTGAACCAATCAGGCTAAACCGGCGGTGGGAAATTGGTGGGGAACGGTTAAGCACCGTTACCCACCATCAGTTGCTTAGCGATTAATAAAAACCATTGGTTACAACCTGTGGCCATTCTCATAATGCTGAGGCCGGTAGTTTGAGCTACTGGTCGAGATAAACCTTGCGCTGTGTATAGCGCCATTCGCCGTGCTCTTTGCGCAGGGTGTCGTGATAGCCGCCGGTCAGCAGGTACTCACTTTTGCCGTCGTGCACCTTGAAGTAAATAAGGCTGCAGGTGCCGGTCGCGAGATCGCCTTGAACGTCGAAGCTCACATTCACCATCATGTGGCGCACACCGCCACCGGCCCAGGATTCGTGATACTGCCCGGTAAATTTGTGCAGCTCGGCGTGCCCGGCGAACTTGCCAAGGACTGGGCTTTCGAACACCCCGTCGGGCGTGAAGCAGTTCACCCAGTCGCTGAAACGCGAGCCGTCGATATAAATCGCATAGCGCGCATAGAGTTCGCGGATTTGTTCGCGATCTTCAAAGGTGCCGGTGATTTTAGGCATGGTGCTTCCTTCTGATGATTGATTCAGCGTTCAGTGTGGGTGGGACGGAAAAATTTTGCCAGCCAGAACACCGACCTCAAGCGCGCTGTCCGTCCTCGCGCGCCACCGCGCGATAGCCAATGTCGCGTCGGCAATGCATGCCCTGCCAGGAAATTTGATTCACCCGCGCGTAGGCCCGGGTCTGCGCACTGCGTACTGTCGCGCCTAAACCGACCACACACAATACCCGCCCGCCGGTGTTGATCACCTCTCCTGCACGGCGCGCGGTGCCGGCGTGGAACACTTTGGAATCCGGGCTCTGTTGATCAAGGCCGCTGATTGCGAAACCTTGCTGGTAATCGTTGGGATAACCGCCAGACGCGAGCACTACACCGAGGGCGGCGCGCGAATCGAAATCCAGTGTCACTCGTGCGCCTTTGCCTGTGAGTAGCGCTAAGCACGCGGCGGGCAAATCAGAATTCAGGCGCATCATCATGGGCTGAGTTTCGGGATCGCCGAAGCGGCAATTGTATTCGAGTACTTTCGGTTCGCCGTCCGGGGTAACCATGAGTCCGGCATAGAGGAAGCCGCGATACGGCCGGCCCTCCGCCGCCATACCGGCCAGGGTCGGCTTGATCACCTCGCGGATCACGCGCGCATGCAAGCCGTGATCGACCAATGGCGCGGGGGAATATGCGCCCATGCCGCCGGTGTTTGGTCCTTGGTCGCCGTCGAGCACTGCTTTGTGATCCTGGGCCGAGGCAAACGGCACGATATGAGTGCCGTCCGTCATTACGATGAAACTGGCTTCTTCCCCGCGCAGAAATTCCTCCACCACAATCTCGTGGCCCGCCGCGCCGAAAGCTTGACCGGATAGCATGCTCTGCGCGGTAGTGAGCGCTTCTTCCACCGTCTGCGCGATCACCACCCCTTTGCCAGCCGCGAGACCGGAAGCTTTTATGACCAACGGCAAAGGTTGCGCGCGGATGTAGGTGGCTGCGGCTGCAAAGTTTGTGAAGTTCTCAAATCGCGCGGTGGGGATCCGGTGCCGCTTGAAGAAATCCTTGGTGAAGGCTTTGGAGGCTTCCAGGATCGCGGCGTTCGCGCGGGGGCCGAAGCATTTGAGTCCGGCGTGTTCAAAGGCATCCACAATGCCCGCGACAAGTGGCGCTTCGGGGCCAATGATGGTGAGGTCGATCTGTGTGCGGCGCGCGAACGCGATGAGGCCCGGAATGTTTTCCGGGCTTAGCGGAACGTTGCAGACCCTGGGCTCAGTGGCGGTACCAGCGTTACCCGGTGCGCAATACACCATTCGCACGCGCGCGGATTGCGCGCACTTCCAGGCAAGTGCGTGCTCACGTCCACCGCCACCGACGATCAGGACTTTCATGTTCGCGTCATTGTTTTGCGCTGTTTAGATTAAGCCACGGAGGCTCGGAGGAATTCTTTAATTTGATGATCTAGGGTTTTCGGCATGACAGTTCATCCATTTGGTCCGAGTGACCGATCCCTGAAATTTGACTTCGTCTTCCTCTGCGAACTCCGTGCCTCCGTGGCCCGTCTTATTCCTGACTTCAATGCCGAAAATGCCGCATGCCAGTAAACACCATTGCCATGTCGGCTTCATCTGCGGCCGCGATGACTTCGGCATCGCGCACCGAGCCACCCGGCTGAATCACCGCCGTGATGCCGACTTTGGCCGCCGCATCGATCCCATCGCGAAAGGGAAAAAACGCATCGGAGGCCATCACCGAACCCTGTACCACCAGGCCTTCGTCAGCCGCTTTGATGCTTGCAATTCGCGCGCTATACACGCGACTCATCTGGCCCGCGCCAATGCCAATGGTCTGGCCATTCCGCGCATACACGATCGCATTGGATTTCACACACTTGACCACTTTCCAGGCGAAGAGCAGATCGCGGACTTCCTCCGTAGTCGGTGGGCGGACGCTTACGACCTTAAGGTCGGCCTCCGTAATAGCGCAGGGGATCCCGTCGCGGTCCTGCACCAGCAGGCCACCGGTCACCCGTTTGTAATCCTGCGTCAGTGCCGTCATCTCAAACGCCCCGACTTCCAACAGGCGCAAATCCTTCTTGCGCTTGCAGATGTCGCGCGCGTCCTCATTCACACTCGGCGCCACGATCACCTCTACAAACTGACGCTCGACGATTTTCAGCGCGGTCACCGCGTCTAGCGGACGATTAAACGCGATGATGCCGCCAAAGGCTGAGGTGGGATCGGTCGCATAAGCGAGTTCATAGGCGCGCGCGAGATCGACCGCTTCGGCCACGCCGCAGGGGTTCGCATGCTTAACAATGCAACAGGCCGGGCCCGCGAAGGCAGCCACACACATCAGTGCGGCGTCAGTATCCGCAATGTTGTTGAACGAGAGTTCTTTGCCGTGCAGCTGGCGGGCGCTCGCGATGGATCCTGAGGGGGGTTGATCTTCCACATAAAAAGCCGCCGTTTGATGCGGATTTTCTCCGTACCTGAGCCGCTGCTTCTGGCGAAAACGCAGATCTATCTGCGCAGGAAAACGCGCGACGGGCGTGGTCTGTGCCGCGAGATAGCGCGCAATCGCGCCATCATATTCACTGGTATGGGCAAAGGCCTTGGTCGCCAGCGCGAAACGGGTGGTGCTCGAGAGCGCACCGGCGTGCTGGTTAAGTTCTGCGGTTAGCGCAGGATAGTCCGCCGGATCGACCACCACCGCGACATGCGCGTGGTTCTTGGCCGCGCCGCGCAACATCGCGGGGCCACCGACATCGATATTCTCAATGGCCGTCGCCAGATCGCAGTCAGGTTTCGCAATGGTGGCTTGAAAGGGATAGAGGTTCACGACCAATAAATCGATCGGCGCGATGCCATGTTCGGCCATCACCGCATCATCGATACCGCGCCGACCGAGTAGACCGCCGTGCACCTTGGGATGCAGGGTCTTCACCCTACCATCCATCATTTCGGAAAAGCCGGTGTAATCCGCGACTTCGATCACCTTGATGCCGGCCTGCTGCAACAGCTTGGCCGTGCCACCAGTCGAGAGGATCTCTACTTGTTGCGCGACCAACGCCGTGACAAAAGGGAGGAGGCCGTCCTTATTCGAGACGCTGACCAGGGCACGCCGGAGTTTAATCATGGACTCGGCATCCCAATCCCCTCGACCTTAGACTTAATGGTTGAGACCGTAACGTTCGAGCTTCTTACGCAAGGTGGCACGATTCAAACCCAGGTACTGCGCGGCTTTGGAGATGTTGCCGCGTGTTTTCTTCATCACCACTTCAAGGAGTGGGCGCTCGACTTCGCCGAGAACGAAATCATACAAGCCACCGGGCGAATGTCCGTTGAGTTGAACGAAGTAACGCTCCATTGCTTGTTTCACGTGAAATGAAAGAGGCTCTGTTGGCGCTTCACGCTCCGGCACAAGATTGACTATCTGAGCACTGCTAACCAGGGGCTGCGCCAATCCGCTCATGCTGCCTCTCCATGCTGAAAATTTTGTTGACGATCAATAAACGCGAGTTGCGCGGTCGCGCTCCCTAGTGTGTTGAACAACGCTCGCAGCGCAGTGCCATTCGCAAACCAACGGGTGAAGTACCATCCCGCATGCTTGCGTGCGATGCCTACGCCCGCAGGCTCTCCATATAACTCATGCAGTCCCGCGAGATGCTCGCGCAAGGTCGCATGCAGAGCCGCCTCAGTCGGTCCGGCAAGCCGTGTGCCATCGATTAAAAACGCGTTGATTCGCGCACAGATCCACGGATCCCCTTGCGCGGCACGACCGATCATCAGGCCATCGGCCTGGGTGTGC
>CAMATU010000292.1 GCA_945861225.1 Klebsiella pneumoniae
GACCAACACCTGCGCCCCGTATCCGCAAGTGTGTGCGTAAATGATCTGAACCACCGCTCAAAGGGACAGGCAGTCTCGACCGAACGGTTGTCGTTAACGGGCGCCGTATAGTCGGAACGGCCCGGTTGACGCACTCGAATTCGACCTCGACTAGCCTCGATTTCGGCGAAGTGCGCGATTATCCTCCGTGGACACGGTTTCTGACGCAAATCCCATCAGGAAAATCGAAATGGAATACCAGTACAACAAGGTTGCCCACTACGCAGACATGGGCGGCGGCAACCGCCTGCATTACCATGATATTGGCAAGGGCGATCCGGTGATTTTCCTGCACGGCGGCGGCCAGGGCGCCGGCGGCTGGACCAATTGGCAGCACAATCTTCAGGTGTTCGCCGATGCGGGCTACCGGGCGATTGCGCCGGATGCCTTCGGCTATGGCCTGTCGTCCAAGCCCACCGACGGAACGTTCGATTTCGAAACTCTGATGGAGTGCCTGATCAAGCTGTTCGACCACCTCAGGTTGGGCAAGGTGACCCTGGTCGGCAACTCGATGGGCGGCGCCATGTCTATCCGCTTCTCGCAGGACTTCCCGCAGCGGGTGGAAAAACTGGTGGTGATGGGCCCGGGAGGCATCGGCCCGATGGAGCGTTACCTTGCCATGCCGGCGATCCAGATGCTCAAGGCTCTCGGTCAGGAGGAGGGCGGTTTCAGCAAGGAGAAACTGCGTCGGTTCCTGGAATTCATGGCCTATTCCAAGGACGACGTCACGGATCAACTGGTCAACGAGCGTTACGAAGTCGCCGTCACCCAGCCGCCGCGGGTGTTCCAGACGCTGTCCATCGGCGATTTGCGTCCACGTTTGAACATCCTCAAAAACACCCCGACTATGGTGCTGTGGGGCCGCGACGACCGCGCCTGCCCGGTCGAGTCCGGTATAGAAATCCTGAAAGAATGCGACAATGCGCGCCTTATCGTGTTCTCGCAGTGCGGCCACTGGGTGCAGTACGAGAAGGCCAATTTGTTCAATAAGCTGTGCCTGGATTTCCTGAAGGAATGATTCGCGGCTACCCCTGTCCGGCACGGGGCGGGGTAGCGGTGGGGCTTTAGCCGACGCGTCGGAGGCGAAGAACTCACTTAGCATCGCGCCACAAGCGCGTGCCAGCACACCTTCCGACACCTCGACCTGCTCGCCTCATTCCTGAGGCTGGTCCCTTCGGGACCAGCTCAAGCTGGCCAAATTAGTTCCTACCGAATTTGTCATCTATGGCCCTGACGCGGCTCAACTGAGTTGAGGCGAATTGCGCGTCTTAAATGGGTTCTAGGAATTCGGCGCTGTGCTGGCCCAGCCGCGTTAACTAGGGCAGATTGACCGTGATACCACTGTCGCCGAGCCGTTGATGCTGGCGATAAAACGCCAGGTGATAAGCGAACATATGTCCCTACAAACCGGCGATGAAGCTTGCATCCGCGCGATAGCCTATCGAGGGCGCTGACTGTGACACTTCCGTCGATTAGTCACCCGCTACGAATACCTTGTCGACAACTTCCTAGATTTCGCCCGACTAGCTTGCATTGTTATTCTGTTCAGATATTTTGGAGTGAGTTTCAAAAATTCTAGCATACCAGTTCACTGGTACGTATACTTTGCGCAGATGTCGGGCGCTCGACTGAGCGCCGAAACACTGCGCGTTCGGCCGCGGACGGGGCTTGGCGTGTCGCCGTTAGATTCGTATGCACAGCCGCCACGGAATCCAGAGACCATGTCAGCATCTGCGCTCGATCCAATGACTCTTCACTATCACGTTGAGCAATTGCTCGCGCGTTACGTCCACTGCATCGACGGCGATGAACTTGAGCAGTGGCCGATGCTGTTCACAGAAAAATGTCTCTATCGCGTAATCGCGAAAGAAAATGTTGATCGCAACCTTCCGATCGCCGCGATGTACTGCGATTCACGCGCGATGTTGAGCGATCGTGTGATATCCCTGCGCCACGCGAATATCTATGAGAGGCATCAATATCGACACATCGTTTCTTCATTGCGCGTGGAACCACGCGCTGATGGCACATTCGACGCACGAAGTAATTACGTGGTGTACAGAACACGCACCAATGGCGCGACTGAGGTCTACAACGCAGGATTCTATCTTGATCATATCCTGGTTCAGGAAGGTCGCTGGTTGTTCGCAGAAAAGCAGGTCATTTTTGATACAAACCTCATTGACGCACTAATGGTTATCCCTCTCTGAATCGGTAGCAATCTTGGTAGGTCCTAATGATGCTCACAGACACCGACGACGCACTTAACCGACCTTGGCCACAACCCCTGCAGGGGTTCGCAGTTCCTTATGAAGTGTTTACTTCGAAGGATGTCTACAAGCGCGAACAAGACGCGATTTTCCGTGGCGACACCTGGAATTTCGTCGCCCTTGAGGCGGAAATCCCAAACTCCGCAGATTTCAAGGCGACCTTCATCGGGGAGACGCCGGTGATCGTGACGCGCGACACGGACGGCGGCATCAACGTCATGCGGAACCGCTGCGCCCATCGGGGGGCGATGGTATGCCGCGAGCCGCGCGGCAACGCTGCGCATCTCGAATGTGTGTACCACCAGTGGACTTATGATCTAAAAGGCAAATTACTCGGCGTCCCGTTTCGCCGCGGCGTCAGGGGGCAGGGCGGCATGCCTGCCGGCTTTGATCTTGCGGACCACGGGTTAGATCTATTGCGCTGCGAAACGATCGCGGGGCTCGTTTTCGCGTCTTTTTCGCGCCAGGTCGCGCCGCTGCGCGATTATCTTGGTAACACCGTCGTTCAGGCTATCGAACGCATCTTCAATCGCCAGATCGAGGTGCTCGGTGACCAGCGGCAATTCATGCACGGCAACTGGAAGCTATACGCGGAGAACACCCGCGATCCTTATCATGCAAGCCTTCTGCACTTGTTTCATAACACATTTGGTCTTTATCGCGCATCTCAGCGTGGCGCGAGCGTGATGGATGAAACCGGCAAGCACAGCTTGCTATATACGATGGCAGGCACCACCAACGAGAAAGTCGACAGGGAAATCTATAAAGATAGTCGTAGTTACAACACCGCGTTCCACTTGCAGGACCCTTCCCTACTGCACGGACGAACCGAATTCGAGGACGGCGTGACGCTGGTGATTCTGTCAATCTTTCCGAACGTCATTGTGCAACAGATTGCCAACACACTGGCCGTGCGCCAAATCGTGACCCGCGGTGTTGACGGTTTCGAGCTGGTCTGGACACACTTTGGCTACGTCGACGACGATTCTGAAATGCGCGAAATCCGGATCAAGCAAGCGAACCTTATCGGACCTGCCGGGTTAATTTCGATGGAGGACGGAGAAGCCGTAGAGCTAGTGCAGAAAGCAGTCATTGGCGATAACGGAAAAAGCTCGTATATCGCCATGGGCGGCGGGCAGGCGGTAGACGCAAACCATCTTGTGACGGAAGGCGCGATCATTGGGTTCTGGCAATACTACCAACGGCAACTCGGTCTGACGAGCAGGTGCGCACAGCCGACGAATCCAACGACATAACCAGCAGTTCGTTTCGAGAGTTAGGCGACCAGCGGTTCGTTACGCGCGCTTTTCAGGTGCGATTCGCGGTACTCACGAATTTGTCATACCGAATCCGCGAGCTAAACATGCCCTTGCGCCTCAACACTTCGATTGCCGCATCGATCATCGCGGGCGGCCCGCACAGGTAGGCTTCGGCAACGCGCAGATTGCCAGCTTGGCGTTCAATCGCTGAGGTTACCAACCCGATTTCGCCGCTCCACAAAGATGCCGGCTCGGGTTCAGAGAGCACAGGAACGTAGGTGAACGAACCCAAGTTTGAAGCAGTACTCGCAATTTCTTCCCCGCAAATAAGATCGTGCGCGGTGCGCGCACCATAGTAGAACGTGATCTCGCGCGAGCTTCGTTGCTCGCCTAGCGCTCTCAGCATCGAAAGTATGGGGGCCATGCCGGAACCTCCGGCTACCATCATGATCGGGGCAGTCCCCTGTTGGACTTTGAACTGGCCGTAAGGTCCACGGATGCGGACTGCATCACCTTCGTGCAATCCTTTAGCTAGAAACGCCGAAAAGCATCCGCCTGGCAGCTCTTTGACGAGCAGCTCGATGCGCTGGGCGTCACTCGGGGCATTGGCCATCGAATACGCCCGCCATTCATCCGTTCCCGGCACGTTGACTTCCACGAACTGGCCCGCGTCAAATCCGAATAATGTTTCGCCGTCGCACTCAAGCACCAACTGCCAGATATCCGAGGTTACCTTTCTTCGCATTAAAATTCGGCCGTCACACTCCACGATCGGCCGTGCCGAGTGGAGCTCCGCTTCGTCGTAATCCTCAAGTTGGACCACCACGTCCTCGAGTGGGTAGGCCGAGCATAGCAGC
>CAMATU010000293.1 GCA_945861225.1 Klebsiella pneumoniae
TCACCTTCCTGATCGCCGGGTTCGAGACGGGCCCGCGCAGCAACGCCGGGCAGGTCGTTCATCAACAGGACCGCGCGGTTGAGTTCGTCTTCACGCGCAGCGGCGCCGGCCGGCAACTGGCGGTTGGCGATCGCCTTAAGCCGTTCGGGGTCAATGCGCAGGGCGAGCTTGCCGTCGGCGGTGATCCTGACCGGTTCTTTTTGGCTCAGCCGTCCGGCGATGAGGGCAATTTCGATATTGCCTTCTGTCACGTCCTGCTTGGGCATGTAGGCGCGGGCAAGGAACCAGCCGGATTTTTTGAGGTAGGCGGTAACGCGCTCGGTGAGTTGCTGCAAGGCAGCAAAGTCGAGTTCGCGGCCAATGGCGTCGGCGATCAGGGCATGCAATTCAGCGTCAGGGACGAGCCCGGTGGCACCGCTGAAGCGGATCGCCTTGACCCGCACCGTCTCGCCAGCGCCGACTATCAGCGGCGGGCGGGTTTCTTCAACATCTCGCTTGGGCAGTTGGTCAGGAATGCGTTGCTGCAACTGCTCCTGCTGGCGCAACAGGCTGCCGGCATCGGGCGTGGGCTGGGCGTAACTCGTGGAAATGCCGATAAAACCAAGTGAGCCGACCCATAAACACTGACGACCAAATAATGACAAGCAACTCCCCCCGATAATCCTTGCGCATCTGTTCGGTACAAGTGGGGTGAAGTTAGCAAAAACAGAAAGTTATATGCTCTCTATTACTTTCGTAAGCTCACAAAAGCTTGCATTCTTCGCTGGGTGTCAATCCGTTTACGGTGCTTCGTCGTCGAAGCGAATGGGAGCGCCAAACAGGTAGCCTTCGCTGCGTGAGGCAAGGATGAGTTGCTGCCCGGTGGCTTCCTGGATCTTTTTACGCAACCGGCTGAGGGCCACCTCGATGGACCGGAACTCCATCGGGTCTGCTATCGCGGCGACTGGTTCAGCGAGGGATTCACGCGAGGCCGCTTTTGGATGGGCACGTACCATATGGCCGAGAAGTTTCGCCTCCCGGCCGGTCAACTTGATGGGCGAGCCATCGGGCGGCACGAGTTGCAATTTGGCCGCTTGCAACAACCACGTGGCGGATTGTTCCCGGATGTCGAGGCGTCGAACCAGGCTTTTCAGGACCCCCATTAACTCACGAAAGTCCACTGTCTTCACCAGATAGGCATCTGCGCCATCACGCATGCCGTTCAGGCGGTCATCGAGACCTCCCCGAGCGGTGAGCATGACGATACCCAGTGAAGGTCGTTTTTCACGCAGGCGGCGCGCGATGGAAAGACCATCTTCATCAGGCAGGCCGAGGTCGAGCAGAATCAGGTCGCAGGGGTGCTGGGCGAGTGTGCGATCGATCGCATGGCCATCACTTTCAAAGGCGATGTCAAATCCTTCGCGGCGCAGGAAGAAGGCGAGATTGTCGCGGTATTCGATGTTGTCTTCGATCAGGCCAATGCGGGTCATGACGAGCTTTCCTGTGTCTTATGGGCTGGCAACCAGACGATGAAGACGGCACCGGTGGGGCGCCCGGTTTCTGCCCTTACCCGGCCGCCATGATGCTCCAGAATATGGCGCACCAGATACAGGCCAAGGCCGAGGCCCGCCGTACCGGAAGTTTCCCCCAGCCGGCTGTATTTTTCAAAAATGCGTTCTTCCATACCGTTGGGCACACCGGGGCCGTAGTCTTCGATGTGCCAACTCACCCCGGGAACGTTCTCATGTTCGCAAGGTTGCAGCGTGACCTTGATTGGAGACTCGCCCGGTGTGTATTTGCCGGCGTTCTCCAGCAGATTGAGCAGGGCAATGTGCAGCAGACGTTCTTCGCCGTGCAGGGCAGGCAACTCTGCATCCGCCGCAACCTGGACACGGTTCGCCACGGCGGGGTCGAGCGTGCCGACGACGGATTCGGTCAGCGCCATAGGATTGAGCGGGATCTTGGTCAGTTGGCGTAATTCCAGGATGTCCTTTTCCCGGGTCAGCGCCATGTCCGTCAGTGCGTCGAGTCGGCCGACCGCCCTTTTGATCGTTCTATAGCGCCGCTGCCGTTCCGGATCCGGCGGGACGAGCCGGTCGTCATCGAGGACTTCCAGTACCTGCCGGGCCGAATCGATCAGTGCAATCGGGGTGCGAATCTCATGCGACATCATGCGCAACAGATTGTCTTGTTCGCCACGATAGACCTGCTCAAGCGCCAGCTGCCGTTCCGCCAGCGCCGACTTTTCGAGCACCGCAGCATGATCGGCCTCGATGCGGCGGTAATGCAGCATGATGGCGAAGTGCAGGAACAGTATGTGGGTGATGTTGCTGGCCATGCCTGCAAGGAAGGTCCACTCGCTGAAAGGAATGATGGCGAGGTTGCCGAGGATGTTGGTGAGGAGAAGCGAGGCATAGAGGAAATAGGCCAGGGCCAGCAGGCGTGCCCAGATTTCACTCGTCTTCCACAGCCGCCAAATGGGCCAGGGAACGGTAAGCAGTGAGACGATACCAGTCAGCATGAGGATCGTCATGAAGATCTGGTAATAGCCCACCACTGTTGCGACGAAGGTGGCAAGGCTGACGACGATGCCGAACTGGCTGAAGCGATACAAAAATGGGTGATATCGCTTCAATTCCAGAACCATCATGAAGAACAGCCATGCCATGGCAGCCCCCAGCGAAATCAACAGCCCCAAAGCCGAGCTGACCAGCTCAGGCTGTTCGGGCAGGAGAAACTCGGCGGTGAGGCCGTTGGTTGTATGCCACTGCACGGTGTTGATCACCAGGTAGCCGACGTAGACGAGAAAAATCCCGCGCCGCGCCACCAGCCAGTTGGCGGCATTGAACAGCAGCACGGTGAGAATTAGGCTGAAATAGATGCCGAAACCGTAATAGGTGGTGCGCAGGTGCTGCTCAAAAGCACGCGGTTGCCACAGTTTGACGATAGCCGTCATGGTGCTGGTGGTTTGCAGGCGGATGAAAAGCTCGTGCTCGCCCGTTTGGAAATCGAGTTTGAACAGATGGCCGCGATAGGGCTCTTCCTTCGCAGACAGCGGCAGGCGGTCACCGCCCCGTCGTTCGTCAATTTCCCCGTCGGGACGGAGGTGGAATAGACGGATGTCGTCGAGATACGGCGGTATGACTTCCAGCCAGCGGGCTGCCGGGTGGTCTTGCGAAATCGATAAGCGCAGCCAGACGGCATCGGGGATGTAGCCAAGACCCAGATTGCCGGGGAGTGGCTTGAACTGGCCCTCGGCATGTGCCGCGCGGGCTTGGTCCAGCGTCAGTTGCTTGGACTTGTCGCGCAGGAACGTGATCTGCCCTTGGTCCAAGGTGATGACCGGCGGTGCTTCGGCGCGCAGCAGCGGCGACAGCAGCAGGAGCAGGAGCCCAAGCAGAAAAGTGCGCATCAAAAGCCCTTCTGGTAGCGCAGCAGAATTTCGTGGCCGGTGCGGAAGCCGTTGTCGATATCCATATCGCGAGCCAAGCGCAGAATGACTTGTTGCTGCTCGGGCAGGAACCAGCTCATGCCGGCCATCACGCGATCGTTGTTGGCCGGATTGCGTTGGTCGACACCGTTGATGCGGGTTTCTCCACCGCGATTGAACTGCCCGCCGAGATGCACATGCCACGTCGGCGTGACACGCCAGCGCAGGTAGCCGGTCAGGGCGTAACTGGTGCGTTGTTCGAGTCGGCGCTTACCGGCGTAGTCGTTGTTGTCGCCATAGATGGCGATCTCGGGAGAGAGTTCGACCAGAAAGCGTGGGGTGATGTCTTTTTGCCAGCCGCCGGAGAAAATGAAGCGCCACCGGTTCTCGCCGGCATTGAGTACCTGCCGGCCATCGTAATCGCCGGTCGGGGCGATCAGCATGCCACTGATACCGAGGTAGTTGGCCGTGGCCTTGTCGTTGATCAGCCAGGCGGTGAGACCGAGACGCAGGTCGCTCAAGCCTTTGGCCTTGGCACCCATGGCGGTGGCCAGCGGAACGGGGGCCGTCCGCGAGTCTGACCAGGGCAGCACGGCAACGCCGGCTACGGTGGTGTCGCCGACTCGAAAACCTCTGGCGGCACGCAAGGCGAGAACGGTGCTGTCAATGTGGCCATCGAATGTTTGACGGCCATTGGCATATGGGCCTTGAAATTCGCGGTCATAGGCATAGACCGTCAGGGTGGTCTGGCCAGATTGCAAGGGAAAGTAGTCGCCAGGCATGACATCGTTGACGGCGGCGTGGCTGGCTAGCGCTGGCAGGAGCAGACTGAGGAGACGAAGGAAGGCAAACATGGCGTGAATAATACGTACCTGATTAGCGACTTGCCTCAGCCACACGAATGGCGAAGGCAGAGGTTGGGCTTGTGAGGCACGCGGCGCGTAACAGGCGAGCCAAGATGGAACGCAGATTGAAGCGACGGTTGAATCGATATTGGGC
>CAMATU010000294.1 GCA_945861225.1 Klebsiella pneumoniae
AATTTTCTGGCCGAGCTTAAAAGCCACGGTCGGCGCCGTGGGGCCGGCGATGAGGTCTACTTCGCTCAGCACCCGCTGAAAATCCTGCTTAATCAGGCGGCGCAATTTTTGCGCCTGAGCATAGTAGGCGTCGTAATAGCCAGTCGAGAGCGCGTAGGTGCCCACCAGAATGCGCCGCTTCACTTCGGCGCCGAAGCCCTCGCCACGCGAGCGCAGGTAGAGATCGGTCAGGTCCCGCGGGTGCTCGCAGCGATGCCCGAAACGTACCCCGTCGAAACGCGAAAGGTTGGACGAGCACTCGGCGGAGGAGATGATGTAGTAGGCCGGTACCGCGTAGGCCGTGGATGGCAGGGACACTTCGCGGCAGGTCGCGCCCAGCCGCTCAAGTTGGGCAATGGCAGCTTGCAGGCAGTCGCCGATTTGTGGGTCCAGCCGCGCGTCAAAAAACTCTCGGGGGAGACCGATGCGCAGGCCCTCTAAACGGCGCCCAAGGCCTATCGCAAAATCCTCGGCGGGAGTCTCGGCAGAAGTTGAGTCGAGAGGATCGTAGCCGCACATGGCTTGCAAAGTTAGCGCGAGATCTTCGGCCGTGGTCGCCATCGGGCCGCCCTGGTCAAGACTCGAAGCAAAGGCAATCATGCCGTAGCGTGACACCCGACCATAGGTGGGCTTAAGCCCACTAATCCCACAGAACGCTGCAGGTAGGCGAATTGATCCACCAGTATCAGTCCCGGTTGCGAATGGCACCAGGCGCGCACCGACTGCACTGGCAGAGCCACCGGATGATCCGCCCGGGACACAGGTCGTATCCCACGGATTGCGGCAGGGGCCATAGAAACTGGTTTCATTGGATGAGCCCATGGCGAACTCATCCATATTGGTCTTGCCCAACATCACCATGCCTGCGTTATGCAGACGCGCCACTACCGTGGCATCGTAGGGCGCAATGAAGGTGTCCAGCATGCGCGAAGCGCAGCTCGTGCGGGTTCCTTTGGTACAAAAGATATCTTTGTTAGCGTACGGAATTCCAGTGAGCGGTCCCGCAGTGCCCGCGCGGCGACTGTGATCGGCGGCATCCGCCGAGGCCAGGGCTTGTGCGGGAAAGACCGAGATAAAGCTGTTCAAACGCGCGTCGCAGGTGGCAATTCGCGCCAAGTAAGATTGCGTGAGTTCGCGGCTGGAGAAACTACCGCGCGCTAATCCCGCGCTCAGCGCGGCAACAGTAGTGGGAAAATCCATGGCTTACTCGATGACTCTAGGCACCAGATAGTAGCCATCCTGCACCTGAGGCGCGCTCGTCTGAAAGATTGCCCTCTGATCCATTTCGCTCACCTGATCCGCGCGCCGTCGCGCGACCAGCTCAAGCGGATGAGCCAGCGGTTCAAGGCCGACCGTATCCACTGCATTCATCTCATCGACCAAGATCAAAATGCGCGTTAACTGCGCGACCAGCGCAGGCACTTCCGATGCTTCGAGCTGAATTCTCGCAAGCCTCGCGAGCGCTTGTACCTGAGCCGCTTCAAGCATTGTGGTTGGACTTCTTATTTGTTGATTAAGAAAGAGTTTTGGTAAACCGACTGGCTTGCCCAAATGGCCTGCCACTGTTACATTAACCGACGATCCCAAGTGACGCGCTCGTCCATTCCAGCGCCCACATTCCGTCCCGTTTAAGCGTTCAAAGTTTATCACGATCAAGCGCGATCGGCGGGCCATCATTCTCATCACCGCAGCAAACGCACTCAATCACGCGGCGGTATTTCAGGGCAGAGGACAGAGATCGATGCTGAAAATGTTGAGGGGCGTGTTCTCAAATGATCTGTCGATCGATTTGGGTACCGCCAATACGCTTATTTTTGTGCGCGGCCGGGGCATCGTATTGAACGAACCTTCGGTGGTCGCGATTCGACGCGGAAAGAACAACGGCTCGCAACAGATCGCGGCCGTTGGCATCGAAGCCAAACGGATGTTAGGCCGCACGCCAGGTCATATCGAGGCGATCCGGCCTCTCAAGGATGGGGTGATCGCGAACTTCACGATCACTGAAAAAATGCTGCAGCACTTCATTCGGAAAGTGCATGGCAATTCCATGTTCAAGCCAAGTCCACGCGTGCTGATTTGCGTGCCCTGCGGTTCTACCCAGGTGGAGCGGCGTGCGATTAAGGAATCTGCCGAAGGTGCTGGTGCGCGCGAGGTTCATCTCATTGAAGAACCGATGTCGGCCGCCATTGGCGCGGGGATGCCGGTGAGCGATGCGAGTGGTTCGATGGTGCTGGATATCGGTGGTGGCACCACCGAAGTCGCGATAATTTCTTTGAATGGCATCGTGTATTCAGACTCGGTACGCATCGGTGGTGATCGCTTTGACGATGCAATCGTCAATTACGTCCGCCGCAACTACGGCAGCCTCATCGGTGACGCGACAGCCGAGCGCATCAAGCACGAAATTGGCTGCGCATATCCGAGTAACGAAATGCGCGAAATCGAAATTAAGGGACGCAATCTTGCTGAAGGGTTGCCGCGCAGTTTTACGCTGAACAGCAATGAAATTCTAGAGGCCCTGCAAGAGCCACTCGCGGGCATCGTGCAAGCGGTAAAAACGGCGCTGGAGAAGACGCCGCCAGAACTCGGTTCAGACGTAGCGGAACGCGGCATGGTGTTAACCGGCGGTGGCGCGTTGCTGCGCGATCTTGATCGACTGCTAATGGAAGAAACCGGGCTGCCGGTGATCGTCGCCGACGATCCATTAACCTGCGTCGCGCGCGGCGGTGGCCGCGTATTGGAGATGATCGAAGAGTATGGCCCGGAGGTCCTGGCGCTCGAATAAAAATCGGAAGCTGAGGAGCCTGCGGAGGGAATATCCATTAAACCCCTGTTTCTCGACGAGCCGTCGCCGACCACGCGGTTCACCGCCTGCGTGGTGCTGTCGTTTTTGCTGATCTCCGTGGATAGCAGGCAGCAGCATCTCTCGGCGGTTCGCGCAGGAATAGGCGTCCTCGTCTATCCGCTGCAATATGCGGTGAGTTTGCCGGTAAAGATGGTCGATGCAATCGCCCGCACCTTCACCGGCCGCCAAAGCCTGCAAGATGATAACCAAAGCCTGCGTGAGGAGAATTTACTTCTACGCAGTCGCGCGCAGAAATTCGCCGCGCTCGAAAGTGAAAACCGCCGTTTGCGCGCGTTGCTTGAATCCACGGCAGAGTTGGGCGAGGAAGTCGTCGTCGCCGATGTGCTCGCGATTGAAACTAATTCGATTAAACGTCAGATTGTGATCAACAAAGGCAGCCACCAACACGTGTACGTGGGGCAGCCAGTCGCGGACGCGCACGGCATCTTGGGACAGGTGCTAGAAGTCAGTCGCTTCGTCAGCACCGCGATCTTGCTCACTGATTCGCGTCACGCAATCCCCGTTCAGGTCAATCGGAATGGGCTGCGCGCGATCGCGAGTGGCGGTGATAATAACGAGGAATTGTTTTTGAGCTTTGTGCCGAATAACGCCGACGTGGTCGCGGGGGATCTGGTCGTTAGCTCGGGGCTTGATCATCGATTCCCAGTAGGTTACCCCGTTGGCGAAGTCACTGCGGTGAGCATGCTTGCCAGCGAACCGTTTGCAAGAATTCAGGTCAAGCCGGCTGCGCATGTACTGAGCGTTCGAGAGGTGCTTCTGGTCTGGCCACGGCCATCGACCGCCACGCTGTCCGCGCAACCCGAACTCGCGACGATACCGGCGCCATGAGGATCAAATATTTGGTCGCTTCAGGCGCGCGGAGGCGCTGAGTGGGCCCGCTCGATTTGCGCTGGAGTTGGGCTGTGGTGCTCAGCTTGATCGCGTCAGTGATGCTGACCAGTATTCCGCTCCCGGCCTGGATTACTTATTGGCGACCCGCGTGGGTAGCACTCGCGTTGATTTATTGGTGTATCGCGCTGCCCGAGAGGATCGGGGTTTTAACGGCCTGGGGAATCGGAATTCTGCTGGACGTACTGCATGGATCGTTGCTCGGCCAACACGCATTGGGGCTCGCGTTCGTCGCGTTCATTGCGGTGTGGTATCACCAACGTATTCGCGTGTTTCCGCTGTTCCAGCAAGCAGTGGTGGTGGGGTCCACCATCTTCATCTATCAAGCATGGCTGCTGATGATCTATAACACGCTGGGCTCCAAACAGTATCCGAGCACCTTCTTACTCGGTGCCTTAACCAGCGCTGTGGTGTGGCCTTGGTTGTTTATTGTTCTGCGCGATTTACGGCGACATTCGACGCCTTAATTTCGCTGATTGTAAAGCCATATGCCGCTCTTCAAGCGTAAACGCTTCAGCGCCTTCATGCGGAACTCCTCGCCGCTTAGAACCCAGGCGCGTGAAAGCGGGTTTTTCCAACGTCGCGTGTGGTTGGCTGT
>CAMATU010000295.1 GCA_945861225.1 Klebsiella pneumoniae
CCGCCAGTGCACGTGCTGTTGCGAGTAAGCCAAAGGTGGCGCGCAGAAAGTAAGGAGTCCGTTGCGCTGGATTCATTTTACTGGACTGCGTCGCGTTCGCCCTAACAGGCCTCAGCCACCTCGTTTGCGCTGAGTTCTGCTTGGGCTAATTGATATGCGGCGAGGAATGCGCGCGTTCGCGCGCAAAATCCGTTGGTGTCGGTGGCGATACCTAAGGTGGGCGCGATTTCGACAAATTTCTCCAGCGCCAAGGTCAGCGCGTCAGCCAGATCGATTGGGTTAGTGCGAAAAACCCGTTGGAAACGCAGTGCCAATTGTTCCAATTGGTGCAATGGCGGCGCATCGCTGTGGCCAGCAGCCAGCGCGCATAATTCGTTGGGAAAATGTGCAAGGCAGTGCAGACGCTCGGCTTCGTGCGCCGGCACTGGTAACGGCCCGGCCGGCAAGGAAGCCATGCTGGCGATCAGCCCCCCCGGCAAATTTCCATGACGCGGCAACCGCCGCACCTACCTGGCTACTCGTCGTCCCCAGGATCGCCCGCTCGGCTTGCAGCAGCGGCACCCCGTGCTGTACACGCTGCAGGATTTCCGTGTATTCGTCATCAAGATAATAGATTAAGAGATTGCGTCCCAAGCGATTGAACATGGCGGCGACGAAGGCTTCTTCGGCGAGCTCGCGGCACAGCTGCAGCGCGAGCAAGCGACCAAGCAACCCCGAAACAAAAGATTCCACCAGTGCGTCCTGGAGCACCGGATTATCGCTCTTCAAATGCTCAAACATCAGCAAACCATTGCACAGCAGACGGACGGTCTTGGTGCCCACCCGCGAGATCGCGTGCAAGACCGTGGTTGCACCTTCATCGGCCCGCGCAAAGAACGCGGAGTTAGCCACTTTCAGTAAACGATTGGTCAGGCTGAAATCCCGCATCACGACAGCTGCCAGCTCATGCAAACCGGCTTGACTGCTTTCCTCAGTCAAGCGGTTGATCTCATTAATGCTGTTCGAAAAGGCTGGAAATTCAGGCCGACGCTGCAGCCGTCGCAACAGAAATTTGACCGCGAGATCCCCGTTCTCACGCGCGGCAGACGTCGCCTCGGCTTCTTGCAGCGCACCTAACATCTCGCCGGCATGCTTGAACCGGCGTGCTGGCACGCGGGCCAGCGCGTCGCGAATCACACTGATCACTTCCGGCGGCGTCCCGTGTGCCTCCAGTGCCAACCAATCGAACTGGGTCTCCTCAATCTGCGCTACAAGCTCGCGCAATTTCTGCGCGCTGGCGGCCGGTCGCCCGACCAGGAGTTCGTAGTAGATAAGACCCAGCGCAAAGACATCGGTACGCATATCCAGCGGTGCGCCAGCGAAATGCTCGGGGCTCATGTAGCGCGGCGTACCCTGCGCATCGTCTTCGTGATCGCTCTTGTTACTCGTGGCGACGAAGCGTGACAGCCCGAAGTCCATCACGCGCATGGTCCCGCGCTGATCGACCAGCACATTGTTCGGTGACAGATCCAGGTGCGCGATCCCCAGCGCATGTGCCGCCGCCACACCTTCGACAATCTGCTTGAATTTTGCGCATGCCGCCGGCACATCGAGCTGCGTGGACTTGAGATATTCTCTGAGTGGCGCGCCTTCCACGAATTCGAATACAAGGTAAGGTAGGCCTTGTTCACTGCCGGCCTCGAACAGCGGCACGACTTGCGCGTGGGCAATTTTGGCCACTGCGCGGGCTTCGGCGAAGAATTGATCGAGCGTCGCCTGGTTGTCGCGTTGTCGCGTCAAAATCTTCAGTGCGACCTTGCGTTCGAGCTGGGGATCCCACGCCAGAAAGACGCGCCCATGCAGGCCACTGCCGAGTTTGGACAGCAGGTCAAAGCGGTTGAATCGTGGCTTCTTGGCCGGTTGCATTGCGTGAGAACTCCCTCCGTCCCACGGCTATCGGTCTCGGCTGTAATTCCTTTAGCACTGTCGGGAGCTCTGCGCATGAATAGCGAGTTAGCTTGTGAAATCGCGCGGAGAGACGAAGCCAGATCTCGTAGGTTGGGGTGAGCTTGCGAACCCCAACACTGGGTCGGTGCGTGCGTGGGGATCTGCGATTGAAGTCGTCAATCGGCGGAGAATTGGTGCAATAAAAGCAACTTCTTCAGGGACGGTTAAATAACCCGCATCAATCCTTCCTGAGCGACGGACACCACCAACTCACCCTGCTGGTTGTAGAAAGATCCGCGCGCCAGACCACGTGCGCTACCGGAGGAGATCCCTTCGCAGTGATAAAGCAACCACTGATCGAGGCGGAAGGGGCGATGGAACCACATCGCGTGATCCAGACTCGCGACCACCAGATTTTGCGCCGTGAGCTGAAAGCCGTGATGCGCCAGCAGGGTCCAGATCAATCCGTAATCGGACAAATAAGCGAGCATCGCGCGATGTAGGGAGGGATTGGCCGGCAACAAATCAGTCGCGCGCATCCAGGCGCGCCGAATGGGGGTGCCCTGCGCATCATGACTGCCAGCGGCACCGTCAATCGCGCGTATCTCAAAGGGCGCGACGATTGTCATCATGCGCTGGAAGCGCGCCGGCTGGGTGTCAAATTTGCTCCAGTCCCAGATCACCGGCGCCACGGCTTCCGGCGGCGGTACCTCGGGCATGGTGCGCTGGTACTCGACCCCCGCTTCGGGTTTATGGAAAGAGGCTTCAAGGGTGAAGATCGGTTGGCCGTGCTGGATCGCGGTAACTCGCCGGGCCGAAAAGCTCTTGCCATCGCGACTGCGATCAACTGAATAGACCACCGGTGAATGAGAATCTGCTTCGCGCAGAAAGTAGGCGTGCAGGGAATGCAGCGCACGGTCCTCATCCACCGTCAGCTGGGCCGCCGTACTCGCCTCGCCCAGCACTTTGCCGCCGTACACCCGCTTGATGATCGTGTCGCTGATCGCGCCGCGGAACAAATTCTCTTCGAGCTTTTCAAGCGCGAGCCCGTCCAGCAAGGTCTGAAGCTTCGGATTCATGCGGGGAGGGCTTTACTGGAATGCGTAGCCGGCAGTTGGGAACACCCCTGTCTTGACCTCACGCACATAGGCTTCGATCGCCCCGTGGATGCTGCCGCCCTCGCACAGATAATTCTTGGAGAAGCGCGTGCGCTTACCTGGCGCGATATCGAGAATGTCGTAGAGCACGAGGATCTGTCCGTCGACAGTTGGTCCGGCGCCAATTCCAATCACTGGAATTTTCGAGGCCTGCGTGATTTCAGCCGCCAACGACATGGGCACACACTCCAGCAGCAGCATATCTGCGCCTGCCGCTTCCAGGGCTAAGGCATCGGTCAGCATTTTCTCTGCAGTGTGCTGTTCGCGGCCTTGCACGCGATAGGCGCCGAGCTTGTGAATGGCCTGCGGCGTGAGTCCCAAATGGGCGCACACCGGAATTCCGCACTCGGTGAGGCGCGCCACCATATCGAGCTGCAAGGCCCCCCACTCCAGCTTTACGACTTCAGCACCGCCCTCTTTCATGAGGCGCGCCGCGTTATGCAAACAATCGTTCGGCGAGTGGTAGCTCATGAACGGCATGTCGGCCATCAGTAACGCACGTTCCACACCGCGCGCGACCAACTGGGTGTGGTAGATCATGTGATCGATTGTGACGGGAATCGTCGTCGCCTGCCCCTGTACCACCATGCCAAGCGAGTCTCCAACCAGAATGAAATCGCAGCCTGCCTGATCGAGCACGCGAGCAAAAGCGGCGTCGTAGGCGGTAAGCGACGCGATACGCTCCCCGCTGGCCTTCATTTGCCGCAGTGTTTGGGTGGTGACTTTCTTCGGTGTGTCCGCGTGCGTACTCATGCTTGCTCCTTACACCGTCCGTTGCGCCTGCTTTTTGGCCACACCCTGCATGAAGCGTGTCATCTCAATCGGCGCCCGCGCGTGTTGGCCCTGACCAATAATATCGATGCCGTCGTGTGCGATAACCGCAAAGGTCACGAGCGCCTTGGTGACCTCAACCACGGTGGCCGTGACAGTCACTTCAAACCCGCCTGGCGTCGCCGCCAGATGCTTTATATTCACGAACGCCCCCACCGACACCCAACCTGCTGGCAGCAGAGGCTTAAGGAGTTCAGTGCACACGATCTCCATAAAGAGAATCATGTTCGGCGTTGAATACACCGGCGGCAGTTCCGGCACACGCGCTTGCACCGTGAGATCGTGGGTGACGGTAAGGCGCGCTCGATGGGTGGCACCGATGAGCACAAGTTCCTGCAGATTCATGTGGCAGCCCTCTCATGGTCCACGGACATATCTTCTCAAGCCGCGATTGCGCCCCGCCACTTAATGATCGCCT
>CAMATU010000296.1 GCA_945861225.1 Klebsiella pneumoniae
GCTTAAACCAATGCTTTTTCTCTTAAGTAAGTGCCATTCCACGCCGGCCCCTTTTTATTTACGGACGCCTAAGTCCGACAGGCTGCTGGACTTGGCGGGCCACCCGCGGCTGAATCGGCGTGAGCAGAGGCGCTCGATCCTCAAGCGCCTGAGCGGCATCCAGCAGGAGGTCTTCTCGGAAACGCGCGCCAATCAGCTGCACACCCTGCGGTAGGCCCTCGTCGCACCCGACGGGCACCGCACAGGAGGGCAACCCGAGGATGTTGACAGACACCACCATTCGCATCGCCATCGCGATCTCGGCAATGCGCGAGACGTCCTCGTCTATACGCCACGCCTGCTCACAACACACTGGGGCGAGCGCGACGGGATAATCCTGCGCAAACTGCGTCCAGGCTGCGCCGAGCTGGTGCAACGCGACCCAGGTCGCGCGCTGCGCCGCTTGGTCGATAGGCTTAAACACACCTTGCGCCAGGCACGCCCGCACGAATTCTGCCTCGTCGGTTCCTGCAATCGGCTGCATGCCGGGCCATGCCGCGCCAACGTCAGCCCACATCGCATCGAACCATGCCGCGGCGACTTCATCGATCTGAGGCGGCTCGGCATCGACGACATCGTAGCCCGCATCGGCTAGCCAATCGGCAGCGCGATCAATTCCCGCGCGCACGTGCGGGTCGATTCCCGCGCCGACCGGGTTTCGCACCACGGCTACTCGGACCGGACGATTGCGGACCTGTCCCTGCAGAGGTACCGGCACCCACCGGGGATCGCGGGCATCAGGGGCGCTGATGAGACCAAGCACGAGCCGCAGATCGGCGACGCGGCGGGCCATCGGTCCTTGGCAGTTCGTCATCTGGATCGCAAGCGGCTCTGGCCACGGCTGCGTCGTCGCACTATTGGCGACGCGCCCGCGCGAAGGCCGCAAGGCTGAAGTCCCGCACATCTGCGACGGAACGCGCAACGAGCCGCCGAGATCGTTACCGAGACCGAGCGGTGTCATACCGCTCGCCAGCGCCGCAGCCTCACCGCCGGACGAGCCACCGGCGGTGCGAGTCGGATCCCATGGGTTGCGTGTGCGACCGGCGACACCGCTCACCGTATCCCAACGGAAAGCGAAGTCCGGTAGGTTGGTGCGAGCAAGAGGTATCGCGCCTGCCTCGCGTAGCCGCGCAACCATTGGTGCGTCGACGCCGGCGATTTGTTCAGCCAGGGCGGCGACGCCCCACGTCGTCGGCGAACCTGCAACGTCGATGTTCGATTTGATCGTAAACGGCACGCCGGCGAGCGGTCCCAAAGCCGCGCCTGCGGCTAGCGCTCGGTCAACCAAAGTGGCAGCAGCGCGCGCCTCGTCGGCTAACGTCGAAGTCACCGCGTTGACCACCGGGTTGACCTCCGCGATGCGGGCCAAGTGGGCTTCTATCACTTCTGTCGAGGTGGCTTGACGTAATCGGATCATCGATGCCAGCTCTATCGCGCTCTTGGTGCACAAGTTGTCCATGTCGTAATTCCGCCTTTTTTGTTCATTGAGACTATCCGTCTCTTCTTCTGCGCAGACGTGGGGACGCGCGTCGAGCGCCCTTCCTGTTAGCACTCCGCTGAGCATCAGGCCCGCAGGTTGTGCAGCTTCTCGCAATACTGCTTCAACTTCGCGCCGGAGTCCCGGAATAGGTTCGTTAATTTCTTCTTGAGCAACAATGCGAACAGTATTCGCAAGATCAGATTGTCTTTTAGAAAGCCGTCGATCGTCACGTGCGTTTGTCCCTTGTGGTGCTGTCGTAAGGTGAAGACAGTACACATGTTCTTCTTTTCATCGGTTTCAGTGAACGCAATGGTGTCGTGTGCCCGCGTGCCGCCACTGGTGACCATGATCGGACTGGTCTTGTCGATCACGCATCGATGCTTGGTGCCGAGACGGTTGAGGTGATGATTCAATAATTCCACATCCTGAGCACCTTCCATCCACTGCAATCGCGCTGGTAAATCGCTCGCGACCTCGAAGACCAGATTGAGCGGGGCATTGATCTCTTGCTCGAAGGAGAAAACCCGCACCGTCGCGCCCGGAATGCTGAAGTCCTCTGCGCGTGGCTCCGGGACCAGTTGCCGCAGCGGCGCAAGCGCAACATAGCCATAGTGAACACTGCCAACATCGTAGTCCTCCGCGGCGTCCTCGCGCTGCGCCCAGACAGGCATGATTGCCGGAGACCACCTTTTTACAAGGGCCTCGGTAAATAGCGCGTACTCATGGTGCGAGATGCCGTTCTTCAGCAAGCGATGCACCATAATGACGTCTTGACCGAAGAGTTTGACGTGTTCTTTGATGTGACTTTGAGTAATGTCGCCGTAATGGGCCACCACCTTCAACGTAAGATTCTGCGCAGTCGTGCAAGCTCCGCACTGGCAGATACGTTGTGTCTCGTACAACCGCAAATGCCCGTGAAAGCTCACGAACATCTTTTCGACTTGTTGGAAGAATTCCGCTGCTGTTGGGGGCTCGCCAAATCTGTAGAAGAGGATGGCATCGCCTTCTACCTCAGAGACCTGTAGCCCGCTAACATTCGCCTCAATCAGTTTTTCCAGAAGTTCCTCAATGATGTGCTGACTGTGCGTGATTTCGGTGGTCTGTACGAATTGGGTAAAGCCACTGATATCAGGAACGAACAACAGTGCTGGCTTGATAACGTTCGTGGTCGAGGCGGACATAAGTGGCTCCCTTGTCATTTCACGATACGCCAATCGAGCTTGTTAGCGGTCACCCGAATTCAACTGGATCATCGAAACCTCTTCAGTAACTAGCGATACGCATTTCGCCAGATCGACAAATACCGGGGTTCGCTGAACGCCTGCTCCAGGGGGGCTCAAATGGTGAATCACACCGAAGCAGTAGGGAATCTAATATCTATAAAGGTTAAGACCTAAAAAAAATCCGCTGGAATGCGGGTTTAGATTGGTGCCGACGCGCAGAATCGAACTGCGGACCTACTGATTACGAAGTAGTCGGTATCAGTTGCTAGAGAATCATAACCCGTTGATCGATAAGATGTCGCGGGGCTGTGGGGCTGTTCGATAGTTATCATTACCTATCAATAGGATCAGTTACTTACACCGGAGTTTTGGAAATGATTTTTGACTTCATTCAAGAGAGTAATCGCATCGAGGCAGTGATATGCCGTTCCCCCTTTTCCACCTAGCCGCAGGCGCTGGTCTATGGGCCAAGCGAGATCTCTTCTACGGGTTCGTCCTGGGCAACGTGGCGATCGACACTGAGGTCGCTGCGCGGTTTCTCTTCGGGATGGATACCCTACATGGGGTTTTTCATACCCTGATGTGCGCTGTAGCGCTCACGCTGAGCTTCTGGTGCGTATCGAAGTACACAGCATGCGCCGTAGGAATGGGTATTGGAGGGGTTAGCCACGTACTTCTCGACTCAATCGTCCACACGGACGTCAAGCCGTTCGCACCACTCTCAGACTGGAGCCCGTTGTACGGACTCCTCAGCTGGCATCAGACGGAAGTGCTGTGCCTCATCATTGCTGCGATAGGTATACTGGTTCTTCGGGTCTATAGTCGAGAGCCGCAGCCAAGCCCTGCTCGCGGCGCTTGGCTTTCCGGGCCAGACGAATAGCCTGCCGGTACAGGTCTTTGTAACTTCCCGCCTTGGCACCTAGACCCGCGCCGATGGCGTTGTTGTGCAGGTCCATCAGCGTGTCAGCGGGGTTTCGTGCGATGGTAGTGAAGTCAGTCGCTTCGTACGCAGCACCGAGCCCTCGTGCTAAGCGCGGACCTACCTTCTGTGCGAGCTGACCAACCACCAGCAGGTGATCGCGAGCATCGAAGATCCGGCGGTGATCAAAAAGATCCTTGCGCATCTTGAGCGGCGCGTTGAGCCCGCGACCCCAACCTTCAGACCCTTCGCCCGCGCGCCGCCGGCAATGGCGTTACCGGGCCTAAGGGAATCAGGCGGACGGTACTGCACCAATTTTCAAGCATGGACACGAAGCTGGCCTGAAACCCGGCACGGTGTCGCTCACGCCCGGCGCACCAGACGCTCGCTATTTCTCGGCAGGAAACGCGCTCAGCGACGCGATGTCGTCGTTGAGGCGTGAAATGTCGGGGTTAACGGCCGCCGTATAGCGGGAACGCGCCGGTTGACGACACTCGAATTCAACCTCGGCGAACCTCGATTTCGGCGAATTGCGCCGAATTGCGCGGTTATCCTTCCTCATATAGACGCCCCAATTGTCAACCTGAATATCCATCGTCTGCTCCGGAGTGGGTGTGACCTTGGACTAACATCCTCATATTCGCGT
>CAMATU010000297.1 GCA_945861225.1 Klebsiella pneumoniae
ATTATCGGCGAAATGAATCTTCCATTGCCGAGGCGTCAGCTCAGCCACTCGTGCAGCCGGATGTTGTCCCACGCGCTGGAGCACATCGACGAGATAGGTGTAGGGATCGATGCCGTGCAGTCGGCAGGTCACGATTAAACTTTGGATAACGCCGACGTGTTTAGCGCCAAGTTCAGTCCAACAAAAGAGCCAGGACTTGCGACCCATGGAATCACTTCGCCTTGGGTTTGCTATTCTGCTTTTAGGAAGGCGTTCTCCGAGGTCCTGATCTGCATGCTTGGCGTGCCGCCCAATAAGCCAATCGAGCCGACGCGGTGACGTTCTGGTATCGAGGTTTTTGGTTCGGTGGCCCGCGCGGCTCATCGGCGCGTTAGGCGGCACGAATTCACGAAATACTATAAGCGGGGTATCCTCTCGGAATGCCCGAATATCGATTCATCGACTACTTCGAGAACGAGGTGCTTAGAAAGCGCCCTTATCTGAAGAAGGAATGGTGCATCCAAGTAATTGAGAATGCAGAACGTACCGAGCGTCAAGAGCACAATCGTTATCGTTTTTGGGCTCGTATAGAGGCATTAGGAGATCGATACTTGCGAGTAATGACGCTCGACGACCGGACGACTATTCACAATGCGTTTCCAGATCGAGGCTACAAGTCATGAAGCTCAAATACTATAAAGACACTGATTCTCTATATATCGATCTGTCTGGAAATCTCAGTTCCGAGAGCCGAGAAGTCTCCGAGGGAATCGTGTTGGATTACGACGAAAAGGGAAACCTAGTCGGCATCGATATTGACAACGCCACCGCGAAAGTTGCATTAGAAAAACTCGTTTTAAGCAGTTTACCGGGAACGGTCGAGACCGATGCCGCCTAACGAAGCGCATCGAACTGCCGCCGGGAGGTGCGCCGTGCCGCTCCATAATTAGTTCGGTGGCCCGCGCGGCTCATCGGCGCGTTAGGTGGCGCTAGAACCTCTCTCACAAGGATTTAAACCGTGCGTATGAAATTCATTCTTACCGTGCTTTCCGTAGCCGCCATGGCCTTCGCGAATAATAGTTCCGCCCATGAAGAGATGCAGCACATTCGCAGTGCGACATTCAAGTTGATGTATGCGGGCACAGCCTTTCTGATCGACCCGCTGTTGGCGAAGAAAGGCACCTATCCGGGCTTCGCGGGAACGCTCCGAAGCGAGCTCTACAATCCCACAGTGGAGCTACCTATGCCGGTCGAAGAGGTTATCTCTGGCGTTGATGCCGTTGTCGTAACACATGTGCATCTCGATCACTGGGATAACGTGGCACAAGAAATGCTCCCGAAGAATATCGCACTGTTCGTGCAGAATGAGGCGGATGCCGTCGTCATCCGCTCGCAAGGATTCACCAATGTGCACATCCTGCATGAGAAGGAAACGGAGTTTAGGGGAATAAACCTAAGCAAAACTGCTGGTCAGCATGGGAGTGACGCCTTGTTTGAGGTGCCGAAATTCGCTCAAGGTCTGGGTGTAGTAATGGGGGTCGTATTTGAAGCCCCCAAACACAAGACAGTTTATGTCGCCGGCGATACGATTTGGTGCAACGGCGTAGATGAGGCGATTGAGAAGCACGATCCTGATGTCATCGTTCTGAATACTGGTAAAGCCATCATCTCTGGATGGGAAGACCATCCGATTATCATGGGGAAGGAAGACACTCTTCATGCTACCTTGGCTGCGCCTGAAGCGATTGTCGTTGCAGTGCATATGGACGCCATTAATCACTGTTCATTAAGTCGCAAGGAACTGCGGGAATACGTGAAGGAGAAAGGTATTGAAGGCCGTGTCCTGGTGCCCTCTGATGGTGAGATATTGAAGTTTTAGCCGAAAAGCTGCGGCCCTAGCGCGAGTCGGCGTGGCGCGCACGGGTAATTCTGGTCAGAACTCAATCAGCACACCAGGTCAGTTTTGAATCGGCACGGACAGCCCAGGTTCGATCTATCGCGATGCAGCCTATTCGACTATCGGCGTGTGGGCGAACGTCAGCTTTAGTGGATTTTGACGGCCCCAAACAAGGGTCGCAAAGCGCCCGCTCGTGGCCGACGGTTGCCCCATTCCGCCATCTGATGGGCAAAGTCTCCGCCCGGACCGGTAACGAGCGAGGCTGGCGGGTGGTCTCGATTCAATGGAGACCGTGACGAGCGTCTGGAGTCAGGTTAGGAGGTTTAAATCCGGCATGAGCGTGATTCGTCTCCTGATCCTCTGTGTACGATCCGCGCCCGAATATGGATTCCGATAAAGGAGAATCGCCATGCGACGTAAAGACCATCACAAAGAACATTCCTTTCGAGACCACGAGTAAGCGTCGAAAAGGATATCCATCAGAAACCCAGGTTAAACGTGGGCTTCGCGTCATCCGGGGCGAGAAGCATCTAACAGAGAAGCTCGGTCGAAATGACCCGTGCCCGTGTGATTCAGGCCGCAGGTTTTAAGCACTGTTGCATGCGAGCCAATCGATTTGATGGTTCACAGCGCGATGACTACTTTTAGGTAATGAAAGGCGATGTTAAAGGCCCTACCGGGCGCGCGCCACTAACCGGCACCGCTCGGTAACCTCTAACTCACCTGTGATCAAGATCCTTTGCGTATTTCACGCCAAGCCGGTCCAGGGTTTCACCGCTTCCAGCGCCGCGTAGACCTCTAGGCTCGGGCGGCTCACGCGAAATCCCTGCCCCGTTGTAACGGTTGCAAAATCATCGGCATTTCCAAATGGGTTTTCTCTGCTGTAGCAGGATATTGATACTGGTCCGGCGCGGGCGAGCGCCGAGCCTCTGATGTTGCCGGATCGGCAATCGAATCATCGGCTGCTCGAATTCGCACCAGCAACCCGCGGCTAGTGCACAAGAAGCGGTTTTATATTTGCCGTTGGCAGCCCCTGATATTGATCTGACCAACCCGCATTAGGAGCCCCGGCCTATAAAGTTCCGTACACGACCTGCCCGTCGAGCATCGTCAGCCGTACTTTCAAATCCTTGATACGGGCTTCATCGCAGGTGAGCGGGTCGCCGTCAAGGACGATGAGATCGGCGCGCTTGCCCGGCTCGATCGAACCTAACTCATGCTCCATCTTCAAGGCCCAAGCGCCGTTGATCGTGAAGCACCGAATCGCCTCTTCGCGGGTGATCCGTTGGCTGGAACCGATAACGTCACCGCTAAGCCCGGCGTGACGCGCTAGGGATTGCCACAACGTGAACAAGGCCTCGTGCGGTCCCCAATCCGTGCTCTGAGCGATCGGTACCCCACCGTCAAGCCAGTCGCGCAAAGGGATCGCGGCCTCGGCATACGCCGACCCTAATCGTTGGCGATACACCTCTTCGCCTTTGCCCCAGATGAAATTCGTGCTGGTCGTCGCGGCGACGCCGAGTCTTGCGCATTCCGTGATCTGCGCGGCGGTCGGAAACTCGCAATGCTCAAGAACATAGCGCTTATCTTTGATCGGCATCTCGTGGTCGATGTCGGCAAAAACCTTGAGCGCGATTTCTATCGAACCTCGACCCGCGGCCTCGGCGTGGACCCGAAAATTCAGACGCGCGGCGAGACGCAGGATGTCGCGGTAATGTTCCAGTGGAATCAACGGGCCTGGATCAACGGTGTCGCCGAAAGGGCCGGGGTACGGTCGGTCGTTACACGCGGCACCATGCCAGTACGGGCCATCGAGACCGATGCTGCAACCAATCACTTTGAGCTGCGCCGTGCCGAAGCCGCCATTCGCCGCGAAACGGATTGTCCGCAAGTAGCGCTCAATCTCGGCCAACGATTGCCGGCCATCGATCTCGAAGGTGTAGAAAATCCGCAGCGGCAAACGGCCTTGGTCCAAGAGTTCGGCATAGGCCCGCAATTCTTCCGGGTTGGTCAGATGAGCCTCGAGCAAGGTCGTGGTGCCCCCGGCGGCAAATTTAGGTGCCAACAAAGCGATCCCATCGCGCACATTGCTGTAGGTGGTCTCAGGGGCGGCCTGTTCGATCAGTTGATACAGCGGATCGGCGTTGTAGATCGGTTGCAACGCGCCTTCGAGTATCCCGGTCGGGGCGCCATTGGCGTCTAGCACTACGCGCGAATGTTTGGACACCTTGGTCGCCGCCGTGATCCCCGAGGCACGGAGCGCCGCACTGTTCAAGACGGCGAAATTCGGGACCCTGTTGGTCGGCGCCTGTATGTAGATCGGGTTGGCAGGCGCGATCGCATCGAGGTCCTGGCAAGTCGGCACGGCGCCGGCAGCGCGTAAGGCGGTGGCGTTCAGGAAGTACGGCGGATCGCCGATTGGATT
>CAMATU010000298.1 GCA_945861225.1 Klebsiella pneumoniae
TAGCCCATTTTCTCAAGACGCCAATGGCGATTGTAGCGTTCCTTGAACTCTAGAACAGCGACCCGAACCTCGGAGAGGTTCTTGAAGATGCGCCCATGAAAGACCTGCTCCTTGAGCGTCCGATTGAACCGTTCGGCAACGCCATTGGTTTGCGGCTCGGCGACGAAAGCGAAGCTTGGCGCGATGCCCCAGAACTTGACCTGGTTGAGGAAGTCCTCAGCGGTATATTGGGTGCCGTGGTCCATACGCAAGGCCAGTCCGCGCCCCACGTCAGCGCCAGTAGCGCCAAACATCGCTTTGAGTCCCTGTGCAATCGGCTGCAGCGCGGCAAAGCGATTGCCAGTCTTCACGGCATGGATGCCAACGCAACAGGCGTCGAAATGGTCCACCGCCGAGAAGACCCATACCCAGCCATCATTCGCCGTCTCGATCCGAATGCCGTCGGTACCCCACATCTCGTTCGGCCGATCCGTGATGATGGTTCCATCGTGCAGATTGAGGGCGCCCTTGGGCTGTCGATTAGGCGAGAGCAACTGGTTCTCACCCATCAGACGCAGCACACGGGTTTTAGAGACCCGAATGCCACCCAGGATGCGCAGTCGCGCCCAGACCTTGCGATGCCCCTCACCAGTGAAGGGCGAGGTCGCCAGATCAGTACGGATGGCCGCCAGAAGGTCGGCGTCTGCCATCTTTGGTTTTGGCCCACGTGGCATTTGAAACAGCGCCACCACCGTGGCGGTCTCCCGAGCCTGCTGCGCGTAGATCGTCGAGCGCGGAAATTCGAGTACCCGACAAACCCGTTCCAGACCGTAGGTTTTGCCTGCTCCGTCGGAGGTCTCGCCACTCATCGCGATGACCTCCGGACGACCAAAGGGCGCTTGGCCTGCCTTTCCTTTCGCAGAATCTCGTTTTCCATGACGAGTTCGCCGATGCGCCGCTTGGCCTCATCGAGCTGCGCCAACACCGGATCGTTCTCACGCTCCTTGAGGCCGGCATCAATTCCCGCCAGTGCCCGATCATGCCACTGCTCGAGTTTGTATATCGGCACGGATACCTCGCGGGATATGTCATCCACGGACTCATTGCGCAGCAATCGCAGCACGACTTCTTTCTTCCGACCCGCTGACCAACGCTTTACTTCGATCGCCGCGCCGGGTTCTTCTCCAGTCGCCCTACGGACTCCTTCCGGCAAACCCGGCGCAACTCCCGCTACCTTCGATTCCTTCACCATTCTCCAACTCCTTTTTCAGACACGATTTAACCCCAAATTCGTGTCCAGAAAAATCGGAGGCAGCTCACATTTTTCAATCGTCAGGGCTATATTCGACTGTAGCCTGCCGCATACAGTATTACAGCAGTTCTTGGAGAATACGCTTGAAATGATTGAATTTTATAGTATTTTTTGATATGATTAGTTTTAATAACGATACTGTGAAAGCCACACGCTTGCGAAAGTCCTTGCAACGCTGCCTGAGCCTCATCGCGCTGACCGTGTGGGCGAGTTTTGCTTCGTTCGCCGTGCCCGCGTGGGCACAGTCGCCGCAAACCGATGCCCCGGTTTCGCCGCGTTTTGAGGTAGTGCGCTACGAAGTGGTCGGCAATACTCTTCTCGATGCGGCCGCAATCGACGCGGCGATTGCTCCCTATACCGGCAAGCAGAAGGATTTTTCCGACATTCAGCGCGCGCTCGAAGAGCTCGAGTACGTCTATCGCGGCCGCGGCTACGGCGTGGTGCAGGTGTTGTTGCCAGAGCAAGACATCACGCGCGGCGTCGTGCGGCTGCGGGTAATCGAGCCCAAGGTCGGCAAGATCATCATCGAGGGCAATGAATTTTTCGACGAGAGCAACGTGCGCCGCAGTCTGCCGGGAATACAGCCTGGAGCCACGCCGAATTCGCAGTTGCTGGCGCAGAATCTGCAATTGCTGGCGGAGCATCCGGCCAAGCAGACGACTGTGCTGCTCAAGGCGGGTGCGACCGAAGCGCAGGTCGACGCCACGGTCAAGGTGGTCGATGAAAAGCCGCTCAAGTTCGTTGCTACGTTCGACAATTCCGGTACTGTCGATACCGGGCGTTTCCGCACCGGTATCGCGATGCAGCATTCAAACGTGTTCAACCGCGATCACGTGTTCAACTTCCAGTACGTAACATCGCCGGAGAACCCAAATAAGGTCACAATATTCGGCGCCGGCTACCGCATACCGCTTTACGAGTACAACAGCGCGCTCGAGTTTTTCGCCGGTTATTCTGACGTGAGTTCCGGCACGCTGCAGGGGCTTTTCAACGTCAGCGGCAGCGGCACCGTCATGGGCGCACGCTACAACCTCTATCTGCCGAAGATCGCGGAGTACGAGCACAAGGTCGCTTTCGGGCTTGATTACCGCGCTTTCAAGACCAACGTGACGACGCTCACGGGCACGCCCCTGGTGCCGGACGTGACGGTGCTGCCGGCGAGCGTCACTTACAGCGGGCAGTGGCGCATGAGCACTTCGGAGCTCGGTTTTTACCTGGGCTATTCGCAGAATATCCCGGGCATGAACGATGGCGGCGACAACGACTTCAAATTCCCCAAGGCGGGGATTACCGCGCCCGTACGCGTCGATGCGACCGCAAACTACCGGATATGGCGGTGGGGCGCGAATTACAGCCGGGCGCTGCCCGGCGAGTGGCAGTTGCGCACCGTCATCAACGGACAGTACACCAACGACGCGCTGATACCGGGCGAGCAGTTCGGCTTTGGCGGCCCGGATTCGGTGCGCGGCTTCAATAACCGCGAGGTTTCCAACGACAAGGGCTATGCAGCCAGCATCGAAATCTATACGCCTGAATTGGGGGCGAGATTCAACTGGAAAAACGTCAAGATGCGCCTGCTGGGGTTTTACGACATGGGCACCACCGGCCGCAACAGCATACAGCCGGGCGAATTGTCAGGGCAGTCGGGCGACAGCGTCGGTTTCGGCGTGCGCATGACCTACGGCAAGCATCTTAACTTGCGCCTCGATTTCTCGCAGGTCGTGGACCCCGCCGGCAGCCAGGCCAATGGCGACCAGATGGTGCAGGGCAGTATCGCCATCCCGTTCTGAGTCCTGACCAGGGCTGCATTGCTATCTCGCTGAAACATCTGTAGAATCTGCCCCTCGGTTAACGTCATTCGGCGGTTTTTAACCTCAGTCCTTGCCTCACCGTCCACGCATAACGGGAGGCTTTATCCATAAGGAGATTTATCGATGCGACATTATGAAATCGTTTTTATCGTACATCCCGACCAGAGCGAACAGGTCCCCGGGATGGTCGAGCGCTACCGCTCGACGGTGCTGGCCAAGGGCGGCAAGATGCATCGCCTCGAAGATTGGGGCCGGCGCCAGATGGCATATCCCATCCAGAAAATGCACAAAGCGCATTACGTGCTCATGAACATCGAGTGCAACAACGAAACGCTCGAGGAACTCGAACACGCGTTCAAGTTCAATGACGCCGTGCTGCGCCACCTGACCGTCCGCATGACGGAAGCGATGACAGCGCCCTCGCCGATGATGAAAGAGGAAAAATCGCGTTCATTGACGCAGCCGTCGGCCCCGGCCCCGGCCCCAGCAGCAGCAGCACCGGCACCCGCACCTGTTGCAGCGCCTGCCACGGCACCCGCCACGACATAGGTGAAACGCAATCAGGTCGTCATCGACGGCCGCTTGCTCAAACGCGCGACATTGCGGCACACGCCGGCCGGGATTCCCGTAATCGACCTCGTAATTGATCACAAGTCGATACAGACGGAAGCTGGCGGGCAGCGCGAAGCGCGATGCGAGGTCGAAGCGGTGGCGATAGGCGAACTGGCGGTCAGGCTCAGCACACAAAAACTCAATCAGCCGTTGCAGATTAAAGGCTTTCTCACACAGCACAGCATCAAGGATCGCAGGCTGGTGTTGCACGTGACAGACGCAATCGGCAACGGCGCCGAATAGAACAGGAATCAAGGAGAACAAAGATGGCAATGGGACGCGGCAAGGGCAGGGGCAAGAACGACAAGAAGGACAAGGACAAAAAACGCGGCGCGAAGAACCTCTTCCGGCGCAAGAAGTTCTGTCGTTTCACGGTCGAGAAAATCAAGCAGATCGACTACAAAGACGTCGACTTGCTGAAAGACTTCATCAACGAAAACGGCAAGATCATCCCGGCGCGCATTACCGGCACCAAGGCGCGCTACCAGCGCCAGCTGGGCGATGCGATCATGCGCGCGCGGTTCCTGGCGCTCCTGCCGTACACCGATCTGCACTGAGAGGACTGCCAT
>CAMATU010000299.1 GCA_945861225.1 Klebsiella pneumoniae
GTAGATCGCCACGAACAGCATTATCCCACCGATGGCCACGACGAAGTACAAAAGATGCGAGCCGACGCCGGCTGTCGCGAGTTCGAACAGCGTGGTATCCATTTAACTCTCCTCGAAATAATGTGGCACGAATTGGCTGCGATTGGTGGTAATGGGCGTTATGTCTTCGCGGATGCCGATGCCCGCGGGTTCGTCGCCCACAATCCATGCGCCGATCACGGGATAACAGCCGTCGAAAGCGGGCAGGTGGGCACGCGCCTGATACACATAGCCCTCCGCACCGTAGGGGCCATCGGTTTTGATCTCGCGCAGGCCGCCTGAAAAAGCCACGTTGGCGCCTTCGCGTGAGAAGAAGGGTTTGCTGACGAAATCCGTACCGAGGTAATCGGGCGTGAGATAGGCCGGCAACAAATTGGGGTGATCGGGGAACAATTCCCACAAAACCGCGAGGATGGCCTTGTTCGAGAGCAGCGCTTTCCATGCCGGTTCAACGAGGTCGAGGGTGGCGGTGGCGAGGTGTGCGCCGAATGGTTCGCGCATGAGCCATTCCCATGGATAGAGCTTGAACCACGCATTTACCGGGCAGTCGTCGAGATCGACAAAGGATGCGCCATTCCAACCGAGGTCTTCGATGTGCACGAATGCCGTCGCAAGTCCGGCCTGCATGGCGGTGTCGCGCAGGTACTCAACAGTAATACGATCCTCTTCGTTGTCTTTGACGCACGAGAAATGGCAGGTTGTCCCCGCTGGCCAGGCGGTCGCGAGGGCGCGCCAGCGCGCGATGATTTTTTCGTGCAGGGAATTGAACTGATCGGGTCGTCCGGTTTCTTCCAGCCATTGCCACTGCGCGACAGCAGTTTCCAGCAGGGACGTCGGTGTATCAGCATTGTATTCGAGCAATTTGGGCGCCTGCCGCCCATCGTACGCGAGATCGAATCTGCCGTAGAGCGATGGCGTGTCGTTCTTCCACGCCCGTTTTACCAGCGGCACGAAAGCCGGCGGAATCCGCATTTCAGCGCACCGCGCTTCGCGCACAATGTGCTCAACGGCGGCAAGCGCCAGGCGCTGGAGTTCCTGGGTAGCGGCTTCGAGTTCGTCGATTTCGTCCGCGGTGAAGCGATAGCAGGCGGACTCGTTCCAGTATCCGCCGTCGGCCGAATGAAATGTAAAGCCTAGTGCGGCGAACTTTCCCTGCCAGTCGGGACGTTCCGTAGAACGGCAGCGTTGCATCCTCAACTGCCGCTGGAACTGAATGAATGCGCAGAACTGCCGAAGCCGCCGCGCGGGGCGGATATGTTGACTGCTTTGCTCCCCATGGTTTGCCCGTTCAGCGGATGGATCGCCGGACGATCCGCAGTGCCTGACCATACGTGCTTGCCTGACGGCGTTTCGACGATCGAATTGAAGCGCGGCCCGTAGAAATACCCGCCGCCGCCGCCGCTGCTGGACGCATGCTGGCAACTGGTGTCACCCCAATCCTGCACGCATTCCTGATGTGCTTTGTAGACATAGCGGTCTTTGGGGATGTTCTGGTCCGAGCAGGCGCCGATGAGCACCGTGCCGAGCGCGACGAGTTGGACGCGGCTGGAGCGCTTGCCTTTCACGCTGGAGTTCCCGTCGCCGGTTGTTGCGCCCACCAGCGCTTGAGCCACCCGGTGTTGCCGCCGACTTCGACGATTTCGCGCAATGCGTCGGGCAGCGGCGGGTACTCTCGTGAAATGCCGCGCGTGTGATTGACGAAAAAACCGGCCCCGAAATCGACTTCCAGGTCGTCGCCGGTTGCGCAGATTTCGCTGACATTGATGCAGTCGCTCAGTACCCGCACGCCGGCGCCGACGGCCGCGCGGTAAGCGAGAAATGGCATCGATTCGCAAACCAGTCCCAGCCCCATCGCCTGCATCGCGATATAGCCGTTGGCTTTGGGGCCCATGCCGAAATTGCGCCCGGTTACGATGATGTCGCCGGGTTGCGCGCGCAGGTGAAAGCCGGGGTCCGTTTCCTCGAAAAGATGGGGAATGAGATTCTGCGGGTCCATTTCGCGCGCGACGATAAACCGGTTCGGAATCACGCCTCCCGGATGCGGCACGTCATGGCCAAGCTTGTAACAACGGCCTTTGAGGCGCCAGTTGAATCCATTCATGCAGAAGTTCCGGTGTATGCGGGCGCGACTGCCGCCTGAAAAACCTCCCGTCGGCGGCCACGCAAACTGCCTCCCGAAGACGCCCGAGTATCACTAACCGTGTCACGGCGTGTCAAGTTGGGGCTTTCTCGGCGCAGGCAAAGTGTTGCGTGCGTATTGGATCTCCCCCGGCCTCGAGTACAAAGCCGCAAAAAGCCCGTGAAAACAAGGACATCAGTCGTTAAAGTTTATATTAAACATATAGTTATAAAAATATTATGAATAGTCAATCTGTTTATGGACTTCCGTCGATCATGCAGAAATGGTGATAAATGTCATTGCCAACATATTGTTTTTGAGTGATTATCTAATATTGGTTATCTTGTGGTTCCGGCACGTGACTCGCCGCGACTAGGTCCGGAGGTAACAATGGCGAAAATTGTTGTGTTTAACCAGAAAGGCGGGGTGGGCAAAACCACGACCACGCTGAATCTGGCTGCGCTGCTGGCGCGCGGTGGACGCAAGCCCCTCGTCATCGATCTCGACCCGCAGGCGCATCTGTCAACCATCAGCGGCGCCGCCACCGGTGACGGCCGCGACAGCCTGTATGCGTTTTACCAGGATTCGAAACCGCTGGCGCAATTGATACGTGAAGGTACCTCAGGCTGGCCGATCATTCCGTCGCATCTCGACCTGTCCAAGGTCGACACCCAGTACGGCAAGGGACCGCAGGCGCTGTATCGCCTGCACGCCGGCATCGTCAAGGAGAACCTCAATACCGAGCGGCCGATCCTGATGGACGCCTGCCCGATGCTGGGCGTGCTGTCGTTGAACGGGATATTCGCGTGCGACCGCGTGCTGATTCCGATTTCCGCGGACTATCTCGCAATCAATGGTGCGTTGCAGGTCGACCGGACGTTGCGGGCGCTGGAGCGAGTGCTCAAGAAATCGCCGCTGAAACGATTTGTAATCACCCGTTTTGATACGCGGCGCAAAATGTCGTGGGATATCGACCGCAAGCTGCGCGAGCGCTTCGGCGGGGAATTTGCGAAACGCGCATTACCGAAAACGTCAGTCTCGCCGAAAGCCCCGCGCTGAACTGCGATGTGTTCAAACATGCTCCCGAGAGCTGCGGTGCGCGCGACTATACCGCTTTGCTGGCAGAGCTCGAAGCGTCAGGGTTTCTCGATTAAGATCCGCGCGGCGGCGGTTCGTCTTCCCTGCCGATCAGGTTGATCGCGCTCTCCAGGTCAAATCCTTCTTCCTTGATCGTCTGCCGCAGCTCGTTACATTCCAGAATTTCGCAGCGATGGTAAATCTGGTTGAGCTTTTGTTCGGCTTCGGCGCGATCACGCGCCGATACCTGCAGGTTGTCTACCACCATGCCGCCGCGAGTTTTGATCTTGAATCCGTATTTGATCACAGACGGTGTTCCCGCGATGCCAATACAGCGATTATCCCACGGCGGCGGCCCTGCGCGCGCATCACGGCATCGCCTTGAAGTCGGTTCTGTAGCGTTTGAATTTATCCACGTAATGTTGGGCCGTCGTGTTTACGCGGGTAATCTCCTCAGGTGTCAACTGACGCACGACCCTGCCCGGCGAACCCAGCACCATCGAGCCATCGGGTATTGTCTTGCCCTCGGCAATCAGGGTATTGGCGCCGATGAGGCAGTTCCTGCCGATGACGGCGCCATTGAGGATGACGCTCTTGATGCCGATCAGGCTGCCATCGCCGATCGTGCACCCGTGCAGCATCACCATGTGACCGATCGTCACGTTTTTGCCCACGGTCAGAGGGAATCCGGGATCCGAGTGCAGTACTGAGCCATCCTGGATCTGTGAATTCTCGCCAATTGTAATGACGTCGTTGTCGGCGCGGATCACGGCGTTGAACCAGACACTGGCGTTGTTTTCCAGCACCACCGAGCCGATCACTGTCGCATTGTGCGCGATCCAGTAATCGCCGCGGGAGACGACCCGGCGTTCTCCGAGCGAGTATTTCATGTCGATAACCAGTGGGCAGCCGCGTGAAAAGAATGCTGATTATACCTTGCACGGACGCATCATCCGGCTTGCGCGCCCGGCACAAATAAAGACGGGGGCCGCGGCCCCCGTCTTTATTTGTGCCGGGCGCGCAAGCCGGATGATGC
>CAMATU010000300.1 GCA_945861225.1 Klebsiella pneumoniae
GGACCTTGATCTTCTCCGCCAGCGATCTGGCGCGGAAGAGCTTACTGTGGCGAGCCCGCAAGGTCGTTTAATTGAGACCAGCAGTAGCGGCACCGAGCTAATCCCAACCCTCCCTAATTCAGCGATGCTGCTGCAGCTGCGGCAGGGCCGCAGCTATATCGGCCTGGAACCCTTGGGCGATACGGGATTTTACGTGCGCGTCGCGGTCAACATTCTGGACACCAACCTTGGCACGGAACAGCGGATACTGCATGCACTTTATCCGCTCTCAGCCCGCATGAGTTCGCTCGCCGAGAGCGTCGAGCACGCCTACGCCAAGTACAACGAGCTCGATTATCTGCGGGACAAACTCAAGCTGAGTTTTGTCATGACCTTAACCCTGGTACTCCTTTCCAGCATCGCCATCGCAACCTGGGCGGCATTCTATTCAGCCCGCCGCTTATCAGCGCCGATTCTCGACCTCGCGGCAGGCACCTTAGCCATCGCGGAGGGCAACTACACCACCACTTTGCCAGTCACCAGCACCGATGAAATCGGGCTCTTGGTCAGTTCCTTCAACACGATGACGGGGCGAATTGCCGGTGCCCGCGCCGAAATCGAAGCGCAGAACCGCTACGTCAACACCCTTCTGAGCGAACTATCTTCCGGCGTATTGGCACTCGACCAGCATTTTCGGATTACCACCCTTAACGACAGCGGTCGGCAAATTCTAGATTTAGGCGAACTATCGGTAATCGGCGCCACCCTGGATGAATTAAGCGAACAGCGAGAACATGTGCGGCCCTTTGTCGAAGGGATCACTGCGTTGCTCAGGGATGATTCGCCGCGCTGGCAACGCGAAGTTCAAATTTTTAATCGGAGCGGACGGCGAACTCTGATGTGTCGCGGTACCGCCCTATCTTCCAACGCAGCCAGCGCGCAAGGTAATGTCATCGTGTTCGATGACATTACCGCACTCGCGAAAGGCCAGCGCGATGCGGCGTGGTCGGAAGTAGCCCGACGCCTCGCTCATGAAATCAAGAACCCTCTCACGCCGATCCAGTTATCAGCCGAACGCCTGCGCCAGAAATATCTCTCCAAGATGGCGCCCGCCGATGCCGAAACGCTTGACCGTTTAACCAGTACAATTGTCCAGCAGGTGGACACCATGAAATCCATGGTCAATACCTTTGCCGACTACGCGCGACCGCCAGTAATCAATCAGGAACCCGTGGATCTCAATGCCCTATTGACCGGTGTCATTGATCTTTATAAATCCGCCAATCCCGACGCCGAATTTCTGCTCGAATTGGAACCGTCGTTGCCGGCAGTCTCAATCGATGCCAGTCGTTTTCGGCAGGTTTTCAATAATCTGATCAAAAATGCGCTGGAAGCCCATCCGGCAGGGACACCGGCTAAGATGACGATCACCACGCGCGGCCTACTCTCAAGCGCAGGCCATCATGTGGAAATTCGGCTTGCCGACTGTGGTGAAGGGATTAAGACCGAGATGATAGGCAGCACCTTCGAGCCCTATGTGACAAATAAGACACGTGGCACCGGGCTTGGCCTTGCGATCGTCAAGAAGATTGTCGAGGAACATGGCGGGATGGTGTCGCTCGAGAATAACGAAGGCCCTGGGGCGAGTGCCGTGATTCAGCTTCCCCTACAAAGTATCGCCCACGGCACTCAAGCCGACATCGAGAGGAAAGCGTTATGAGCAGTCAACAAATCTTAGTGGTGGACGACGAGCCGGATATTCGAATTTTGCTTAAGGAAATTCTCGAGGACGAAGGCTTTGAGGTCACCGTCGCAGAAAACGCGGCGCAGGCCAGAGAAGCGCGACGAATCCGCCGACCGGACCTCATCCTGCTCGACATCTGGATGCCCGATACCGACGGCATTACGTTACTCAAGGAATGGTCAGACAGTGGTCCGCTAGGTGCCCCGGTGATCATGATGTCTGGTCACGGCACTGTTGAAACGGCAGTGGAAGCTACGCGCTTGGGAGCCTACGATTTCATCGAGAAGCCGCTGTCGATCGCTAAATTGCTGTTGACTATTCAGCGCGCGCTGGAAAACGCAACCTTGCAGCGGGAGAACGTGGGCTTAAAGCGTGCGGTCTCCGGCGTTGCTGAACCCATTGGGCGCAGTCGTGTGCTGGAGGCGCTGCGCGCCAGCGCACGTCGCATTGCGCTGCACAAGACTGCCGTGTTTATCACCGGCGAGTCGGGCAGCGGCAAAGAGGCCTTTGCGCGCTATATCCACGAGCACAGCCCGCGCGCGGCGCGCCCCTTTGTCGCAGTAAATGTTGCGGGATTGGCGCGTGAAAACCCTGATAGCGGCCTGTTTGGAACTGAAGATTCACAACGAATTATCTACGGCTCACTGGAGCAGGCGAACGGCGGCACAATCTTCATTAAAGATATCGCGGACATGGATCTCAGCACCCAGGCCCGACTTCTCAGCGCCCTTGAACAGCAATCGATGTTGCGCGTCGGCGGTCGTGAGGCTGTCGCGATTGACGTTCGCGTGATCGCCGCAACCAAGCGCGACTTAGCGGCAGAAGTCGCGGCCGGGCGCTTCCGTGACGATCTTTACTACTATCTGAATGTAGTGCCGGTAGCAATCCCGGCGCTGCGCGATCACCTTGAAGATCTCGATGATCTGCTGGCGCATTACGTCAACCATTTCGCGCTGCACGAGGGCTTACCGCTACGGGAATTCACGACGTCGGCCAAACTCCGCCTGCGTGACTACCGCTGGCCCGGCAATGTGCGCGAACTAAAAAATCTCGTGCAACGACTTTTTATACTGGGTAGTTCAGAGCACATCGAAGGCGCAGAGATCAGCGCAGCCACTGGCATGCGACCACAGATCGACAGCGACGCTGTGCATCCGGAGTTTGAGCTCCCGTTACGCGAGGCGCGTGAGCGTTTTGAAAAATCGTATTTGGAATACCAGCTGCAGATTTATGATGGTAGCGTCAGCAAAGTAGCGGAGCGGGTTGGTATTGAGCGCACCCATCTCTACCGAAAATTACGCAGCCTGGGCATCGATCCCAAGCAAATTAAAGAAGCGAGCCGAGAATAAGTTGTGCGGAAGACCGCGCACACGCCGATCTGATCGCCGCGTTGAATCCCTGGCCCTGATTTCTGATGACAATTCAGATCGACCAACTCGAAAAATTGCTGACGAAAGGTCCCGATTCAGCGGTCCTCCGCTTCAGCCTGGGTAACTTGTATCTACCCTCTGATCCTGTGCAAGCCGCCCGCCACTTTGCACAAGCAACGGTTCTAAACCCCGACTATTCCGCCGCGTGGAAAATGCTCGGCAAAGCCCATACCGCAACCGGCGCCAACGACTTAGCGCGCGCGGCATATTCCCAGGGCATCGCCACCGCAGAACTCAAAGGCGACCTGCAGGCGGCCAAGGAAATGCGGGTTTTTCTAAGGCGTCTCAACTCCCCACCTAAGTGACCGGACTTACGTTGAGGTGCAGGTTGCCGATCAGCTCGCGCACATGTGTGAATCCATGGCGCGCTAAGTAAGCCACAATGCCTGCATTGATATCCGTAACCAACAGCGGCTCGTAGAAAAGTCCGGTGCCGACACCGACTGCTGTCGCACCTGCCAGCATAAATTCAATCGCATCTGTTGCACTCACCACACCACCCTGGCCGATGATCGGGATCCCCAGTGGCTTGCACACCTGATAGACCTGAAACACCTTCAACAACGCGATCGGCTTGATGGCAGGTCCCGACAACCCGCCCTGGTTGTTACCGATAATCGTGCGCCGCTTTTCACTATCGATCGCCATCCCCATCACGGTATTGATCACCGCCAGGGCGTCGCTGCCCGCCTCAATGCAGCGGCGCGCGTTCTCTGCGATATCCGTTTGGTTAGGTGATAATTTCGTAATAAGCGGTTTACGCGTCGCGCGGCGGCAGGCTGCGACCACCCGCGCCGACATCTCGGGGCTATTGCCGAACGCCACGCCACCTTCTTTCACGTTCGGGCACGAAATATTAATTTCAATAGCATCGATCGGAGAATCGTCGAATAGACGGGTGACTTCTGCGTATTCTTCAATGGTGGAACCGGAAACATTGGCGATAAAGCGGGTTTCGCTAAAATCCAACTTGGGCAGGATATCCATCACAACCGCTGGCACACCCGGGTTCTGTAGGCCGATCGCGTTTAGCATGCCGCCCAGTGTTTCAAACACGCGATGGGGCGAATTACCAAGACGCGGCGCGAGG
>CAMATU010000301.1 GCA_945861225.1 Klebsiella pneumoniae
ATGAGCTTGGCCAAGCTCTCCCAACTCACATCTGATAGCATCGTTCTCGGCATGATTGGCTCGCTAATTCTGGTGTTGTAGCGACCCAATATTACCGGGTCCTTCATGCCGCCTTCCTTCTGTCTTTCATGAAAGATCAACAGGCCCTAAGATTCCACAGCCTTCCGTTAGTAGTTAACCAATGCCACAGATTTTTGAATCGCCTTATCTCGGACTTGCGGATCTGCCCTACACACACAGAGCAGCCGAGCGCGTGGGCGTGTTGCTGTGTAACCTTGGGACTCCGGACGCGCCGACGCCGTCCGCCGTGCGTCGCTATCTTGCCGAGTTTCTGGCCGACCCGCGACTCATCGAGCTGCCGCGCTGGCTGTGGCTGCCGATCCTGCATGGCGTCATTCTAAATACTCGACCACGACGCTCCGCACACGCCTATCGCAAAATCTGGCACAGCGAAGGATCGCCACTGTTGGTGTGGTCCACAGCGCAGCACACGGCTCTGCAGACGCAGCTCGCCGCCGTGTACGCGGATCGCGTGCACGTAGCACTCGCGATGCGCTATGGGCAACCCTCTATTCCAAATGCACTGGAAGGATTGCGCGCAGCACGGGTTAAGCGACTTTTGGTGTTGCCGCTCTATCCGCAGTATTCGGGACCGGCTACCGGCTCAGTCTTCGACGCGGTCACGACTGTCTTGCAACGCTGGCGCTGGGTACCCGATCTGCAATTCATCACGAGCTATCACACAGAACCCGCGTATATCGCCGCACTCGCGGCCTCGATCACCGAACACTGGCAACAGACGGGGCGCGGTGAGAAGTTGTTTTTTTCGTTTCACGGTCTGCCTCATCATTACTTTATGCAGGGCGATCCTTATTTCTGCCAGTGCCACGCCACCGCGCGTCTGGTCGCCACCGCTCTCGGCCTGGCAGACAGTGCGTGGCAGGTCGTGTTCCAATCGCGCTTCGGGCGTGCCCGCTGGTTGGAGCCTTACGCGGATCTCACCTTGCAGGCGGCAGCTCGCAATGGCCTACGTAGCGTGGATGTGGTGTGCCCCGGGTTTGCGGCGGATTGCTTGGAGACCTTGGAAGAGATAGCCCTGCAGAATCGGGACTTGTTCATCAAGGCAGGAGGCGAGGCTCTCCGCTACATCCCGGCGCTCAACGCGCGTCCCGATCACATCGCAGCGCTGAGCGGCCTGCTCCGACGCCATCTCGCCAGTTGGCCCGAGTGCGCGTCTACCTGGGATGCCGCGCAGGCGACCCACGAGGGATCACTGCGCGAAATGCGTGCCAAGGGCCTTGGGGCGACCGCATAACTGCTGACGTGCCCGTAGGAGCGGCTTCAGCCGCGATTCTTCTTCAACCACCGCGCTATCGCGGCTAAAGCCGCTCCTACAGCAGGCTACGTTTTGTCGTCATTGCGCGCGAACGCGTCGTTCCAGTGGAATATTCGCACGCAGCGCACCTATAACGAGATTGCCGCGCCGTTGCGCTCCTCGCAACGACAGGAAACTTGCTTCAGGTACTGACTTCCACCCCCCGCCAGAACGCGACATATCCTTCAATATTTTTCGCGGCGTCCTTAGTCGTAGGATAAAACCAGCAGGCATCCTGATTGACCTTGCCATCGACGACGAGGTTGTAATAGCTCGCGGTGCCCTTCCAGCCACACACCGAATGCGTGGCGCTCTCTTGCACGTAACTGCGCTGCAAGGCCTCCGGTGGAAAATACACATTTCCCTCGACCACCTCGTAGCGCGTGGACTCTGCAATCACCGCCCCGTTCCAAATTGCTTTGGCCATGCTTTTCGCTCCTTTTTTTGGCAGGTTCTGCGGAACTCTAATCGACAATGTGAAGAATCTCAGCAACCGGTCGCCGCACCTGCGCCGGCACCGTGGCCGGATAGCCGTACCAGAACAGCCCGACGACGAATTCGTGGGCCGGATCGGCCTTGATAAGCGCCAGAAAGCGCGGGTCGCGCGTGACCTTGCCGGTGCCCCATTTTGTGCCTATGCCGTGGGCCCATAGCGCAAGTGTCAAATTCTGGATCGCGCAGCAGCACGCGGCATAGTCTTCGCGCTCACGTGCGGCGTCCACTTGCTTCGCACAGGTGACTACCAGCCAACCGGGCATGGCCTGCCAACGCCGCAGCTTGGCGGTCGCCGCTTCTTCGCCACTCTTCGCGCGCACCAATTCGGCATTGAGCGCGGCGACTTGCGCGCCGATGGCGCGGCTCAGCAAATAAAACCGCCACGGTTCCGTGCGGTGATGATTAGGTGCCCAACGCGCTTGTTCAATCGCCTCGATGATCACCGCGCGGGGCGGCTCACCCATCAGATAATCGTGGATCGTTCGGCGCTCGCGTAGCAGGCTGCCCAGGGCGCTGGCTAGTGCGTCGTTTTGCTCGCCTGCAGGTTCTGCGGTAATGATGGTCATACGGGAATTTTTCTCCGCTGCGCAAACTATTGCCGACATTGCGCGAGGGTCGGGCTAAAGCGAGAATTGCCCAACCAGCTCAAGGCCGCCCATGAAGTTTATCGCGCTCATCGCTCTGTTATTTTCACTCGCTGTGCCAGCGGCCTCGCTCGAACAACAACGCCAGCTATTCCGCACCACGTATGCCGCGGCAATTGCGGGGGTTGCGCCCCGCCTACCTCAGTTGCGCTCACTGCAGGATTATCCGCTATATCCGTACCTGCGCTACTACCAAATTCGGCCCCGCCTGCGCGCCCTACCCAGCACTGAAGTTCGGCAATTCCTGGCGGAAAATCCCGCGAGCCTGCTCAGCGCACGCCTGCGTACTGACTGGCTGAAAGAAACTGCCCGCCAGGGTCGCTTCGATCTGTTCGGCGCGGATTACGCTCCGCAAACTGATCCCGAGCTGCGCTGTCACGCGCTGCGGATCAAGCTCCGCGATCACACGCCGCGCTCGGCCATCAGGTCCGGACTTGAACTCTGGTTGAGTGGCAAATCACAACCCGCCGCGTGCGACCCGGTCTTTGTCACATTGCATGCACGCAAAGTCCTCACGGAGGATTTGATCTGGCAACGCATCCTGTTGAGCGCACATGCCGGAGATCCGCGCTTTGGACTAAGCATCGCAAAACGTTACGCCGGACCAGCCGACCGCGCGTTGGCCGAACTCTTGGTGCGCGTATGGAACGCGCCCGCCACTACCTTGCAGATTCAGGCGCTGCGCCACGACACCCCAAGGGTGCGCGGGATCGTCGGCTACGGTCTGTCACGCCTCGCCCGACAGAGCGTCACGCGCGCGGCAGAAGGTTGGCGGCAGGCACAGTCTCGTTATCAATTCACACCCGTCGAGGCGGGCTTTGTCACGCGCGCGATCGCGCTCGCGGCCGCCACGCAGAAGCATCCGCGCCTACTCGAGCTGCTGGGACAGGTAAATCCGGCGGGCATCGACGACGCGATCGAACGCCTCCAACTCCAGGAAGGCTTGCGCGCTCGGGCGTGGTCGAAGTTAGTCATTTGGACCGCCGACGCGCCACGTGGGGCCACTACCAATGCCCTGCGTTGGCGCTATTGGCAGGCCCGCGCGCTCGCAGAAACCGGCGCCGCGGACCAAGCCAAGGCGGTCTTCACAGGCCTTGCTACCGAGCGTGATTACTATGGTTTCATGGCCAGCGACAAACTCGGCTTGCCTTATGCGATGACCCATCGCGCGATTGCACCGACCGTGCGCGAACTGCGCTATGTCAATGCGCTGGGCGGTATCCGTCGCGCGCGCGAGTTCTATCTGCTGAATCTGCGCGCGCAGGCCGGCAGCGAACTGGATTTTGAACTCGCCAGTCACGACCGGCGAACTCAGGAAGTGTTGGCGGCTGAGGTGACTGCCTGGGGCTGGCACGCACGTGCCATCAAGGTCCTCGGACAAATTCAGTCGTACGACGATCTTGACCTGCGCTTTCCGCTTCTGCACCGCCCCTTAGTCGAAAAATTTGCCCATCAGCGCGACCTTAAACCCTCGCTGATCTACAGCATCATCCGCGGTGAAAGCGCGTTCGTCACGGATGCCCGCTCAGTCGCTGGCGCGCTCGGCCTGATGCAAGTCATGCCCGCGACGGGCGATATGACGGCGAAACATTTGGGGCTGAGTCTCCGTTCGCCGACCGAACTCACGCAGGTCGCAAAGAATCTCGCGATCGGAAGTGAATATTTACGTCAGGTCGTGCGCCAAT
>CAMATU010000302.1 GCA_945861225.1 Klebsiella pneumoniae
GGAAATCGACCAGTTTTTTTTGGCCTTGGACAAAGCACGACGGATGCTCGCCTGAACTGACGACATGACCAGCCGGACCCGAATATCGAGAGCTGTATGACATCACCAGAAGACTTCACGCGTCCGATCATATTGAACCGCAACTGTAGCGCGGTGTTGATCCCGCAGGGTACGAATATCACGTTGGAAGCGGGCACGACGGTGTTTGTCACCCAGGCGTTAGGCGGCACAGTCACGGTGAATGTGAATGGCAATCTGGCCCGGATCGCAGTCACTGAGGTGGACGCGCTGGGCATGACCCCGGAATTACCCGTTCAAAACGCGAGCGCCGGCGATGGCAAAGTTGATGAGGCGCTCGTCTGGGCCCAGCTCCAAACTTGCTACGACCCTGAAATTCCTATCAACATCGTGGAGCTTGGCCTGATCTATCGCTGCGAAGTGGTGGCTTTGCCGGAAGGCGGCAGCCTGGTCGAAATCGATCTCACGTTGACCGCGCCGGGGTGTGGCATGGGTCCGGTGTTGGTCGATGATGTGGCCGCCAAAGTGCGCCAGATTCCGAATGTCACCGAGGTAAAAGTGGACCTGACCTTCGATCCGCCCTGGAATTCGGAAATGATGTCCGAGGCGGCGCGCTTAGAGACCGGGATGTACTAACGCCTGCCCACTTGCGGGGATCGTCTTTTCGACCTGCGGAAGATGTCGGGTAACGCTGCGCTCACCCGACCTATAATTCTGAAATGCCCTGGATTGAACCCGCGCCGAGCCCCTTCTGCACCGTGCTTTTGTGCATAGCACCCAATATAATGCGGCACATTTTCAATATCTTATGACACTTCCAGGAGTCTTCTTTCCATGTCCATCGAGCGTACTCTTTCGATCGTTAAACCAAGCGCCGTGAGCGCCAACCACATCGGCGGTATTCTGGCTAAGTTTGAAGCGGCGGGCCTGCAGATCATCGCCGCGAAAATGCTCCGGCTCACGCCCGAACAAGCCGGTAATTTCTATGGCGTACACCGCGCGCGGCCCTTTTTCCAGGAATTAGTGGACTTCATGACCTCCGGACCGATCCTCGTGCAGGTGCTCGAAGGGCCTGATGCAATCGCGAAAAATCGCGAAGTGATGGGCGCCACCGATCCCGCCAAGGCCGCGCCAGGCACCGTGCGCGCAGAGTTCGGCAAAGACATTTCCGAGAACGCCGTGCATGGGTCTGATGCGGCGGACACCGCACAGACCGAGATTGCATTCTTTTTTGCGACCAGTGAGCTGTGTCCGCGCTGAGCCCGATGTCCAACCCTCGCCTCAATCTGCTGAATCTCGATGTCGAGGGCCTCGCGCGCTACTTCGAGACTGTCGGCGAGCGACCGTATCGTGCCACGCAGATCATCAAATGGGCGCATCAGCAGGGCGTGCTCGATCTTGCGCTGATGACCAACCTCAGCCGCGCGCTCCGCGAGCGGTTGGCCCTGGAGACCGAATTTCGGGTGCCGGAGATAGTCACCCTGCAGGAATCCGATGACGGCACACTCAAGTGGTTGCTGCGGGTTGACCATGGCAATTGCATCGAGATGGTTTTCATTCCCGAGGCCGAACGCGGCACCTTGTGTGTATCCTCACAGGTTGGCTGCCCGTTGAATTGCAGTTTCTGCGCCACCGCCAAGCAGGGCTTCAGCCGCAATCTCTCAACTGCAGAGATCATCGGCCAGGTGTGGATAGCAGCGCGTCATCTTGGTCAGAATCCCAAGACTCATCGCTACATCACCAATGTCGTCATGATGGGCATGGGCGAGCCGCTGCTCAACTTCGAACAAGTGGTGCCCGCGATGCGCCTGATGCTTGATGACAACGCCTACAATCTTGGCCGGCGCCGCGTAACCTTGAGCACGGCGGGCATGGTGCCTGGCATCGATCGCCTGCGCGCCGAATGCCCAGTCAGTCTGGCGGTGTCATTACACGCGCCGAATGATGAGCTGCGCAACGAACTGGTGCCGCTCAATCGCACCTACCCGCTCGCCGAATTGCTGGACGCCTGTCGGCGCTATGTCGCGGACAGCCCGCATGATCAGATCACCTTTGAATATGTGATGCTGGCGGAGGTCAACGACAACCTCGCACTCGCGCGCGATCTCGCCCGCCTGCTGCGCGGAATTCCGGCCAAGATCAACCTGATCCCCTTCAATCCGATCGCGGAAGCGGACTATCGCTGCTCCAGTGCAGCAACCATTCTGCAGTTTCGTGAAATATTGATTCGCGCCGGTTATGTCACCACCACGCGCAAAACGCGCGGCGATGATATCGATGCAGCCTGTGGTCAGCTCGTCGGTCAGGTGCTGGCCAAGGCTGCGCGCCACCGCCGCCCGCTGCCGCTCGCGGCACACCTTTGAGAGGAACTGACTTGGTACGGATCCCAATCCTGTGCGCACTCGTGCTGCTGCTCGCAGCCTGCCAATCGACTTCGTCCTCCAAGACCAAGGCAGAGACTGCAGCTGATCGGCTGAAGCTCGCCGAGATCAACACCCAGCTCGCGATTGCCTATATGGGCGATGGTGATAACGAACTCGCGCTCAATAAACTCGAAAAGGCGATCGAAGCGAATCCGAAGGCAACCGGTGCGCATAACGCGCTGGGGTTGCTGTATTCGCGGCTGGGGGAGGTGGAGAAAGCAGAAGAGCATTACAAGACGGCACTCTCCCTTGAGCCCAAGAATCCTTCGGCACTGAATAACTACGGCCAGTTCTTGTGCCAGCAGGCGCGCTTCGAAGAAGGTCAAAAGAGATTCCAGGAAGCGGTCAAAAACCCGCTCAATCGAGTCCCTGAAAGTGCGCTTACCAATGCCGGTATCTGCGCGCTGCAGGCCAAAGATCAGCCGAGCGCCGAACAGCACTTTCGCGCGGCGTTGCAAGTGGATCCCACGCTCAGGCCAGCGTTGCTGTCGATGGCACAACTTAGCGTTGATCAGGGCAGCTTTCTGCAGGCGCGTGGCTATTACCAGCGCTATCTCGAAGTCGGGCCGCAGAATCCGCACACGCTGTGGTTGGGGATCCGCATCGAGCACGGCATGAACAATCAGGACAGCGTGGCGAGCTATGTGCTGCAGCTGAAAAACAAGTTTCCGGATTCGCCCGAATACGGGCTTTATCAGCAGGGCAAATTCGACTGATGCCAGCCACCCCCGCTGACCACCAACTGAGTGCGGCGAGAGTAGCGCTTGGTGCCGGCGCCATGCTCAAGCACGCGCGCGAAGCGGCAGGCTTGAGCGCGGCGGACATCGCTGCACGCACGCGGCTGGAATTGCGGGTAATCAACGCGCTGGAAAACGAAGATTACGCGAGCCTCGCTGCCGGCGCTTTCGTGAAGGGATACATTCGCAGCATCGCGCGTGAACTGGCGCTCGATCCGCTGCCACTGCTCGCGCGTTTCACCGAACAAATCCATCACGAAGATCCGGCACTGGCCGATTTCACTACCCGCAGTCCGATCCAAATCACGAGCTCGAGTACGATCATTCGCGCAATCAGCGTGGCGCTCGGCGTCGCGGTACTCATCCTCATCGCACTCTGGTGGCAGCGTAATTACCAGGCTGGGTCGCAATCTGCCGACGCGCTGGCGGAACTCGCGGCACAGAACGCGGCGGCGATTTCCGACCCCGGCACGCCGCTCGCGTATACCTACACGATTGTCGAACATTCGGAGCGCCCGCTTTCGCCGGTGAATTCCTGGCGCCACCAGACTGATGGTTCTGCGCCACCGGCGGTACCCGAGAGCACGCCCGCTGCACCGCCTGAGATCTCGGCACCGCCCACCGTGGCGCCCCAAGCTGCGCCAGCTGCCACGACCTCAACCACCGGTGAACTCCTGCTCGACGGCCGTGGTGAATCCTGGATTGAAGTCTCAGACGTCGTCGGCAAGCGGCTTTTTTTCGGCCTGCTTAAACCCGGTCAGCGGGTGGGTGTCACCGGCAAACCGCCCTACGATCTGGTGATCGGAAATTCCAGTGCCGTCGCGGCTACCTTCCGTGGCGAGGCGATCGATGTGAAGGCCCGGGCGATCAACGGGGTCGCACGTTTCTCGCTCGGCGAACCGCGTTAGTGCCAGCACCGATGTCTGAACTGCGCGCCATTCGCGGTATGAATGATATCGTGCCGCCAGCAGCGACCAGGTG
>CAMATU010000303.1 GCA_945861225.1 Klebsiella pneumoniae
CTGCCTCCCGAAGGCAGTGCTCTACCAGACTGAGCTACACCCCGACTGAATCTTTCACGCATGAACGGGGATTTCAGAAGCGTCTTTCGACCGCAAACCTGGCGAGCCCGTGGAGCACGTCGCGGTATTCCGAAGGAGGAACCGCCGACAGGGCAGATTGGGCTTCCGCTGCTTCCCGTTCAGCGAGCGCGAGAGTGTATGTGATGGCCCCTGTCGATTCAATTGCCGCAGTGATCTCCGTGATCTGATCACGACCGCCCTGTTCGATCGCCGCGCGGATGAGCGCGGCCTGATGGGCGTCGCCCTGCCACATCGCATACAGCAGCGGCAAGGTGGGTTTTCCTTCCGCGAGATCATCGCCCAGGTTCTTGCCGAATTGGGTGCTATCCGAACAATAATCCAGCGCGTCGTCCACCAACTGGAACGCGGTACCGAGATGCCGACCGTAGGCGGCAAGCGCGTTCTCCTGGGCGGCGCTACCGTCGGCGACCACTACGCCAAGTTGGGCCGCCGCTTCGAATAACTTGGCGGTTTTGAAACGAATGGTATCGAGATAGCGCTGCTCGGAAATATCCGGATCATGACAACTCACCAGTTGCATGACTTCGCCTTCGGCGATGACATTGGTCGCATCGGCGAGAATTTCCAGAATGCGGAGATTCTGCAGTTCGACCATCATCTGGAACGCCCGCGAGTAGAGAAAATCACCCACCAACACACTCGCTTCGTCGCCCCAGATCAAATTCGCAGTTTCGCGACCACGCCGCATCCGAGAGGCATCCACCACGTCGTCATGCAGCAAGGTTGCGGTGTGCACAAGTTCAATGATCACCGCCACTTCGATGTGACGGGTGCCAGTATGGCCGGTGGCTTTGGCGGCCAGCAACGACAGTGCCGGGCGCAAACGCTTGCCACCCCCGGCGATGATATAGGTGCCGAGTTGGTTGATTAGGGCGACTTCCGAGAAGAGCCGGCTGCGAATTAAGCGATCGACCTCCGCCATATCCGCCCCCAGCAAAGCCCGCAGGTGCTCCATCTCAGTCGGTTTAAGCGTTGTACTCAAAGGGCTATCCAGATCCGGTGGCGGTTGATGCGGCAATCTTGCCAAGGGCTCTCAGTAAATACCAATCGGGGATCCCGCAGCGGGCGCGCGGCGGCGTGCCGATGCTCACCGACTATTGATTAACCCTACCCCGCGCCATTAGAATCGCGGGCCCCGTCTCGCCCGACACGCAGATTACTTTAAGAGTTCCAGACTATGCACGCGATCATCAAGACCGGCGGTAAGCAGTACCGCGTAACCGAAGGGCAAAAACTGCGGATCGAATCCCTCCCGGCCAACGCTGGCGATGCGGTCGAACTCAACGAAGTACTGATGATTAGCGATGAGGGACTGTTACTGGTGGGCAATCCGCTGCTCACTGGCGCCAAGGTCCTTGCCACGGTACTCGCCAACGGGCGCGGACCAAAAATTCGCATCGTGAAATTCAAACGCCGCAAGCACCATCGCAAGCAGATGGGCCACCGGCAGAACTTCACGCAGGTTGAAATCATGAGCATTGTGAAAGGTTAATCGCCATGGCACATAAGAAAGCTGGGGGCAGTACCCGTAACGGACGCGATTCGGAATCCAAGCGCCTCGGTGTGAAACGTTTCGGCGGCGAGATAGTCGTATCCGGGAACATCATCGTGCGTCAGCGCGGCACCCGTTATCATCCGGGACCTAATGTGGATTGCGGCCGCGACCACACATTGTTCGCGGTGGCCGATGGTCGCGTGGTGTTCTTCACCAAAGGAGCTGAGAGCCGTAAGTACGTGAGCGTCGTCCCCGTCTAGGCTCATTGTCTCACCCACTCGTTACACGAAACCCCGTCCCTGACGGGGTTTTTTGTTTGGCGCTGCCAAAGGTCCAGCAACATGAAATTCACTGACGAAGCTGTCATTACCGTCCACTCGGGCAAGGGTGGTGACGGCTGCTTGAGTTTTCGGCGCGAAAAATTTATTGAATACGGCGGCCCGGACGGTGGTGACGGCGGTGATGGGGGAAGTGTGTATATCGTCGGCACCGCGCACCTGAATACGCTGATCGACTTTCGCCACCGGCGGAGCTTTAAAGCGGGCAACGGACAACCGGGGATGGGGCGCGATCGGATTGGGGTGTCGGGCGATGATTTGGATATCCTGGTGCCAATCGGCACCATCGTGAAGGATCTCGAAACAGAGGAAGTCCTAGGGGATCTCACGACTGAAGGTACGCGGATCCTGGTCGGCAAAGGTGGCTTTCATGGCTTCGGCAATGCGCATTTCAAAAGCAGCACCAACCGCGCACCCCGCCGCATCACCAAAGGTATGCCGGCCGAAAGCCGGCGTCTCAAGCTTGAGCTCAAATTGCTTGCGGATGTGGGGTTGTTGGGCCTGCCGAATGCGGGCAAGTCGACCTTAATCAGCCGCATTTCCGCCGCGCGACCAAAAGTCGCGGATTATCCGTTCACCACCTTGCGGCCGGTACTTGGGGTGGTAGCGGCAGGCCCTGATCGCAGTTTTGTGGTGGCGGATATTCCGGGCATTATCGAAGGTGCCGCTGAGGGTGCCGGGCTGGGTCTGCAATTCTTGCGGCATGTCGAGCGGACCAAGATTCTGCTGCATATGGTGGATATTTCCCTGCTCGACCCGGCGCGCGATCCAAAGACCGACTTTGCGACAATTACCCGGGAATTAAAGAAACACAGCCGAGCCCTGAGTGTGAAAGAGCGTTGGCTGGTGCTGAACAAAATAGACGCGATCTCGCCTGAAGAGCGCACGGAGCTGTGCTGGTCAGCGTTCGCGCGGCGGATCCGCTGGAAAGGACCGTTGTTCGCAATTTCGGGCGCGACCGGCGAAGGGTGCAAGGAATTGGTGCAAGCACTTGAGAAGCGCCTGTATGAAATTCAACAGGACGCAGCGGAAAGCGCCGCAGTTGGTCGCGCGCGGACCAAATCGTCATGACGGAGCTGGCGCCGGTCACCAACGCACAGCGCTGGGTGGTCAAGATCGGCTCCGCGCTGACTACCAGCCAGGGCGCTGGGCTCAATGCCTCGGCCATTGAGGATTGGGCGGCCCAGGTCGCGACCATCAAGCGTGGCGGACACGAGGTCGTCATCGTGACCTCCGGCGCGGTGGCGGAGGGTGCCGTACGCCTCGGCTGGCAGGTGCGCCCGCACTCTCTGCATCAATTGCAGGCGGCCGCCGCAGTGGGGCAGATGGGCTTGGTGCGCGTGTGGGAGCTGGCCTTTCGGCAGCACGACTGTATCGCTGCGCAAATCCTGCTCACCCACGACGATGTGGCCAATCGCGAACGGTATTTGAATGCGCGCAGCACCTTATGGACCTTGATGCAGTATGGCGTGGTGCCCGTCATCAATGAAAACGACACGGTCGCGACGGAGGAAATCAAGCTCGGTGACAACGACACGCTCGCCGGCTTGGTCAGCAATTTGATCGACGCAGATCTACTGGTGATCCTGACCGATCAAGAGGGCTTGATGACCGCCGATCCCAGAACGGATCCCGCGGCGCAGCTCATCAGTCGCGCTGAACTCGATGATCCAGAGTTGAGCAAAATTGCCGGCGATGGGGGCGCATGGGGGCGCGGCGGAATGCGCACAAAGGTGAATGCCGCGCGTCTCGCCGCGCGCTCGGCGACGTCCACCGTGATTGCCAGCGGTCGGCGCCCAAATGTGTTGGTAGATCTGGCCGGGGGCGAGGCGATTGGGACTTTTTTGGCAGCGCCGCCGACGAAGCAGGCCTCACGCAAACAGTGGTTGGGGAGCACCCTGCACGTGCGAGGCAAGCTCTTTCTCGATGCCGGGGCCTGTCGCGTGCTGCGAGAGGAGGGACGCAGTCTGCTGCCCGTAGGAGTGCTGCGCGCGGAAGGGAATTTCGCGCGCGGAGAATTGGTTTCCTGTGTGGATCCTGAAGGTCGCGAAATCGCGCGTGGGCTCAGCAATTACACCGCGCAGGAGGTCGCTGCGATTAAGGGCCAGGCGACTGCCAGGCTGGAGGCGATCCTAGGGTATGCGCATGAACCGGAGTTGATTCATCGCGATAACCTGGTGTTGTTGTGAGGTGGTGGGTCATCCTGTAGGTCGGATGAGCGCAGCGTTATCCGACGTTG
>CAMATU010000304.1 GCA_945861225.1 Klebsiella pneumoniae
GCTTACGCCCGTGATCAAAGCCTTTTTCACTGATCAGGGCTTCGCTAATGCGACCAATGCGCAGCAATGCTTCGGTGGCCACGGCTATGTGCGCGAGTGGGGTATGGAGCAGTTCGTGCGTGACGCGCGGATTTCGATGATCTATGAAGGGACCAACGGCGTGCAGGCGCTCGACCTGGTCGGGCGCAAGCTCGCCGCGAACGGCGGTCGCGCATTGCGCCTGTTTACCGGGCAGGTTGCCGCGCTGGTGCAGGCGGCGAGCGATGAACCGGCCATTGCCGAGTTCGCAGTCGCGCTGAAGAAAGCGCTGGAAGATCTACAAGCCGCCACCCAATGGCTGATGCGCAATGCGCTGATGAAGCCGGAGAACGCCGGGGCGGCTTCAACGCCCTATCTCTATCTGATGGCAAATGTGGCGATGGGCTACATGTGGCTAAGGATCGCGCGGACCGCACAAGCGGCAGCTTCAGCAGGCACTGGCGAGCAGGCGTTTTATGCGGCCAAACTGACGACGGCACGCTATTTCTTTTGTTATGTCCTGCCGGAAACCGCGCTGCATCGCACACGGGTAGAAGTGGGCGCAGAGCCGCTGATGGCGCTCGCCGCAGAAGCGTTTTAATCGAGAAGAGAGAGGGAATGATGAAAATTGATTGTCTGATGCCGGCCGCGATGCCGGACTTAGTCGCGGCGAAGGCACAGGAATTGGAGCGCCTCGGTTTTGACGGGGTGTGGACCTTTGAAGCAACGAACGATGCGTTTTTCCCGCTGGCCTATGCAGCCACGAATACCTCAACGCTCGAACTCGGCACCAATATCGCGGTCGCCTTTGCGCGCACACCCTTCGCGATGGCCCAGACCGCGTGGGATCTGCAACGCTATTCGAACGGACGTTTCCATCTTGGTCTCGGCACGCAGGTGCGCGCGCATGTCGAGCGACGCTTTTCGGCGGCGTTTGAACACCCTGCGGCCAGAGTCACCGATTACATTCGCTGTGTGCGTGCGATCTGGGATACGTTCCAGAACCAAACCCGGCCGAACTACCAAGGGCCGTATTATCAATTTAAGTTGATTAACCCGTTTTTCGATCCCGGCCCGCTGCCGAATCCGAATATTCCGATCTACCTCGCGGGCGTGAATCCGCGCATGTGCCAGGCGGCGGGCGAGGTCGCGGATGGTTTCCATGTGCATCCCATGCACTCTGCCGGTTATCTGCGCGATGTCGTGCGACCGGCGCTCGACGCCGGCGCGAAAACCCGCAACCTGCGCGTGAGTGATCTGACATTGTATTCACCGGTCTTTGTGATCACCGGCGAGACCCAAACAGAGATTGATGCGATGACCGCGATGGTGCGTAAGCAGGTGTCCTTCTATGGCTCAACGCCGAGTTATGCGGCGGTGCTCGAATATCACGGCTATCACGAGTTGGGTAAGCAGCTTGGCGGCTTGATGCGTGAAGGCAAGATGGACGAGATGGCCGCGGCGGTGCCGGATGCGCTGCTTGAACATGTGGCAGTGATCGGCAAGCCGGGGGAAATCGGCACGCTGATGCGCCAACGTTATGCTGGATTGCTTGATCGGGTATCGCTGTATCTGAGCATGGGCGGCGACGGCAATTTTACGCGCTGGCCGGAGTTGGTTTCCGCAATCCACGCGACCTAGGAAGCTAACCAAAATTAATTATTGATGCTTCGCGGCGCTGAACCTCACTGCCGCGACCGACTTTGAGGGCTGGTCTTCCGGTAGGAGCGGCTTCAGCCGCGATGGGAAGGTGCGGCGCATGCGTCGTATCCAGCGCCCTAGCGCGGCTGAAGCCGCTCCTACCATGGTCTCGAATGCGCGCGAAAGCTGGAAACCTTATTTGCGCGAGTGTGCTTGGTTTACCCGCAGGCGGCGCCGTCGGTCGCAGCCTGCGGGTGATCGCCCGACGACTGGTATTTATCTTCAAGATATTTCCGCAAGGTTTGCTGGGCCGCATCCGGCGCCACCGGGTGACCCAGCATCTCCTGTAACCGCATTGCCAGATATCGCGTGGGAAAAGCCGTCATCGCGAGCAATTCAAGATCATCACTGTCGATCTTGATTCCGTCCCCATGACTGTCCGCATTCAGCACCTGGCCCAGGCGTCGTGCGTTCAGATTGAAATGGCTCACGAGCTCCGCACTGTGGGCCGCGAATGCGCCGAGCAGTTCCTCGGCAGTGGCATTGCTCCGACACAGGGCAGAGACTTCGGCAAGGCCGACCTTGACCAAGAACCGGAACACCTCCGATTCGCGCACCTTTAAGCGTCTCGAAATGGCCTTGATGCGTCCAAAATCCGAGGTATTGATCCGGATCGAGACGCTGCGCTTGCTGTTATCGTTGATGAGTTCCATGCCGAGTTTTTCCATCGATAATGGCAGTGCGCTGAGGTTCTTAATCGCGAATGAATCCGGCATGGTTATAACCTGGTAAAAGTGTTTCAGTTTGATACCGTTTCATCACAGAATGATGACAAAGTGCGTCGCCATCATGCAGATGACCGATCATTTCTCCGCCGCCTCCACATTGACCTCGCGCAGCTGTTCGTAATTGCGGTCCTCAATGTCCTGCGCCTGATTCTCTGTGGCGACTTGGCCAATGCCAGTGAACGGCTCCCGCTGGCGCAAGGTGTCCCACACCGATTTTTCCGCGTATCGCGCTGAGAGCTCGCGGTTCAGCTCATAGAGCGCGAGGTTCTTCTTTTCCGCGTCCTGCAGTGCTGTGGTGGTGGCCGCCAATTGGGCCTCCACGGTTTGTCGTGTAGCCTCGGTTTCCTGGAGCTTGGTGCGGGTTGTCTTATACATGCCCGCGACCTCGCGCAGCTTGTCGGTTGTTTGATCGAGCCGAGTCTTGGTTCGCTCCAAATTGCCGGTGAGAGCAGCGCTGCGCTGGCTGGCCGCGCTGAGACTGGCTTCCGCCTGGGTGAGCGATTGCTTCTGCGACTCCGCCATACTCTCGATCTTGGCGAGCGCCTTCTCCTTGCCCGCGAGTTCGCCGCGCAGTTTGGCGAGTTCCGCTTCTGCTAAGGATTTCTGTTGGGCGATTTGTTTCAGCAAGCCCTGCGCTTTGAGCAAAGCTTGTTGGGTCTGTTGCGGATTTTCGGCAAGCGCGGGGCGTGCATTGGCCAGCAGGCATAACAGGACGCCGAAGCAGACGTAGTGGGTAGCCCATACGCGCTTAGAACTTGGCATTGAGATCCACCTGAAAGACATCAATCGCGAGCGGCGGGCCATCGATCTCGGTCGCCGACAACCAGTTCGCGCGCAGCCACACATTGCGTGCGAGCCCGTATTTAGCGCTTAGGCGGTAACCCTTGGCATCCGTGCCACCCCCGTGAAAATCAGATTCGGTGAACGCATCGAGTACCGCATCACGCTGCAGATAGCGGTAACCGCCCGCGATCTGCCAGTCACCCCATTTCGCGACCTGCGGCCAGCCGGTCATCAATTCAAGCTGCCACCCCAGGGTGCGTTCCTTGATCGGGTACAGATAGGTCACACCGCCCGTGCGGCGCGTGATCTCCTCTTCATCGAATCCCAGATTTTTCACGATATCGGCGGTGAGGATCACGTGATAGGGCGCGAGGTAAGCAAGATCCACTGAGGCCGTCAGGTTCAACAATCGATAGTCTGAGGCGAGGGCAAATATCTGATCATTGAGTCCCCCATCTAAATTCGGATCGTTGGCGATGTTGTACAGCAGATTGCCCTTCTGCAGAAAATCCGGTTGCGTGCTGTTGGTGAGCGTGCTGCCTAATTCATTGCGCTTGCCGATGGTGTGAATGTAATCGTAGTAGGCGCTGCCAAGCTGGACTTTGTTCTGATTATCGAATTCCCAGATGGCAGCCACTTGCCCGCCGGCCAGCCATTTATCCTCACTCACGAACTCGAGTTGCTGCAGCGGGAAGAGCCCGACGGTCGCGGATAACGAGCGCTGATAGTCGCCCAGATCCTCCAACCCGCCTTCGCTTAAACGATACCGCGTCGTGGCCGCCGCACCGTCGAAATTGAGGTCTTCATCCCACACCAAATCCGTTGAGTAGAAGGGATTTGCCATGCGCCCGAAAGTGAGCGTT
>CAMATU010000305.1 GCA_945861225.1 Klebsiella pneumoniae
ACCTGATTCCCGACTACCTGCTCAGCCGTGAGGACGCCAAGGGCTCGGCCGCCGACAACAACGCGATTGCGAACTGGAAGGACGGCACATGGACCGTCGTAGTCATCCGTCCGCTCGGCCTTGCCAACGACGACGACAAATCGTTGAAGGAAGGCGGCGTCTACAACGTTGGCTTCGCGGTGCACGACGACAACATCACGACGCGCGGCCATCACGTGTCGTTTGGCAAGACCCTCGGTATCGGCGCCAAGGCCGATATCCAGGCGGTCAAGCTGCCGTAACCAGCGAGGCCCCGCGCAGCAGCGCTTTGAGCGGATGGCCTGAGCTGCCGAAGTACATTCCAATCCAACTATGAGTCTGAACGGGGCTGGTTTTGAGTGGTTTCAGGCTGCCGTTTTCGATCGGTTAAAAATGGTTTTAAACAGCGCAACGCGTGCGTTGTTGAGTCGCTCTGCGGCTTGATTATCGCTCATAGCAGTGGCAAGCGCATCGAGCTGCGAGAAGGTGATACCTGGTTTGAGGAATTGCTCTGCCAGCGGGAGGGATTTTAGTTTCTCATAGGGTGTCATCATCAGTTTGTAGGGATATCGTTTGCGTTGGCGGCCCTTGGCGTCGGTGATGGTTTCGGCGAACAGGCACGGCCGATGGAAGTTTACGTAGGGATTCAGATACTCACGATCGAAGGCGTTAACCAGCGCTGCGAAGCGTTGCGGAATATGACTGTAGCCGAGGTGTTTGCGCACGATGGCCCCGTTTTTTGACTCGGCCTGTGCGTTGTCGTTGCAGTGGCGCGAGCGCGATTTGGTCTGCTCTTGGATGAGCAACTTGTTGAGCAATCTAACGACGGGGCCATTGATGAATTCGGAACCGTTGTCGGAGTGGAACCCGAGGATGAGGAAGGGGAAACTTTGCAATAATTCCTCGAGCACGGGAATCAGGTATGCCTCGCTGATGCGCTCGCAGCTGGCCACCCCTTCGTACTGGGTCACGCAGTCCACCGCATTGATGTGGTAGAGGCCTTTAACGCCGTCCTGGTCACCCTGATGCACGGTGTCCAGGCGTAGATAGCCGGGCCGGTTGTTCGGCGCTGGGGCTCGGCGCTCACCGATGGCAATAGTCACCGGCCGGGTCTTGGTCCAGACCTGTCGACGGCGCAGGTAGCCGCTACGCTTGCGCAGATTGTAGAGGTGCGCCACCGAGATCAAAGACAGTCGCGCATAGCCGGTTTCCCCAAACACGCCGTAGGCGCGCTCCATGAGTTTCTTGGTCGCCAGCCCGGAGAGCGTGCCGTGTAGCGTATCGGTATGGGCGAGCAAAAGCACATCGGCGTTGCTGAAGGTCCGGGCAAAGCTCGTGCGCGAGGCGCGGTAGCGTTTGAGCAGTGGCCCTTGGCCACGGACGCGCTTGACCAGCCGCGTAAGCTGCTGGCGCGAATAACCGCTCACGCGCTCGAGAAAGCGCATTACCACGCCCTTGTCGGGTCGTTTCAGCCGCGCGTAGTCGAAGCGCCTTAGGGTGCGCGCGATGAAGCCGTAACGCTCCTCGCCCGTCACCGCAAAATCCACTGCCACTGTTCCGTCCACAAAAGCCTGCAATTGAGCCAGGCTGCGCACTTTCTCGTCTTTCATCTCGATCACCATGCCTCGCATCATGATCGATCCCAGCTACCCGTTCAGACTCATACCCCGTTGGAATCACGACCCCCCGTTCAGACTCAAACCCCATTGGACAAGGCTCGCGCTGGAAATTACCTCCGGAATAGACTACAATCCCCGGCTTGGTTAGCCGCGTATCGGTTAGCCTTACAAGAATTATTATCGCGTCGTCACCTTATATTCACTCTTTGCTAAAGGAAAAACCATGAATCGTTCGACAATGATTGCTGCGATGCTGGCGGTCGGCTTGACCGCCTGCGGCGATAAGCCCGCTCCCGCCCCGGCGCCCGCGCCGGCGCCTGCCGCAACCCCCGCACCGGCTGCGACCCCGGCACCCGCCGCGGCCCCCGCGCCCGCCGCTGATGCCGGCAAGGACATGGGCAAAGCAGCAGATGCGCCTAAAGACGCAGCCGCGCCGGCTGGTGGCGTGATGGACAAAGCCGTCGACATGGCCAAGGACAAAGCTGGCGATATGGCCAAAGGCGTTGACAAGGACAAACTGAAAGAAGTCGCTGTGGGTGCCGCGCAGGGTGCGGCCGCAGGTGCGAAAGACGGTGGTGGTGTAGGCGGTGCGATGTCCGGCGCCAAATCTGGCGCCGTGGACGCGATGAAGAAGTAATCACCTCGTCATCAGCAACGCAAAAGCCGGCCCGCGGGCCGGCTTTTTTTTGCATGGCGCCGAACGAACTCAGCCGATCTGCCGCCAGGTAAAACCGTCGTTCTGGGTCGCTATCCCAATCCAGTCGGGTGTGCAATTCAGCGCCCGCGCGAGTGCAGCACCCGCCAGTTCCGGCGTATTGTTCTGCTGGCTCAGGTGCGCCGCCACGACATGTTTCAAACGGCTGCAGTCAATCAATGCCAGCAGTTCGGCGGCTGCCGAGTTGGCGAGGTGGCCGAATTTTCCCGCAATGCGTTCCTTCAGCCGCTGCGGGTAGCCGCTGCTCCAAAGCATATCCAGATCGTGATTGCATTCGAGCACGAATGCATCGAGACCGTTTAGCACTGACTGCATGTGCGCCGTCAGCGAACCGGCGTCCGTCAAGAGTCCGAGGCGGCACGCGCCATCGCCAAATACGAACTGCGCCGGTTCGCGCGCATCATGCGGCACGGTATACGGCTCAATTTCGATAGCCCCGACCGCAAAGCGCTGGTGACAATCGAATACCTGCACCCGCTCCAGATTCGCAAACGCGCTGCCCGCCGCCTGCAGCGTGCCGTGGGTAACCCATACCGGGATCCCGTACTTGCGCGCAAGCCGCGCCGCGCCCCCGATATGGTCATCGTGCTCGTGAGTGATAAGAATCGCATCCAGCGATTCTGCGGCAACGCCGCAGCGCGCAAGGCGCGCCACTGTGTCGACGAGGGAAAATCCGCAATCGGCCAGGATCCGCGTTGCCGCCACCTCCACCAGCAGGCCGTTGCCTTCGCTGCCGCTGCCCAATGACGCAAAACGCATCATTGGCGATGGCAAGCGGTGAACGTTAAGCGGTGAGCCGAACCAAAGCCGCGGAAATTCGCGCGCCTGCCGCTACCGCTCACTGCTCACCCGTTACCGCTCACTTTCACTTCAGTTGCTCGAAGAGCAATGACAGTATGCGGCTTGCCGTATCGGATTTCTCCTCGGCCCCGTCCTTGTTCAGGACGCTGACCTGGCTGATCGGATCGGCGTCCATGACGCGGATGCGGAACTGCTCGGTCGAAGTCTTTTTCTCGGTCTTGCCGAACGGATTGAGCTTCGACAAAAAACCTTTCTGCGGAGTATTTTTGTTATCGGCATCCGGATCCACGTAACGCACAAAGTAGAGCCCCTTCGAGCGGTCGCGGTCCTCGACCGTAAAACCCACCCGGTCGAGCGCCAGACCGATGCGGCGCCACGCGCGGTCAAACTGGTCGTTCACCGACAGCGTTCCGCCGCCGCCCTGCCCCTTCAGGAGCGTCGCCCGCGCCGGCCCCTGCGTTTTTGCCTGCGCAATCTCGGTCTTCGCGCGATCCTGCTGCACGCCGAATCGCCCCATCAGGCGGCGCAGCATTTCGGCTTCGATATCCGGATCGGGCGGACGCGGCTGCCAGCGCGTCTCGTTCTTGTACTCGTTGATATACACCTCTTCCATGCTGCGGTGGCTCACGTAGATCTCGGTCGAACCAGGCGCCGTACCGCGTTCAAGCCGCGTGCGAAATTTGTCGCGCTCGGCGGTTGAATAGATGCTGTCCAGTATCTTGCCAAGAAAATTCCGCACGGTTCCGGCGTCGAGTTTGGCACGACTCTCCGCAAAATCCGTTTCCATGACGCCGGCATCAGGGTGCTCGACACTGATGACAAATCCCAGTACCTGCCAGAATTCCCTGACGACGTTCCACACCGCATCCGGTTCGCCCTGCACGACCAGCCAGCGCTGGTTGCCGGAACGTTCGACGCGCGC
>CAMATU010000306.1 GCA_945861225.1 Klebsiella pneumoniae
GTGATCGAAGGCTTGAACAACAAAGCCAAAGTCACTATGAGAAAAGCTTACGGCTTCCGAACGTTTGGCATGATGGAAATCGCGCTCTATCATGCACTTGGAAAACTGCCCGAGCCAGAACTCACCCACAGGTTTTACTGACGAACCAATTAATTGACTATCTTGAAAATACTCTATTACGCTTGGCGACATGAGAGCAATCCCGCACCCGCCGCCGGCGGTCGAAAGGCACCGATGACGGCCGTGATAAAAGCGCCGCCACGCGTTCGCTCCTTCACCGGCGACTCGCCGCCGCGCCCGTTGCGCGGCATCCAGTCGATTGAAATTGGCTACGGCATCCTCACGGCGATCCAAGAAGGCCCGGCACCGGTCGCACTGAAGACCATCGCCGCGCGCAGCGGCCTGTCACCGAGTGCGGCGCACGTGTATCTCGCGAGTCTGGTCCGCACCGGGCTCGCGCAGACGGTCGGGCGTGGGCTGTATGCACTTGGGCCGGCGCTCGTCGCGCTCGGCATGACAGCCATCCGCCAGGTCGACAGCTTCGAGGCGATTCGGCATCAGGCGCATGCGCTGCGCGACGAAACTGGTCTCGGTGCGGCGATCGTCACGTGGTCCGAGTCCGGCCCGATCATCCTCTACAACATTCCCGGCCGGTACCAAGCGCTGTTCGATCTGCGCAACGGTCCCATCTCCGTGCTGTCGACCGGTGCGGGCAATCTATTCATTGGGCTTTTGCCGCGCACGCAGACGCGCGCGATGGCCATCCCGGAAGCAGCGGGCGAAGGCGTGAACGCACGCGACTGCGATACACTGCTCGCGCGCATCGCTGATAAGGTAAGCGCCGCAGGCTACGCGGTGCAGGCGGTCAAGGCCCTGCCGGGCTTTATGGCTATCAGTGCGCCGATCTGGAATGCCAATGGCGATGTTGCGTATGCGTTGACCCTGACCGCACCGAAGGCCCTGCTGGATACTTCGGCCACCGGTGCGCATGTGAAAGCGCTGTTGCGCGCGACACGCGCGGTATCGCTCGGCGCGGCGCACAGCCCGAAGGCACGTACCGAACACCAGCGGCGCACTGGCGGGCGCGCCGCTGGTGTTCGGTGACCACGACGATCCACCCCAACCTCTGTGAGGAGACGCTAATGAGCAACACCAATCCGGAATTCGAGCTGCGTGGTCTGAACCACGTCGCGATGGTGTGCAAGGACATGCAGCGCACCGTGGACTTTTATACCAACATCCTCGGCATGAAACTCGTCCGCACGCTCGACTTACCCGGCGGCAGCGGCCAGCATTTCTTCTTGGACATGGGCGGTGGCCAGTGCTTCGCCTTCTTTTGGTTTCCCGATGCGTCGGAGCGCAGCCCTGGAATCTCGAACCCCAGTGCGAACATCGATCCGGCGACCGCTCTCACTGATCCCACGGGCTTCCTGTCCTCGCATGGTTCGATGAATCACTTGGCATTCGATGTCGCGCCGGAAAAGCTTCTCGAATACCGCGACAAACTCATCGCGAAGGGGGTGCAGGTCAGCACCGTGATGCACCACGATGCCTCGCCATCGCAGCTTGCCGACCACGTCACCGAGAGCGTGTGGATAAGCTCCATCTACTTCCAGGATCCCGATGGTATCGTGCTCGAGTTCGCGGTTAACCAGCGCGCGTTCAACGCAGGCCTCGGCGACCGCCGCGATCACGTGCCCGCTACGTCGGAGGATCGCGAGCGCTATCGTGCCGAGGGGCGTGCAATGCGGGAGATGATGGCGGCTCAGCGCGCGGGCTGAGACGGGATGTCGCCTCGAGGCTCGCGCGTGCAGGAGTCCGGGAGTCTTGAGGATTCTCCAGAGATCTCCGCCTTCCACCCCGTCGTTCCGGAAATTGCGCAGCAATTATCCGGGATCCACAGCGGCGCCTCGACGCAGCCTGGATCCCGGGTCCCCGCGGCTTATGCCGCTACACCCGGGATGACTGCTTCTAAGCGCAGCGTTTATAGACTGGTCGGTATTTACACGCCGCATTTTTGAGGGAATGTAGTCGATGAAACCTCATCGTGTGTCCTGTAAAGACGGCGCGACACCCACAGCGGATGATCAACCCAACGCGTTGAGACTGTCGGCAATGAGTTGATTGCCTTCTTCTTCGGAAAGCCACGTAGCGTCGACAAGCCAGGCGCGAACATGACTAATCCCCGCTCTAAGCTTTTTTATTTCCGCGTATTCAGGGCTGTTCCAAAAGCGACGTGCGGTTTCCATGTCGGGCCATTCGACCACGATGACGGCCGCGCCTTGGCAGTCGCTCTCCCCTTCAAGGACTTCGGACTCGCCGCATAAAACCCTGTATTTTCCGCCATACCGGCTGACCAGTTTGGTGGACTGGGCCGCATATCCTGACCAAAACTTTTTCTGATCAAACACTCTGTTCGCAACAAACATCAAAGCCGGCATCAAATCTCTCCTAGCTTCAGTTGGCGAGGTAGCCGCCGTCGACAGTTATGGACGCGCCGTTCACAAAGGAAGCGGCATCGGACAACAGCCATTTGACAGCGCCGCTAAATTTCTTCTGGCATCGCAAAACGCCCGGTGGGATGCCGTTCCTTCAACCTTTGCAATAAGGGCTGAAAATCAGGGTTCTGGCTGATGCGTTCGACAATCGGCGTTTTGACCATGCCGGGCAACACCGCGTTCACGCGAATGCCCTGTGCGCCATAGTCTGTGGCGGCTGCTCGCGTCAATCCGATTACGCCATGCTTGGCAGCGACATATTCACCAGCGCTTGGTAGCGCGACGACCCCGAGCGACGATGCCGTGTTGACGATTGATCCGCTGCCGGTCTGCAGCATCGCCTTAATCTGATACTTCAGGCAGAGGAAAACGGCGGTCAAATCGATGCGAATCGCACGGTCCCACTGATCTTTGCTGAGGTCAGCCAGCGGAAGCGCGCATTGTTCAATCCCCGCATTGTTAAAGGCGCCGTCGCTGCGACCATGCGCCCCTACGGTCTTTGCGATTAAATCTTTGATTTGATCCTCAGAGCTGAGATCTGCTTCGATGTATTGCGCGATATCGCCAGCGCTTCTGATGTCTTCGACCACCTGGTGCGTTTGCACGATGATATCGGTCAGCACGACCTTGGCGCCGTTCGCCCCCAGCAATTTGGCCGTCGCTGCGCCTATGCCGCCTCCGGCGCCAGTCGCAATGATGACGCGCCCGTTCAGTGAATCGTGCATCGCGAACCCTTAAATCTTTCTGGATTCTCTCGTTATTTCACAAGAGAGCTGTACCGCCTTCGTTGATGAGGGTCGCAGCGCCACACATAGCTGCGATATTGGCGTATCGGAAACATAACTGCCCGGGGCCGAGAAATCGAGGCTCTCTGTCGTTGAATTCGAAAGCCGTCAACGGGAACAGTCGCGGTGAACACGGCCGCTTACGCCGGAATTTCACTGGGTAAACGGATCCGGTTTATTTGCTAAGGTCGCTCCGATTCAGGCGGGGCAAGTCTGTTAGATGCCCTGAGAGACGGATTCGCGCTGCGAATCCGTCGAACGAAGGGTTCAAACCAAGGTCTCTCTCTCCGCCAGTTCAAAATGAAATGGGCCCGCTAGGGGCAGCACCTAATTTGGGGAGAGGGATTGACTCGCCCGCGCTTGCTGCGCGGGCTCGCCCCTGCGGGGCGCGCTATGCGCGTCCGGATTCGCGCTGCGAATCCGTCGAACGAAGGGTTTGAACCAAAGCCTCTCGCTTCACCAGTTCAAAATGAAATGGGCCCGCTAGGGGCCCATTTCATTTTGAACTGGCGGAGAGAGAGTCCGCCTGACCATACACCGCCATTCTCCGCCAATGTCGTCTTTATGGCCGAAATAGTCGATTCTACCTTCCGCCATCGTCCGTTGACTTCCATGGGTAGCCGGGTATATTTTATGGGTAGTTTCATGGGTGGGCATTTTAGGGGTAGGGTTCAATGCCAAAGGTAATCAATAAACTCACAGCCAAATCGGTGGCGAGCAAGAAGAAATCTGGCTACTACCTGGAC
>CAMATU010000307.1 GCA_945861225.1 Klebsiella pneumoniae
GTGCGTGTTGTAGAACGCGAACGACGCGCGCGCAGTGCCCGGCACCCCAAAGCGCTGCATCACCGGCATCGCACAGTGATGCCCAGTGCGAATCGCGACGCCTTGGCTGTCGAGCAACACGCCGAGATCCTGTGGATGTATGCCATCAATCAGGAATGAGAGTACGGCGGCCTTATGCTGCGCGGTGCCGATGATGCGCAAGCCCGGGACTTCTGCGGCGCGGGTGGTCGCGTATTCGAGCAAGGCGTGTTCGTGCGCGACGGCCCCGGTGAAATCAAGCCGAGCCAAATAATCCAGTGCCGCGCCGAGGCCAATGACACCCGCGATATGCGGTGTTCCAGCCTCAAATTTGTGCGGCAAATCCGCGTACTCGGTGTGCGTAAAACTCACCGTTTTGATCATGTCACCACCACCCTGATAGGGCGGCATAAGGTCCAGCAATTCACGCTTGCCGTACAACACGCCAAGGCCCGTGGGGCCAAATAACTTGTGGCTGGAGAACGCGTAGAAGTCACAATCCAGCGCCTGTACATCCACGCCACCGTGCGCCACGGCCTGCGCTCCATCGAGTAACACCTTGGCGCCGACTTGGCGCGCCAGTGCCACGATCTTGGCGACCGGGTTGATGCTGCCCAACGCGTTCGAGACATGCCCAAAGGCACACAGACGGGTGCGTTCGGTAATCAAAGCCGCAATCGCCTGCGGCTCAAGCTCACCGGCGTCGTTGATCGGCACCACTTTGAGCACCGTTCCCAGCTGCTGGCCAAGGATTTGCCAGGGCACGATGTTCGCGTGATGTTCGGCTTCGCCAAGCAGGATCTCATCACCCGCTTGTAAGGTAGAACGTGCGTAGCTCTGAGCGACCAGGTTGATCGCCTCGGTAGTACCGCGCGTGAAAATGATCTCGGCGGACTCGCGCGCGTTCAGAAACTTGCGAATCTTGTCGCGCGCGCCTTCGAAGGCTGCTGTCGCGCGCTGACTCAAGGTATGCACGCCGCGATGGATATTCGCGTTATCAGTTGCGTAGTAGTGCTGGATCGCCTCGATCACCGCGGCAGGCTTCTGGGTGGTGGCGGCGTTATCGAAATAAATCAACGGTTGTTGGTTTATTTTGGTGGCGAGGATTGGGAAATCCGCGCGCACCCGCGCGACGTCGAAGGTTTCCGTGTGCGGTGTCTGCGCCAGGATATTTTGCGCGCTCATGTGAGATCCCCGGCGAGCAGGCGCGCCAGCAGCGGATTGTCGTGCGCAAAACGCTGCGCCACCAAAGTTTGCAGCTCACTAATCGGGATCGCCGCGACGGCAGCTTGTACAAAGCCATAAGTCAGCAACGCGCGCGCTTCGATTTCTGGTACGCCGCGCGCTTGAAGATAGAACATGGCTTCATTGTCGAGCTGGCCCACCGTCGCGCCGTGCGCGCAACGGAGATCATCGGCGTAGATCTCGAGCTCTGGTTTGGTATCGATCTCCGCCTCTGAGGACAGCAGTAGATTGTGGCTGGCTTGGGTGGCAACAATCTTCGCGGTGCCCGGATGGACCAGAATCTTGCCGTTGAAGATCCCACGCCCATTGCCATCCGCGATCCCTTTGTAGACTTCGTCGCTGGTGGTGTGACTGGCGCGATGATCCACTCGCGTGTGGTGATCAATATGCTGATGGTGACCGGCCATGAACACGCCGTTCAGCACTACCTTGCCGCCGGGTGCCGCCAGCGTGCAGTTGATGTCCAGCCGCACCAGTCGACCACTCAGGGCGAGCGAGAAATTTTCGACTTCACTGTCCGCACCCACTTCAATCTCGACCTGGCCGATATGCGTCGCCTGCGCGGTCTCGGAGATGGTGCGGTAATGCGCTACCCGTGCGCCTTGCGCGGTCACGATGCGGGTGACCGCATTGGTGAGATAAGGCGCCACGCCCTGGCCTACATGCAGCTCGATCACGGTCGCCTGGCTGTGGGCGCCCGCGCTGATATTCAATTGAGGCGAGATTAACGCCGGCACGACGCCGGCGGTACTGAGAAAAATCACCAGCAGCGGTAATTCGACACGGCAATCAGCCGCGATTTCACAATCGACGCCATCGCGCGCAGCGGCCGCGTTTAACGCGGAAAAGGCACTTGCTTCCGGTGCGCCCTGGCGCGCTAACAAGGTGGCCATGCGCACGGGGTCGTGAGTTGCGATTTCCTGCAGAAAGCGCACGGCGACCCCGGCCGGGAGTTGTTCCAATGCCGAATGCGTGACTGAGAAGCGCCCATTGACGAAGACCAGGCGATGCGCGTTCAACGTCATCAAGGGCAGCGCGTCGAGATCGATCTCCAGCGCTGCGGCGAACGAGAAATCCTGGGCGACGATGGCCGCGAGATCCGTGTATTTCCAGTCCTCGTCGGTAACGCGCGGCACGCCCTTGGCCTGCGCGTGAGCAAGCGCGGCCAGGCGCGCAGTGTGCACGCTCGTGGGTGCGCTCGGCAGCGAGTGCAAATCGCGCGCGAGGGAATCGATCAGACCCATTAGGCGGCGTCCTCCGACAACCAGTCATAGCCGCGCGCCTCGAGTTCGAGTGCGAGTTCGCGGGTGCCTGATTTCACTATTTGACCACGCGCCAGCACGTGCACCTGATCCGGCACGATGTAGTCGAGCAGTCGCTGATAATGTGTGACCACCACGAAGGAACGTTGTGGGCTGCGTAACCGATTGACGCCATCGGCCACCACTTTGAGTGCATCGATATCGAGCCCTGAATCGGTTTCATCCAGGATCGCTAACTGGGGTTCCAGCACGCTCATCTGAAAAATTTCGTTGCGTTTCTTTTCGCCGCCAGAGAAACCCTGATTGACTGGCCGGTTAAGCAGACCGTCCGGGAGTCCAATCGCCTTGGTCTTGGTCTTCACCAGATTAAGAAACTCCACGGCACCCATCTCTGCCAGCCCACGGTACTTGCGGATGCCGTTCACCGCTGCCTTCAACATGTACACGTTGTTCACGCCGGGAATTTCCACTGGATATTGGAAGGCCAGAAACACGCCTTCGCCCGCACGCTCCTCGGGCGCGAGCGCCAACAGATCCCGCCCGTTATAGGTGATTGAGCCTTGCGTAACCGTATAACCCGGACGCCCCGCGATTAAGTAGGCGAGGGTGCTTTTGCCGGATCCATTGGGGCCCATGATGGCGTGAACTTCACCTGGCAGCACCGTCAGGTTCAGCCCACGCAGGATGGGTTTGCCATCCACTTCGGCGTGCAGATTTTCTATTTTTAGCATGACTTGAGTTCTATTTTTAGGGGCTATCCAATAGCGCCTTCCAAGGTGATATTCAGTAATTTCTGAGCTTCGACTGCGAACTCCATCGGCAGCTCTTTGAACACCGCTTTGCAGAAACCGTTCACGATCAAATTCACTGCATCCTCATCGCGGATACCGCGACTGCGCAGATAGAACAATTGGTCTTCGCTGATCTTGGAGGTGGAGGCTTCGTGCTCCACTTTAGCCGAGGCGTTGCGCACTTCCACATAGGGAAAGGTGTGCGCGCCGCATTGGCTGCCCATTAGTAGCGAATCGCATTGCGTATAGTTGCGCGCGTTCTCGGCGCTTTTCGCGATCCGCACCAGGCCGCGATAGGCATTCTGCCCATGGCCTGCGGAAATTCCTTTGGAGATGATTGTGCTGCGCGTATTGCGTCCCAGATGAATCATCTTAGTGCCGGTATCCGCCTGTTGCCGGTGATGAGTGACCGCCACCGAATAGAATTCGCCGACCGAATTCTCACCTTTAAGAATGCAGCTCGGGTATTTCCAGGTAATGGCAGAACCCGTTTCAACCTGGGTCCAGGAAATCTTTGAATTGCGCCCGCGGCAGTCGCCGCGCTTGGTCACGAAATTGTAAATGCCGCCGCGTCCTTCCTCGTCACCCGGGTACCAGTTCTGCACGGTGGAATATTTTATTTCTGCATCATCGAGTGCGATCAGCTCAACCACTGCGGCGTGCAGTTGGTTCTCG
>CAMATU010000308.1 GCA_945861225.1 Klebsiella pneumoniae
TCGCCGGGATTCTGCCGGCGCCAATCGCGACCAGCAGTTTGCAACGTGCGCACGCCACCTTCGAGGCCGCACGGGTGCCATGGGGGCGGCATGCGGATTATTTTGTGGGAATCAGTACGCACGATGAATTGATCGTGCTCACTAACACCGGCCTTGAGATTCAGGCGGCGACCAACCTGGCGCGCGAACCGCGCGATCTCATCACCTTCAATGAAACGCCCATTCTTGGACGTGCGGCGATCACCCATCCCGCAGACAGCGTGCGCTGGCTTGGCGCCCTGCTCCGCAGTGCACAGATTGCCGGCGCGGCCGCGGCCTGCCTCGAGCTCAGCGTGAAGTACACCTCCGAACGCGAGCAGTTCGGCCGGCCACTGGCGCAATTTCAAGCGATCCAGCATCACCTGGCAGAGATCGCCGGCGAAATGGCGAGCGTCGATACCATGGCTATCACCGCCTGCAGAGCACTCGATGCGCGGGGAATTCAAAATTTGGGTCGCGACGCACGCTTCGAAATCGCCGCCGCCAAATGCCGTGCCAGCGAAGCCGTGGAAGCGATCACGCGCCTCTGTCATCAAGTGCACGGCGCGATTGGCTTTACTTATGAGTATGACCTGCAATTTCTAACCCGACGCCTGTGGTCATGGCGTGCCGAATTCGGCGCGCAAGGGGAATGGGGCGAGTACCTTGGGCAGATCGCAATGGACCAGGGCGGTGATCAGCTTTGGAGTTATCTGACGGCTTGATTGGACCAATAAGAAAACCGACCACGGAGGCACGGAGAAACCGTCATCCCGGGCGAAGACCCGGGATCCATGGGCGCTTGATGTGCAGTATGGATCCCGGATAACGGCTGCGCCGTTTCCGGGATGACGGAGTCTAAGCGCCTGCGCCGGTCCACTCATCCGTCATCCCGGAAAGCGCGCAGCGCTTATCCGGGATCCATGGATGGTTGATATGCCCTATAGTTTCTGGATACCAGCTGCGCCGCTTCCGGCATCACGGATCTATCCCTGTACCGACGTGGCGAATCTTCAATTCCTCGGTGAGTGAGTGAGCAGACAATGAGCGACAATTTACTGTTATTCGAAAAACACGGGCACCTCGCCAAAGTGACTCTCAACCGCCCCGACAAGCGGAACCCGCTCGGACTTGCCGGCGACGGCGAGCAATTCCATGCGATGGCCAAACGGGTGAATGACGATTTCGAAATCCGCTGCGTAATCATGACCGGCGCCGGCTCAGCGTTCTCGGCCGGCGGGGATTTAAAAGCGATGCGCGATCGCACCGGCGAATTCGGCGGTGACAACCTGCATTTGCGCGAGCACTACCGCAGCAGTATCCACGGCATCATCAAGGCCATGTGGAGCATTGAAGTGCCAATCGTGGGCGCGATCAACGGCCCGGCGATCGGGCTTGGCGGCGATGTCGCTTCGTTGTGCGATATTCGCCTGGCGGCAACCAGTGCGAAATTCGGGGCGACCTTTCTCAAAATGGGCCTCATCCCAGGCGATGGCGGGGCATGGTTACTGCCACGCATTATCGGCTGGTCGCGGGCTGCCCAACTTTATTTCACGGGCGATGTGGTGGATGCAGAAACCGCGCGCGACTGGGGCCTGATTTCGGAAGTTTACGCGGATGACCAACTCCTGGCAGAAGCAGCAAAGCTGGCGGCCAAAATCATCCAACAACCACCGCAGGCGCTGCGCATGACCAAGCGCCTGATGCGTGACGGCGTGAATGCGAGTTTTGACACCATCATGGAAATGTCCGCCGCGATGCAGGTATTGGTACAACGCACGGATGATCACGTAGAGGCGGTCAATGCGTTTTTCGAAAAGCGACCACCAGTATTCACGGGCAAATAAATGCGCACGTTACGCCCTGTTCCTGCCGATATTGCTGAACCCGCCGAACTCGTCGCCGCGATTCGCCAACGGCGCGGCGGCACGTTGTTCAATCTGGATCGAATGCTGCTCCATAGCCCGCCGTTCGCGCGCGGCTGGAATACCTTCATGGGTGCGGTGCGCACCGAACTTTCCTTGCCGCCCAAGCTCAGCGAGCTCGCCATTTGTGTGGTCGCGGTATTGAACGAAGCGGACTACGAGTTCGGTCATCACGCACCCCTGTATCAACGTGCCGGTGGCAGTGCGGCCCAAGTGGCGGCGCTGCGCGACCCGCTTGGCGCCAGCACTAACGCGCTGTTCGAGCCGCTTGAGCAAGCGGTGATCCGGCTGACGATCAGCATGACGCGCGAGATAAAAGTACCCTCGGCGATCCTGGCTGATTTGCACACGCAACTCCCAGGCGAGCAACCACGCGTGGAATTAATCGGCACTATCGCCGCCTACAATATGGTGTCGCGATTCCTGATCGCGACCGGCGTTGAGCCCGAATAGCAAAGGCAGAGGAGAAGCGCGATGAATGAGACCACTTTCAGAGCTCAGCTCGCCGCCTTGGGCTGCACCGAATTACGGATTGTCGAGTGGACGCCAGGTCATGCGACGCAGGAGCATGCGCACGACTTCAACGCGCATGGACTTATCCTTAAGGGCGCGTTCACGTTAGCGACTCCGACCGGACCACGCCTGCTCACGGTTGGCGACACCTTTGAGCTTGCGGCGGGAACTCCGCATACGGAAACGGTAGGCGCGGATCCGACCGAGATCCTGGCAGGGCGGATTTTTCCTGCCTAAGGCCGCGCCGATACCAACCAGGTCGCGCTCGGTAGCTGCACCGTACCGGCACTTAGCGCTGGTGCAAAGGCCTGTTCGAGCGCGCGTAACACCTTCTCACGCGTGGCTTCATCCGCGTCATCAAAAGCCTGCGCCGCTGGCCCCATCCGCGTCATCTGTTCAATGGCGTCAGTCAGCGAGCCCAGATCGAGCAACGCCTCGTGTGCCGCGATCTCAATCGCCTGCAGGCCCGCCTGCTCAAGTACTCCCCGCAGATAAGCTTCATCAGCGAACGCAAACGGTCCTGGCGCATTCGGCGCGAGCGGCGCGAGGCGCGGCAGAATCTCGAAAGCAGCGCGCACGGGCACCGCCATCCACGGATTCAATTTAAGGTCTCGCCAGCAGATAAAACTCAATCGCCCAGCGGGCTTGAGCGCTGGCCGCAGATGCGCGAAGGCACCCACTGGATCCGGAAAGAACATCACTCCAAAGCGCGAGGTGATGTGATCGAAATGCGCAGACGTAAGCGGCATGCTGCCGGCGTCTCCTTCTTCAAAGCGCAGATTCGGCGTCGTCACAAAGCGTTGCCGCGCGACGTCCAAAATCTGCGTGGACACGTCCACTCCGATGACCTGACCTGAGGCCCCGACTGCCTCAGCAAACGCCTTGCTGGTCAAGCCACCACCGCACCCCACGTCCAACACAGCTTGCCCGGCCCGCGGCGCGGCATGCGCCAGCAGACGTTCCGCGAGCGGCTTAAGCATGCGTTCCACGCGCTCGATATTTGCCACCCAACGGCGTCCGCCGCCTTCGTTCCAATAGCGGGCCATTTCTGAATCAGTGGAATTGATCTGCGTCATAGGGCTACATCCAGGAATTTGAATCCCGGACTTTACCAGTAAATCGCGCCTCACCGATTGGGTGAAGTCTCCTGCCATAGCAATTCTGCGGCACACAGTGCTAGCTTAAGCTCATCCGAAAAAACGCGACGTCGCAAGCAAGGGAGCTCGCTATGACTGAAGAAGAAAAGCGCAATCTGGACACTGCCCAACGCTATGTCGAACTCTACAATCACGACATCGAGCGCTTCGTACCAGATTGTTATACGGCGGACTGCAAAGTGTATGTGATGGGCCTGAGCGTGATCGACACGCCGGTCCAATTCCTGGAAGTTGAACGTACCGTGCTGCGCGCAGCGCCCAAGCGCTACATGCGCCTTGAGCACACCCACATTTCGGGCGACACCGTCACCCTTGAGGTCACTCTACTGAATCCAGATGCCGGTGCTGATTGGGCCTTACCCTTTGTCGCTGTGCTGA
>CAMATU010000309.1 GCA_945861225.1 Klebsiella pneumoniae
ATCGCGTGATGTCACGCCTTTCTGGAACGTCACATTGCCTGGGGTTTGGTTGCCGACGTGGATACGATGAAAAATCGAGGCGTCTTCCATTGAAACGAGTCCACTCGGCCCAAGCAGATTCGACGCCTGCCGTATGCGATGGCGGATCATCTCAGCATCATCATCCAGGTGATGAAAATACGCGTAGTGCACTTCGGTCTCGTCGACCGCGCGCGCGATCGCGAAGCGCAAGTTGATGCTGTCGAGGTGTTTGGTCGCAATGAAGAACGGGAACAGCTCGACCACGCGTGAGCCCTTCGACGGATCGACACCCTTGAACTCGATAATCGATGGATCGCGCAGGATGCCGCCACCGCTGGCGACCGTCAGTTCGCTTTCAAAGCCCATATGGCCGCGCTCCTCGGTCGCATACTGGCGCCCCTTGCCGCCTTGCCAGTTCAGCAGTTGGAACGCGCGGTGCAGTAACGGCGCATGGTATCCATCGTTATCGCAGTACGCCTTCCAGTTAGTTTTGTATTTGACCCGCTGATAGCCGATCAGCTTTAAGCGACCGTCGCCTGCCATGACTTCGAGCAGGGTCGATTTAATCTCGCTGAGGAATTCGTCCAGCGGTGGTGTACCAGGGCTCAGCGTCACGAAGATCAGACCGTGAAAAGACGCCATGCGCGGCTGCGCGAGCGGGTAGTCCTTGCGCTCGAAACCCGGTGAGAATTCGCGCTGGTTGGGACACCCAACCAATTCGCCAGCAGAATTGAATAACCAGCGGTGATAGGGGCACTCGAATTCAAATTTATTGCCGCAGGCCTGGGTCTCGACTTGATTCCCGCGATGCGAGCAGGCGTTGAAGAAGACATGGATCTCGCCATCCGCGGCGCGCGTAATGAGTAACGGTACGCGGCCGATTAAAAAGGTTTTGAAGTCGCCGGGATTCGGCAACTCCCCCGCATGCGCGACAGGATGCCATTCGGCGCCGTAGAAGATCCGTCGTAATTCTTCGTCGAAGATATCCGCACGGACAAATACCTCTTTGGGCACTTCGTTGTAGCTGGCGGGCCAGACTACGGGGCGCTCACTTACGGCTGGGGTGATTTCCATACAGGCTCCTATTGGGTGTCGGGTAACGACGCTGCGCGCGACAAGCGGCTTAATTTGGTTGTAGTAGCACCTTGATCGCCTGGCCGCGCTCGATCAAATCGAATCCGCGCAGACCCTCTTGCAGCGGCAGCACGTGACTGATGAGCGCACGCAGATCGACCTTGCCGTCACTCACTAAGCGCATCGCGTGTTCCCAGGTATGAAACAGACGACGCCCGTGGATCCCGCGCACGGTGATCCCGCGCAATAGCCAACGTTCGAGATCGACTGCCGTTTTGCCGCCAGGCACACCGAGCAGACGCAGCTCGCCGCCCGGCGTGATGCATTCACTCGCCATGTCGAGCGACGCGGCCGCACCGGAATATTCGATCATGACATCGACCCCATTGCCCTGCGTCAACGCGAGGACTTGCGAAGTCGGATTGGTTTGCGCGGCATTGATGCAGACGTTTGCGCCCGCAGCCTCGGCCTGCGCAAGTCGCAGTGGATTAATATCGGTCGCGAAAATCCGATGCGCACCGAGCGCCTTCGCGGCCATGATGTTCATCAAGCCAATCGGGCCGCAGCCGGTGATCAGCACCTCGAGGCCGGCGACGCCGGTCCCTTCCAAGCTCGCGTGGACGGCTATCCCAAAGGGCTCGAACAGCGCCGCGACCTGCCGATCGATACCCGCCGGCAGCGGGATCACAATCTGGGCGGGCAGCACCGTGTATTCCGCGAACCCGCCGTCGATGTCAACGCCGGGATAGCGCGTCCGCGAACACACGTGGCTGCGGTTGGTGCGACAGGCGTAGCACGTGCCACAGGGAATATGGCTCTCGACCGTGACGAAGTCGCCCTGCTTCACGTGCGTGACGCCGGCGCCGCAGCTATCGACGGTGCCGCTGATCTCGTGACCCAGTACCGTCGGCAGCGCCAGGCGCTCTGCGAACGGTACCCAGCGATAAATGTGCATGTCGGTCCCGCAGATTCCAGCCGCGGCGACTTTTAACCGCACCTCGCCTGGACCCGGTTCTGGTACGGGAATCTCATCAACGGAGAGGTGGCCGTAGCCTTTGGCAATTTTTCGGACTGAAAGCATCGCGATTTCTTTCCTTACTTAATGGCAAAACGGGAGTGGTTGCACCTGACCATGGACCCGTTGCGTTTTCCTATGCGGGTCGCTCGCGGAGGAATTTCTCGAGAAAGTCCAGGCGATCGTTACCCCACCACATGTCGTCCCCGATTGTCATGGTCGGCACCCCGAACACTCCGCGGTAATGCGCCTCGCGATTACTCTCGGCATAGCCGGGATGCGCCGCGGGGTTTTCGATATAACGCATGAAATCAGCGACTGACCATTGCATGCGCTCGGCAAGACGCGCGAGTACCTCATCCGCGCCGATATCGCCGCCTTGGCCCCAGCCGAGATCGAAACCCGCGGTGACATAGGGGGCCGCCAGGTTGCGTTCGACGGCGTAGAACGTGCCGACATTCATGCGCTGCGAATCGAGTGACGCCGGGAACTTGAGCGGCAATTGTCGGATAGCGGCCCAGCGATTCAGATCAGTCATGAGGTAGCGTAGCTTGGTCGGGATACTGCGATTCGTGGGGCCGGTATTCCCCGCAGCGATCTTGGCGGCCGGCAGATCGATAGGCAAGTAACGTATCGGTACCGCGTAGCGTGTCGCAATCCGCAGCAGTTCGCCGTGGGCGAGATGCGCGAATGGACTCATGAAATCAAAGTAAAAATCCAGGGTGATATTCATCGGTTAACTCTGCGCTCGTGGAAAGGCTGTCGGTGCGGGATTACCGGTCGCGGGGTGATATGCGTGTGCGAACTCAATAGAAACGGTCATAGTGGAGTTGGTCCTGTGGCACGTGATGATCGAGCACCAGCATTCTCGCGACCGCGTCGGTCATCGGTGGTGGACCACAGAAATAGAACTCGTGGCGCTGCATGCTATCGCCCAGCGTTTTGGCGACCAGCTCATGAATGAGACAACATTCGCCGGCCCAGCTGTCGGCGCTGGTGCGGTCCGAGATCGCGTTGAAGCAAGTCACGCGAGCAGACAACACCGCATCGCGAGCGATCAATTGCGGCGTGCAGATATCCTGCGGCTGACGTCCGCCATAGAACAGCGACACCTGCTGCTCGCGCAAGGCGGGTTCACGCACGGCAGCTGCCGCAATCGACATCATCGGCGACAACCCTGAGCCACCGCCGATACACACGATGTCCCGCTTTACCTCGGGACGTAAAAACGCCAACCCATAAGGTCCGTCCAGTTCAATCTGATCGCCCGTCTTCAGCTGATCGAATAAGTAGCCTGAGCCATGGCCGTCCGGCACGCGCTTGGTGATGAAACGCCATTCGCCATCCGGATTCGGCAGATTAGACATCGAGTAGGCGCGGGATCCGCGGACTTCGGGCAGCTCCAATAACGCAAACTGTCCAGGGCAGAATTCTGCCGGCGCGATGTCCTTAAAGCACAGTTCGCGCATGTCGGTGGTTAACGCGTATTGCGCAGTCAACACCACGGCTCGTCGCCGCGGGCGCAAGGTAGCGATAGCCGGTTTTAAACGGACCTTCAGTTTGACGGGGCTTAACGGGGTGCACTGACAGGCAAGATGGCGACCGCGCGCGTGATCGCGCGGCGACAGGCCGGGCGCGTCGTCCCATAAGGTATCGACCGTGCCTTCGACAAGTTCGAACTTACAGCTCCCACAACCGCCCGAATTGCACTCATAGGGAAATCCAAGTCCGGCGCGTAGCGCGGCACGTAGGATGGTATCGCCAGTCGCACAGGAGATTGTCTGATTTAAGCCGTCGAAATCGATCGTGAACTCGGGCATCGGTAGATCTTCCCTCAGGTCATCGCCGGTTCGATATAAAGATCACCGTCCCGCACCACA
>CAMATU010000310.1 GCA_945861225.1 Klebsiella pneumoniae
TTTCCTGATGGAATTGACGATCACGATGCCGCGCGAACGGGAACTTCAACACCAGCTGATGTTCGATCCGCGTTTTTATGATGTCGATGCGCTGATTGGGAGCCTGAGACCTGGAATTCTACCGTTCATGGAATTGAATGGCGTCGCGGCGGCCATTCAGCAGCGCATCAAGACGACCCCAACTCTCGAACGCTACGCGCTGGACCTCTGTAGCGCGACTCGCGCGCCCAAGGATTTTGGCGTCACCTTGGAAGGCGTTGACATGGCGAAGTTGGTGTTGTCCGGCGTGAGTCCGCGCGGCATGGGCATGTTGATGCGCGCCGCGAAGGTTGCCGCCTGGCTGCATGATCGCGCTTCACTAGTGCCCGAAGATCTCCACGCGGTGTTGCACGAAACGCTCGCCCACCGGATTTTTTTCCATCCGGTATACGAATTACGTCGCACGGAGCTGGTGGGTGCGTTGCTGCAACAGATAGTCAACCAAGTTGCCTCACCCTGAGATGACCACGGAGATGAACGCGACGGACATCCATTACAAAATTCCGTGGCGCGCGAGCAGCAATTTCCCTGGCCATCATGCCAGCCAGCAAAAAGGCGGTGGGTTACAGTTTCGCAATCATGCACCGCTGCTTGAGGCCCAGGATCCGCGACGCTTCGACGTCCACGCAAGCCTGCGCGATCCCTTCGAGCAAATCCAGGTCCGGATTTATCGTCAGACCAGTGCGATCCCCGTCTACGTGGTGGCCGATCTATCTGCGTCGATGGGCTTTGTGGGCGCCAACGCCAAATTGAAAGTACTGGCCGATCTGGTGGCCAGTTTGAGCTTCTCGGTTTACCGCACTGGAGATCGCTTTGGTTTCATCGGCTGCAGCGATCGCCAAACAGATCCCTGGTTGTTACCTTCGACCATGAATCGTGCGGCGGGTACCGAGCTCGCTGCACAACTACGGACCTGGCAGCCGCAGGGAATCGATTCCGAAGGTTTGTTGCAGGCGGCGGACCTGATTGGCGCCCGACGCGCGCTGGTTTTTCTGGTTTCCGATTTCCATTTTCCGTTGCCCTTACTCGCACAGATCCTCGCTGCATTGGCCTATCACGATGTAGTGCCTACCCTGCTGTGGGATCGTCATGAGTATGCGCAATTGCCGCGTTTTGGCCTGGCGCGCGTTACCGATCGCGAAACCCAGCGCAGCCGCCTGCTGTGGCTGCGCCCAAGCTTGCGCAAGCGCATTGAACAGGAATTTATGTCACGCCGGGAGAAACTGGGACAGGTCTTCGGACGCTACGGACGACTACCACTGGTGCTGCAGGATGGCTTCGACGCCGACGAGGTGACCCATTATTTTTTCGGTTAGATCACTTTCACCGATGCTTCCAGGCAGGGCACTGGCGCGGGCAATTGTCCTTGGGCTTCTGGTCTGGAGCAGTGTCGTTGCGGCCGAGGTCGTGGTGGAGCGACTCGCTATTCAGCAGCCACGAACGTTCGGGTATCAAATCGGCGACAAGTTCGCGCGGACCATCTCCTTGCGACTGCGCAAACCCTACCACCTCACGGCCGATGCGCTTCCCGCGCCGGGCCGGCTCACCGAGTGGCTGGCGATCGAGGCACCGCAAGTCGTGCAGAAGAACGGCAGCGCCGCCACGCAATACGAAATCCGCCTGACCTATCAACTCGTGAACATTAATCCGCGCCTCCTGGATCTCGCCGTGCCGCCACATTTATTGCGTTACACCGATGGCCAGGAAACGCTGAAAGTGCTCATCCCGGCCACGCGGATTAGCGCTTCTCTGTTACACCAGGGTACCGATGGGGATTTGCAACCCGACCGCCAGCCGTGGCCATTGCGCTTCCCTGTGCGCAAACCGATTCTGCTGGGTAGTCTGTTTCTGAGTTCTCTCCTTGGTGTGGCGTATCTTTACTGGGGAGCCCCTTTGCTAACTGAGCCGCGGCCGTTCATGGCTGCGTCTCGCAAGATCCGCAGGGCACGCCAGCAGCCCGGCGCGAACCACCCGCGTGAAGCGCTGCAGATCATTCACCAGGCTTTCAATGAGACGGCCGGCAAGACCGTGTTCGCTGACACGCTGGGAGATTTTTTTGAAAGCCATGCGCAATTCAGCCCGGCACGCCAACCCATCACGGACTTCTTTCTGCGCTCCAGAAAGGTTTTCTATGCCGAAGAAATGGGGGGTGATGAGCAGGAATCCCTGCGGGAGATAACGGCATTCGTGCAGCGTTGCAGCGACCTCGAACGCGGTTTGGGGTGATGATTCTTAAGATGATGGGCTTCGCGCAGCCCTGGGGACTAAGCCTGTTGCCATTGGCGGTGTTGCCCTTGGTTACCCACGGCCAGCGCGCAATCGTATATTCGTCGCTCGCCCTCTTGCCGGCTGATCGGTTATCCGCCGCCATCGACTGGACCTTGCGGTTGCTGGCCGCCGCCTGCATAAGCGCGATAGTGCTCGGCATTGGCGGCCTGTACCGCGCGGAGGAAGCGGTGGACCGGATCGGTCAGGGCGCACAGACAGTGATTCTGCTGGACAGCAGCGGCAGCATGGACACGCCGTTCGTCACCGGCAATGAGGGCCGCTCGCGCGCCGCAGTCTGGGGCACGTATACCTCCAAGGGACAGATTGCGCGGCGCGTACTGGCCCAGTTCGCCGCGCAGCGCGCGCAGGATATGTTTGCGCTGTATGTGTTTAGCGGCAATCCGATTCCCGTGCTTGCGTTGACCGAGAAGCAGGCCGTGATCCAGGCCGCGATTGCGGCCGGCAGCATTGAACGTGGTCTGGCCTCGACTGATCTGGGCGCTGGTCTCATTCGATCATTGGAATTTTTCGATGGTAAGCCGTTTACCGGGTCGCGTATCGTGATGCTGGTGTCCGATGGCGCAGCAACCTTGACTGTCCCCGTGCAGGATCAGATCAAGATTCTATTGAAGAAACACCGCGTGACGCTGTATTGGATTTACCTTCGCGCCCAGAATAGCCCAGGCCTGCTCACCTCACTGGAACTTGATACGGCGCGCCAGATTGCGCCGGAACAACTGGTGCACAAGTTCTTCTCGGAGATGGGTTTGCCCTATCGCGCCTTTCCTGCGGAGAATCCACAAGCCCTGCAAGAGGCGATCGCGGCCGTGAACAAGCTGCAGAATCTGCCTATTCGCTATACCGACATCCTCCCCAAGCGGGACTTGTCGGGATGGTGTTTTGGCACCGCGCTAACGCTGTTGCTGATCCTGGTGATGGCAAAATTCAGCGAGCTGCAGCGATGGCACTAAGACCGCGCTTGATGATCGGTTTGTGCCTGCTCGCGTTGCTGGGCGGGACCGGGCTCGGCATAGAGGTTTGGCGCTGGACGCGAATCAAACACTACAACCAGGCCCTCACGCAAGCGCAGTTCGCACAAGCCGCGCGTTACGGTGGCGAGTACGGTTTGTTTGCGCAAGCCTATGCGGAGCAGCAGCGCGGAAATTTTCAGCAAGCGCGGATCATTTACAGCCGCCTGGAGCGCACTAAAGACCAGCCGCTGCGCTTGGCCGTGCTGTTTAACCTGGGCAATACCTACCTCGAACAGGCCTCGTCGATTGATCTCAAAAAGGATGCGGATCTCGCGTTGCCGTTGATCGAGCTCGCGAAAGGGAGTTATCGCGAGTTGTTAAGGATTGACTCTCAGCAATGGGATGCGCGGTACAACCTTGAGCGCGCGCTGCAGTTGTCGCCGGACGTGGGCGAGGAGCGCGTGATGGAATATGCCGGCCGGCGCGGTACGGTGCGGACGGTTATCTCGGCGGATCCCGAAGGGGCGTTGCCATGATCCTAGAAACTGCAGTTGACCGCTTAACAACGTGAGAAAGTGCATGGCCTGTTTGGAGTTTTTGCGTCTCATAGGCGTCACCTTGAAGGTGAATCGCGCTACGGCGCGCGCTGTACGTCCCCTGACGCGCATGGCGGTGTTGCAACTCGTCGGAATAGCTCGCTATT
>CAMATU010000311.1 GCA_945861225.1 Klebsiella pneumoniae
CGAACTGAACCGCAAGCTCGTGCGTGGCTTGCTCAAGGCCACGACCTATACCTTGCTCGAGGCGAATGACGGCGAAGCCGGCGTCGCGAAGGCGCTGGCCGAGCAGCCGGACCTGATCCTGATGGACATTCAGCTGCCGAAGATCTCAGGCATAGAGGCGACCCGCCAATTGCGCGCCGATCCGGCCACGGCCCGCACCCCGATCATCGCCATTACCTCGTTCGCGCTCTCCGGCGACGAGCAGAAAGCCAAGGAGGCCGGCGCCACGGCCTACCTCGCGAAACCTTACAGCCCGCGTGAACTGCTCGCGCTGATCCGCCAGGTTCTTCCAGAGGACTGAGCCATACCGGAATCCGGCGACAAGGCCATCGGGTCCCGGATCCGCAATGGCGCTGATAGCTTCACGGCCGGCATACCGACTGATGCCGTTCGAATTGAACCATGCACGACCCTCGATACCCTCAGTTTCGTCGAACAGCGCGGTTATCCTTCCAAATACGCCGAACTGTATCGGCTCAAGGGCGAGCTGACGCTGCAGTCATCTCGAGAGCATTCTGCGGCGACTACCGAGAAAGAAGCCGCAGCGTGCTTCGAGCAAGCCCTCGAAATCGCGCGCACAGACCGCCAAATCCAGGGAATTACGCGCCGCCACCGGCCTTGCGCGGCTGTGGCAGCAGCAAGAAAAACACGCCGACGCCCACCAATTACTGTCCGGGATTTACAACTGGTTCACTGAGGGTTTCGACACTCCCGATTTGCGGGAAGCGTGGGTGCTCATTGAGGAGCTGTCGAGAGCACGGTGACCGGGAAACCGGGTCCAGGTAGTGACCGCTAAGGGTCGAGGCTGTGTCAGAACGTCCGATTCCCTCTTACAATCTTCCGATAAGTAAGAGTTGGAGATTTTTTAATGGCGTTTGCAACGATAACGAGTAAGGGTCAAACCACTATTCCGAAGGACGTGCGAGTGGCCGCCAATCTCAAGGCCGGCGATCGAATTCACTTTGCCGTCCTGGAAAACGGCACCATCATCGTGCGGGTCAAAAACAGAAGCGTCCGAGATATCGCAATAAAGCCTCCTCGTCGTAAACATGTTTCGATTGCACAGATGAATCGTTAGTGGCCGACCCATGCTCGGAATTGACACCAACATTGTCGTTCGCCTGATCGTTGCGGATGACGCTGCGCAAACGCGCCGTGCACGCGAGCTGATAGACAAAGCGGTTCGTGGTGACGAGGTTGTACTGATATCACTGCCGGTGTTAGTCGAAACAGAATGGGTTCTTCGCAGCCGTTATGGTTTCGAGCGGGAAGCGCTACTGAATATTTTCCATGCCATGCTCGAAGCTCGCGAACTTACTTTCGAGGACGAGCCGGCGCTCGAGGAAGCATTGTTTTACTGGAAGGATAGTACTTGCGGCTTTGCCGATTGTTTGATCGCTGCTCACAATCGACAACTCGGATGCCGAGCTACGGCGACTTTCGATGCGAAGGCAGCCCGACTCCCGAGTACTGTACGCGTGTAATAACGGACTGCGGTCAGCTGAGCGATGGACATACGCTGTTCCCCTTTGCATATAGATCGTCATCGGGCGCGAAAAACTGGCTGGGAGATTCGCGAGCAACCAGCTGCGTGAGAGGGGTTGCCTCAAATCCAGCCCGCTTTCTCGCGGGTGAGTAAGTAATGGGCCAGTTTACTTTTTATCTGCCAAATCCATACAAGATAGCGTGCGTGAATATTGCGTAGATCAGCACTGCAAAGTCCTGCATTGTTAGGCGCATGATGCAACGGGCGCTCCAACAACGCTAAACCTGGCACAGCTTTCAAGTTGCTCCCTCCGCGAACTGACGTCCCGCGAAATCTGTAATTGCCGTCGAATTACTATTCACCGACCGACGGTGTGCCCTTGCTTGAATCAGAGTTTGGTCGGCTTGGTGCCGCGCAACCCTCCGTACCCCCACAAAGACGCGGGCCACTTCATGCAGGAAACCAGGTTGTATGCGCGGAGATGGCTCCCCGCCCCTCCAAAATTAACCCCTCTCGTTGGCATAATTGGAGCCCTTGTACCCGTCATCTTCAGCGCGGGCTTGCTATCCTGCGGCGAAAGCCGTTGCCTGTAAGTGGGAGAATTCGGAGATGTGTATAACTTTGGGGCCGCTCTACACCACCACAGATTCCGCATGAGCGCCCGGTCGGCCGATGACTATGCGGCTCTTGAGCGCGAACTCGCCCACCAGACCGCCATCAGCAATGAATCTCAGGCACGCCTGCAGGCAGTGAGTGAAGTGCTGCAGGTCATCAGCAAGTCTCCCACCGATATTCAACCGGTGTTCGAAGCAATCGCAGAACGTGCTGCAGCATTGTGTAAGGCCAAGATGGGTTTCACGACGCGGTTCGATGACGAACTGGTTCACCTCGTCGGGGTTTACGGCGCGTCGCGCGAAGAAGAAGACTCGGTGAGATTGCGCTTTCCGAGCAAACCTGACCATGGAACCTACTCCGGGCGCGCAATCCTTGAACGCAGGATCGTGCACGTCCCCGATATGCTCGCCGACCCGGCCGTTGTGACCGATACGGCAGATACTTTGCAAAGAGTGCGGCGAAGCGGTATGCGCGGTTTTCTCGCGGTACCGATGCTGCACGAAGGCGTGGCGGTCGGCGCGCTCAGTGTGGGCCGGCCGGAACCGGGATTGTTTCCCGAACCACTGGTCAAGCTGCTGCAGGCATTCGCCGATCAGGCAGTAATCGCGATTCAAAATGTTCGGCAGTACAACGAAATGCGCGAAGCGCTCGAACAACAAACGGCAACTGCCGAAGTCCTTAAGGTGATCAGCAGTTCGATAGCGGATACGCGCCCTGTCTTCGAGAAGATTCTCGATAGCTGTCAGGCGCTTTTTGGTGTGGAAGATATTGCAATCCTCCAACTGCATGAGGACGGGCAATTGCACCTGGGTGCGGGGCGCGGCGTGGTGATGGACGCAACTTCGAAAGTCCTGCCGAGACCCGTAGAGGGCACGGCGACCGCACTGGCGATCCTTGAGCGCCGGACCATCCACATCCCGGATTCGGCGGCCGCCGTAGAGTCGTATACGCCTTTCGTGCGTTCTATCGTAAGCATCATCGGCAATAATTCGGGTTTGATCGCCCCGCTTCTTCGCGATGGCCTCGGCATCGGTTCCATCTGGCTGGCTCGCGTGCCGCCTAAACCGTTCTCGGACAAGGAAATCGCGCTGCTCACCACGTTCGCCGACCAGGCCGTGATCGCAATTGAGAACGCGCGCCTGTTTCGCGCAACGCAGGAGGCGCTGGAACTGCAGACCGCGTCGTCGCAGGTCCTGCAGGTCATCAGCACCTCCATGGCCGACGCCCGGCCAGTCTATGAAACCATTCTCGACCGGAGCGCCCAGTTCCTGGACGCCAATATGATCGGCATCTTCGTGGAGCGCGATGGCGAGATACACAACGTCGGGTTCCGCGGAGATGCAGTGGGCGAGGCGATGATTCGACATGCCTGGCCGACGCCCGCGAAACAGAGCACTTCGCCCAGACTTTTTGCCGAGCAGCGCGTGATCAATATCGAGAATGTCGGCGCCGGGCTGGCCGAACGACCGCTCACCCAACGGCGCTGCCACGAGATTGTCGGGGACTATTCCAACGTGATCGCGCCGATGTTCTGGGAAGGCCGGATAACCGGGGCGATATGCGCATTCCGCTACCCGCCCCGCCCTTTCACGGACAAGGAGGCCAACTCACTCGCAGGCTTTGCGGGACAGGCCGCGATCGCGATTCAGAATGCCAAGCTCTTCAATGAAACCAAAGAGGCCCTGGAACAACAGATGGCGATCAGCGACGTGCTGCGGGTCACGACCGAATCGCCGAGCGACGTCGAGCCCGTGCTGAATGCGATTGCCGATCATGCAGTTCGGCTCTGCGATGCTTCCGCGGCCTCGATATTCCTGGTGGAAGACAAC
>CAMATU010000312.1 GCA_945861225.1 Klebsiella pneumoniae
CTACTGGCCGACCTATTTCGAGACCCTCCGTGCGCGGCTGCGCCCGGGTGGCAGTGCCATACTTCAGGCCATCACGATTGACCAGCAGGTGTTCGCGCGCTATCGCCGCGGTAGCGACTTTATCCGTGAATACATTTTCCCGGGCGGCATGCTGGCGCCGATTCCCCACCTGATCCGCGCGGCCGAGCGCGCCGGTCTCGCCGCCGGCACCCCTTTCCGCTTCGGCCAGGATTATGCGCGCACGCTGCAGTGCTGGCAGCAACGCTTCACGCACGCCACCGCGGAGATTGGCGCGCTCGGTTTCGATGCGCAGTTCCAACGTCTCTGGCAGTGTTATCTCAGTTATTGCGAAGCGGGCTTTCGCTGCGGCCGTACCGATGTGATCCAACTCGCGTTGACCCGCGCGTGAGGGTTTGACGTGGGGCACCCCTCGCGTGATGCACGGCGACCGCTGCTGGCTACGTTGCTCGCAATGCTGGTGTTCGGTCGCGCCGATGCCATTGAAACGGCGCCGCCGCTCGCTGACTGGCAGCTCCACGGCGCCGCCGTGATGCGCTTTCTTGGGCTGAAGGTCTATGCGATCAGGCTGTGGCACAAGGGTTCGGGCTATCGCCCGGATGCGCCGTTCGCGCTGGAACTTGAATACGCGCGGCATTTTGCGGGCAGCGACATTGTCGAGCGCAGCCTCGCTGAAATGCGGGATCAGGGCTGGCGCGATGAGGCACAGCTCGCGCGCTGGCGGACCGCAATGCGAACCGTGTTGCCCGACGTGCGCGCCGGTGACCGCCTGATCGGGATCGCGATTCCGCAGGTGGAAGCACGCTTCTATGCGGGTGAGCGCTATCTCGGCACAGTAGCCGACCCCGCTTTCGTGGCCGCCTTCTTCGATATCTGGCTATCGGAGAAAACCAGTGCGCCGCGCGTGCGCGCGCTTGCTCGCTGCGCGCCAATGACAGCCGCGCTGCCGCGCGGGCGCCTCGCGGCGTATGCGTTGAGCGCGCTACCCCTGGCAATGTTGAGCTTGCCGGTCTATCTGCATGTGCCGAAGTTCTACAGTGAAATTTTCGGCTTGAATCTGGCGGCGCTCGGGGGGCTGCTCCTGATGGCACGTTTGTTGGACGCAATACAGGATCCCCTGCTAGGTCATTTGAGTGACACCGCGCGGCAACACGGTATTCAGCGTCTGCAGTGGCTATGGCTCGGGGTTCCCTTGCTTATGCTCGGTGTCTACGCACTGTTCGTGCCGCCGACACTCACGCAAGCCGCCGCCGGCTGGTGGCTGGTCGGCGCCTCAGTAATCGTCTACACCGCGTTGTCTGTGGTGCAAATCAACTATCACGCGCACGGCGCCGAACTGACCGAAGTCGCCGCCGAGCGCACGCGCATCACCGCCTGGCGCGAAGCCTTCGCGCTGGTCGGCATTCTGCTTGGCGCGAGTCTACCGGCAGTGCTCGCACCGTTCGGGTCGCCAAGCACGGGCTTTGAGGTGTTCGCGATGATCGCGTGCGTGCTGCTGGGTCTCGCCGCGTTCATCACTGTCCGCGGTTCGCCACCCGCGCTGCCACGCGTGGCCTACCCACGACCTTTGCGACTACGCGACACACTATCCGTTCCACTGGCTAACGCGGGATTCCGTCGCCTGCTGCTGGTCTATGTCTGTAACGGCACTGCGGCCGCGGTGCCGGCCACGCTCGTGCTGTTCTTCATCGAAGATGTGCTTGGCAGTCACGCTTTAACGGCACATTTTCTGGTGACCTATTTCGCCGCCGGCGCGCTTGGTATGCCGCTGTGGCCGTGGCTCGCGGGAAAGATCGGCAAGGCGCGCGCCTGGGGTTTCTCGATGCTCGCGGCCATTGCGGTGTTTGCCTGGGCCGCGACGCTACAAGCGGGTGACGTCGTGCCCTTCTTCGCAATCTGCGCGCTGTCTGGACTTTCGCTGGGGGCCGATCTGGCCTTGCCGCCGGCGCTACTGGCGGACGTGATTGAGCGGGGCACGCCCAGCGGCGAGGATCTCCGCAGCGGCAGCTACTTTGGTCTCTGGGCGTTGGTGACCAAGCTAAATCTGGCGCTGGCGGCTGGCATCGCGCTACCGCTCGTCGCGTTCCTTGGTTATCTCCCTCACGTGGAAAATACCGCGCGCGGCGTTACCGCACTCAGTGTTTGTTACGCCCTACTGCCGAGTGGCTTGAAACTCCTTGCGGTGCTGTGCCTATGGCGCTCGCCGATGTTGTTCGTCGCCTACTCAAAGATTAAGTCGGTTGAACCGATTCCAGCGCAAGGACAGCCGTCATGTCACTGAATACACCGATCCGAGACTGGGCCGCGCAACGCGTGTGGATTATCGGCGCCTCAAGTGGAATCGGCGCCAGCCTGGCCCAGGCGCTGCATCGACTCGGCGCACGGGTTGCGCTGTCGGCGCGGCGCGTCGACGCCTTGCGCGCCGTTAATCCCGGCTTGCCGGTTGAACGACAGCTCATCCTGCCGCTCGACATCACGCAGCCCGCCAGCGTGTGTGCGGCTGAAGAGGCGCTCTGCGCCGCGTGGGGTGGCTACGAGCTGGTAGTGGTGATGGCGGGTGACTATGTGCCGATGGATGCGTGGAACTTTGCGCGCGCGCGGGCCGACGCCTTACTCGCAGTGAATCTGCACGGCCCGTTGAATGTGCTGGCGCAGATCCTGCCGCGGCTGCGTCAGCAAGGTTATGGCGGACTTGCTCTGGTCTCCAGCGTAGCGGGCTACTGCGGACTGCCCAAAAGTCTCATTTATGGTGCGAGCAAGGCCGCGTTGATCAACCTGGCCGAATCGCTCTACTTCGATCTGCACCCACGCGGCCTCGCCGTGTATCTGGTCAACCCTGGCTTCGTGCGCACCCCGCTTACCGCGCAGAATGATTTCGCGATGCCGGCCTTGATTACGGCCGACGAGGCCGCCCAGGAAATTATCCGGGGCCTGGCACGCGGAGATTTTGAGCTGCACTTTCCGCGGCGCTTCACCCGCCTGATGAAGCTCCTGCGGCTGCTTCCTTACCGCTGGTTCTTCCCCTTGGTCATGAGGAAAACACAAATATGAACGAGCTCACGGCTGCCCCCACCAGATTCATCACCTATTGGGAATCCCTGACACTCGCGACGGTGCAGGATTTGCCCGCGTACTACACGGCCGATGCTTACTTTCGCGATCCCTTCAACGAGGTGCACGGTCAGGCGGCGATTTCGCGTATTTTCACTGAGATGTTCACGCGGCTGGAAGAACCGAGATTCCACATCATCGAAACCGTGAGCCAGCCGGGCAGCGCATTTCTCATTTGGGATTTCATGTTTCGGATTAAATCGTTCAGACCGGAGGTCGCACGCACGATTCATGGCACCACGCATGTGCGCTTCGCGCCGGATGGCCGTGTGAGCTACCACCGTGATTACTGGGATGCAGCAGCCGAGCTCTACGAGCACTTGCCGCTGATTGGCGGCGTGTTGCGATTCTTGCGCCGACGCTTCGCCTGAGCGGCGCGCGATCGTCGCGGATGGCAGGCTAAATCCGCCTCAGGCGTGCGCAGCTTCGGCGCTTAACGCCGCCATGCATGGTATTCGCGCTGGCGACGTGCGGCTTGCAACACCGGCGGCATCACAGCTTCTATCCGGGTGGGAACAATTCCGAGCGACGCCAACCCATCGGGACCAGTGACCACCGAGTCCCGTTGCAGCGAGCGCCAGTTATCCCGTGAAAACGGCTTGCCCGGCAGATGCTCGCAAAATTCTGCCTGCCAACGCCCGAGCCAGCTTGGCAGGGCAAGTACGGGGCACCGATGTCCGCAAATGCGCGCGGTGTATTCGACAATCTGGCGCAAGGTCCATACCGCCGGGCCGCCGAGCTCAAAGCGTGCGCCGTGTGCGAGCCGATCGTTGCGCAATATCGCGAGGATTGCCGCCCCCACATCGCCCACAAATACCGGCTGAAAACGCGCTT
>CAMATU010000313.1 GCA_945861225.1 Klebsiella pneumoniae
CTGTCGGACTTAGGCGTCCGTCGCGAGGGAGTGGGAAAGCGAGGACAGTTTTGCGCGAATTTGAGGCGCATAGTGGTGCTATGTAACGAAAATTCGCGCAGACAATGGACCGCTTTAACACCGCCGCAGTAGGACGGTCCTAAGTCCGACAGGCTGCTAGGGCTCGGGCCCCTTAACAAAGGAGGAGTAAGAAATCGAAATTAAGCCGTCTCTTGCCGGATTTATGCCCGACTCATCAGCGTTTTGTGGAGCCGAACCATGCAAATAAACATCACCGGTCATCATGTTGAGCTCTCGCCTGCGATCAACGAATACATAAAAACCAAGCTGCAGCGCGTACAGCGTCATTTCGATCACCTAGTCGATGCACACTTCGTGTTGGGAGTTGAAAAGCAGTTGCATCGCGCGGAGGCGACCGTGCATGTGGCCGGCAATACGATGCACGCAGAGGGTGAGCACGCGGATATGTATGCCGCAATAGACCTCATGCTGGATAAATTGGATCGACAGGTAAAGCGCCACAAAGAGAAACTGACCGACCACCATGCGCGCGATAGCATCGACCAGGAGTGAAGGCTGCCCGCGCGGTTCCGCCGGGCCTTGGGCTTGGCGGTACCGGGTGGAAGCAAACTTGCCCGGGTCGTGCGTGGTGCGAACCTGTAAAAAACACGAGTCGAATAACGTGAGATCTATCCAGGTAGGATGACTGTTCAACGCTTCATAATCGTTTCGGGATTATCCGGCGCCGGGAAAACCATTGCGCTACATGCGCTAGAAGATGCCGGGTACTACTGCGTAGACAATCTTCCGGCCGGTTTCCTGGCAGATTTTGCCCAGTTCGTAAGCCGGAGCACGCTCCCGCTATATACACGCGTGGCGGTGGGGATTGATGCCCGCAATCCTGATGGCGATCTGAGGCAACTCCCGGAGATTCTCGATCTCCTGAAAACCCAGGCCTTTGCGGTTGAAGTGATTTTCATCGAAGCCACCGACCAGGCATTGATAAATCGCTTCAATGAAACACGCCGGCGCCATCCGTTATCGACGGCTGAAATCCCGTTACGGCAAGCCATTGCACGCGAACGTGCGGTGCTCGAACCCGTCATTTCGCGTGCCGATTTGCGCATCGATACCACGCATACCCATATCCACGAATTCCGCGCGCAAATTACCGAGCAGGTGAGCCGACGCACCCCGGGTTCGCTTGCCTTACAGTTTTCCTCGTTTGGATACAAAAATGGCGTGCCGCCAGACGCCGACTTCCTGTTCGATGTGAGGTGCCTGCCCAATCCGCATTGGGATCCCCAGCTGCGAGATATGTCCGGGCGCGACGCGCCGGTCTGCGAGTTTCTGGATGGCACCGCTTATGCGCCTGAGATGGTCAATGACATTATTAACTTCCTTGAGCGGTGGATTCCGCGTTTCGAACAGGAAGATCGCAGCTATCTGACCGTGGCCATGGGCTGTACCGGCGGCCGGCACCGCTCGGTGTATGTGGCGGAGCGCGTTGCGGCACACTTCCGTAATCGTTGGCATATCGTGCTCACGCATCGCGATCTCTAACCTTTATGCCAAGCACCAATCTTAAAATTATCAATCGACTCGGACTGCATGCGCGTGCGGCCGCCAAGTTCATGCAGACGGCGGCTTCTTTTACCTGCGAAGTGTGGGTGGAGAAGCAGGCGAAGCGGGTGAATGGCAAAAGCATCATGGGGCTGATGATGCTCGCTGCCGCGCAGGGCTCTGAGCTGGTGGTGACCACTGTGGGCGAGGATGAGGAGGCAGCCCTCCAGGCGTTGCTGACGCTCGTTAACAACCGGTTCGGTGAACCGGAGTGACTTTCTCATTGCACGGTCTGGCGGTTTCGCGCGGTATTGCGATCGGTAAGGCGCACATACTCATTCACGAGCAGCACGATGTTCGTGAAACGTTGATTGAAGCGGCGGAAGTCGATGCCGAAGTTGCGCGTTTATGTGCCGCGATTGAAGCATCGGCGGCGCATCTACGCGACATGCGGGCAAAAATCCCGTCAAGCGCGCCGCACGATGTCGCAGCATTCATCGATACCCACCTGTTGATGCTCGCCGATGCCACCTTGGCGGAAGAGCCCAAGCGGCTTATTCGCGAGCGGCGCTACAACGCTGCCTGGGCCTTGCGCAACCAACGCGATGCAATCATAAGCGTGTTCGATCAGATGGACGATGCGTATCTCCGCACGCGGCGCGACGACGTCGAACATGTCATGAACGGGATCCTGCGCAGCCTGCAAGGTAGCAGCCTGTCGCGCACGGCCACTGCTGAACAAAATTTAGAGGGAGCGATCGTCCTCGCCGACGATCTCGCACCGGCCGATGCGTTACTTATGCAGCATCACGGCGTGGTGGGTTTTGTCACAGAGTTTGGCGGGCCCACGTCGCATACCTCAATTCTCGCGCGCAGCCTCGGGATCCCCGGCATCGTTGGTGTGCATCATGCGCGGCGCTTTGTGCAGGATGGCGAACTGTTGATTGTCGATGGTAACGAAGGGGTCGTGGTGGGCGAGCCGGATCAGCGCACGCTGACCCATTATCGACGTCGTCAGGATGAGCGCGCGCGATACTCCGCCACGCTCAATAAGCTCAAGAGAGGTGCCTGCACCACGCGCGATGGGCTGGCCATTGATCTACAGGCCAATGTGGAACTCCCTAGTGATTTTGCCGCGGCGCGCGAAGTCGGCGCGCGCGGGGTCGGTCTTTATCGGACCGAGTTTCTGTACATGAATCGAACAGAAGCGCCGAGCGAAGAGGAACATTTCGAGGCTTATCGGCAATTGGTGATAGCGGTGAACGGCCTGCCAGTCACTATCCGAACATTGGATATCGGGGGGGATAAGCAGGTTGATCCAGCCCTCACCATGCGCGGCAAAGGAGCCAATCCGGCCCTGGGTTTGCGCGCAGTCCGCTTAGGGCTTAAGGAACCCGGCTTATTCCTGCCGCAGATTCGAGCGATCGTGCGGGCCTCAGCGCTGGGGCCCGTGCGAATGATGATTCCGATGCTCGCGCAGGTTGATGAAGCGACCCAGGTTCGCGAGCTGGTAGCTGCGGCCCAGGCTGAGTTTGCCGCGCAGGGCGTCCCGTTTGACCCGGAGATGCCGATTGGCGGCATGATCGAGGTCCCCGTGGCGGCAGTTTTTGCGGATGGGTTTTCGCAGGTTCTCGATTTCCTTTCAATTGGCACGAATGACCTCATTCAGTATTCGGTCGCGATTGATCGGGTTAACGACGAGGTCAACTATCTTTATGATCCCTTCAACCCTGGGGTCTTGCGCCTTATCTCGATGACTATCAGAGCCGCGCAAAAAGCCAAGGTGCCGGTCGCGATGTGCGGCGAAATGGCGGGCGATATCCGTTGCACACGGATGCTGGTAGGGCTGGGCTTGGAATCTTTCAGCGTCCATCCTTCAGTATTGTTGGAAATCAAAGGCGCGCTTAGTGGGACCGACGCCAACGCCGCAAAACAGACTGCCGAGCGGGTTCTAAAGACGTCGGACGTGGCCAAAATCAGGCGCTATATCGAGGAACTTGGCTAACCCCCCCCGTTCGCGTTGTTCGATATTGAGACACTTCCAGCGCTGGGCGTTGGCTGGGCGCGACATCCCAAAGAGACTTTGGCGATCGATCCTCAGTCCGTGTTCAGTGGCGGCTCACCAGGCTGGGCTTGAAGTTCGCTTACCTGTGTGGGTTATTCGGTTTCTAGAAAGTCTGTGTTATTCTTCAGCCATAGCCTGGAACTGTTGCATAGCTGCAACAGGGGTATTGAAGCGTTTCGAGTTTGAACTAACGTGGGGAAGTTCGTCATGGATAACCGATCAACAAAGATTGTTCTCGCACTCTCGCTGAGCACGCTCCTGGCGGGCTGTGCTAACCAAAACATCAAAGCCCCGCAGATTCTCTGCCCCATCGTGGGTGCGGTGACCG
>CAMATU010000314.1 GCA_945861225.1 Klebsiella pneumoniae
GACAAAGGGCGTAAGGTAACCGACGTGGAAATGGATACAGTCAGGATACGGCCACACAAATTTCACGGCGAGTGGAACTACACCATAGAGCCACACTCGCTATGACGCACGCTGGATCTGATCGATTTGTTTTGTCACGGGCCCTAAGCTGGGACTTCAATCAGAGTGTTCAAGACCGCCCCCAACCTTAACTGCTGGAGTGCCCACCATGGCAGATGCGGAACGCATTTACGCGCTTGATCTTGAGGAGCGTAATAATCTCGATGCGGAGATGACTGCGCTCGTTAGGGGAATTGAAAAGAAATACGGTTTCATGCCGCATTTCATTCGGCTTTTTGCGACCGATAAGATGATCATCTCCACCACGTCGTTTTATGCGAGCGCGAATCGGATCGCGCAAGCGACTGGTTTAAAGCCGGCTCCGCAATACCTGGCGATGTATCGCGAGCAGGTTCCGGCCACGCGCGAGAATTTTGAAAGCCCCGCGCGCGGGGTTGGTTAGAGCCCAGAAGCGTTAATTGTCCACGCCGCATTACACCTGGTGGAGCGTAAAGCCCCCACCCGGCAGCGGCCCCTTCCGCACCTGCATTTGCCGTGCAGGCAGATCCATCACGAGCGTCGCACAGCTGCCCACGTGGTCACCGCCTAAGAGCGGCTCCGGTCGGTAACGCACCCGGATCGCAGCTGGGGTGCCATCGTCGAAATCGAGAAGATGCTTCAGCGCGTCGACTCCGTTGCCACCGTTGCCACCGCGCTCGCGCGCGCCGCGCCGCGCGGCGGCAAGACGTTCAGGTGAAGTCGGAATGACATAGCCTGCAGGATTTCGGTTGGGCGCAAGGCAGTGGTTGGTGTGCGCATAGATCCCATCAACCGGATCAACGATCCCACTGTGCGCACCTTCGAATTCAACGCTGAGCGCCTGACCGTTCGCGTCCGCGATCAAGAAGTGACTGGATTTACCCATGCCGGCGCGCGTGATCACGGCGCGCGCTTCCTCCAAACTCGAGCATTCGAGCAGTGCTCGGATCAGTACGTGTACCGGGACACCTTCAAGATCATGCGGGGCCACCAGAAAATTCAGGCACACCCCGAGGCCTGCGGAGTTCAGTCCGATCTTGGCCAGCTGCCCGGGTTCGGCCAACGTCAGGATGCGAAGTCCAGAGGGATAGCTGTAGTGCGTGAGCGCCATTAAATCCTCCAGCGCTTCCAGCCAATCCCAGGTCTGGCCGAGCACGCGTGAGTCCGGCAGATAAACTGCCGTGCATTCACCGACCTTCGCGTTGAGGATCTCGGTGCGTGCGTTGAGCGCGTAGACTTCCCAGCGCGCCAGTCCTGCGGCCTCCGCGATGGCTTCGATCTCCGTGCAATATTCGGGCTTGAAATCTCCGATCAATTCTCGCACGCGGGCGGCGCGCGCCATGATCTGCGCGGATGTCAGCTTGCTCGCGGTGAACACCGTTTCAAGGTAGTAGCGCCAGGTCGCATGAATCCGCTCGCGATAGCGGTTACCGTACAGGGTGCCGCGCATGCTGGCATCACCTTGTACTTCGAGCAGCGGTATCGATTGTTCGTGATTGGTCACTGGCCAGTTCCTTTTAGGCGAGGTTCGGTTTACGTCCCAGCACCGCTTGCGCGCACTGCTCGTAGGCATAGGCCAGGCGCAGCACGTCCAGATCAGCCTGCGGCCTGCCGATGATCTGCAAGCCCATGGGCAGGCCGCGCGGGTCAAACCCTGCCGGCACGCTGATGCAGGGCAGCCCAGCGAAAGTCGCATAGAGTGTGACTTCCATCCAGCGATGATAGGTGTCCATCTGCACACCGTTGATCTGCTCGGGCCAGCGCAAGTTGGCAGCAAAGGGCCATACCTGCGCGCTCGGCAGCGCGAGGTAATCGTAACGCGCAAACAGGCTGAGCAGGTGGGTGTAAAAGGCGGTGCGCGCTGCACTGGCTGCCAGCAGTGCGCTGCCACTGAGTTCGGTGGCTTGCGCGTGTTCCCAGCGCGCCTCCGGTTTGATTAAAGCGCGATTCTGCGGCGTGACCAGATACGGCGCGATGCGCGCAGCAACCAAGGCTTGGCGCCAGACCAGCCAGGCCTGCCACACCTGTGCAGGTGGAAAACCCAAAGCCGTCGGGGCGATGTGACAGCCCAGTCCTTCCAAGCGCTGCAGCGCCTGCTCACACACGGCGAGGATGCCGGGCTCCATCGCCAGATAGCCGTTAAGGTCACCAAGCCAACCAATCTTCAGTCTGCGGCAATCAAGCGAGCCAAGCGCCTGAGTAAAATCCACGTTATCGGCGATCGAAAGCGGCGCGCGTGAATCGTATCCTGCCTGCGTGTTCAGCAGCAGCGCGACGTCCTGAACTGTACGCCCCATCGGTCCTTGGGTTCCGAGCTGGCTGATATAAGCGTCTTGGGCGGGCCACATTGGCACTCGGCCCTGGCTTGGTCGCAGGCCGAACACATTGTTCCATCCGGCGGGGTTGCGCAGGCTGCCCATGAAATCCGAGCCATCGGCAACGGGCAGCATGTGGGTCGCCAGCGCCACCGTGGCGCCACCACTGCTGCCTCCGGCCGAGCGGGTGGGATCGTAGGCATTGCGCGTGACGCCGAAAACTTCATTGAAAGTATGCGAGCCCAAACCAAACTCCGGCGTGTTGGTTTTGCCAATGACGATACAACCGGCCGCTTTCATCCGCTGCACCATCAAACAGTCTTGTTCAGGTACGAAGTCGCGCATTAGCGGCGAACCCATACTGGTCGGAATGCCGGCAACATCGGCGAGGTCCTTGATCGCCTGCGGCATGCCGTGCATCCAACCCCGTGACTGACCGCGTGCCAGCTGCGCGTCGTGTGCATCAGCCTGCGCCAGCAGTTGATCGCCGTCCTGCAGACTGACGATGGCATTGAAGCGCGGATTTGCCGCGGTGATGCGCTGCAAGTAAGCCAGCATTACTTCGCGGCAGGAAAATTGCTTATGGTGGATCGCGACCGACAGTGCGTGGGCGCTTAAATCGGTGATTGGCGCTGCGCAGGAGCGCGAGGTATTCATGGTCGAAGGTAGGTGCGGGCCATGAGTCTTGTCATCTCGGGTGCAGACCCGGGATCTATCGGTGAGTGATGCACAACATGGAGCGCAGGGGGCCAGTCTGCATACGCCTGCAGCGCGGATTCGGGGAGCTCATCGCCATACATGCGTCTGGCGAACGCGAGTCGGCGCTCGCGACGGCTTAAGTCCGGTGGCAGCGAAGACTCGACGATGGCGCGCGCGGTTTCGAACATCGAAGACGCGATTTGCATACGTTGGTGTGGGCTCATCTGTCGGTAGCGCTCGGTAACGATGTGTTCCATTTTGCGCGAGGTATCGCTCATGTGCTTGCCTCGCCAAGCAACGCGGTCACTCCCAGCGTTGGTGCCCATTGTTTTAGGTAGCGCCAATCAACGTTATCGTCCAATAGCGAACGAACATCGCGCATCTGCATTTCGGAACCTGAATCAAGCGCCCACACCAGCTTTGAAAGGATGAGATCCTTGCGACTCACAATCCAGGTTGAAACCCCAGCGATGTGCACGGCCCGACGTCGCGCGAATTCCACGTGCCTGTATTCGGAGTCCTTGCGCACTATGAGATCCACCTTAATCGCGCTTTCGAGATGCATGAGATCGAGATTCCGAGTCATCCGGGGCTTGCCGTAGTAGCTCAGTGCAAAGGAGCCTGTCAACATGAAAGGCAGCCGCGCCGCAGCGAGGCGTTCACTGATAATTCGCAAGAGATCCAGTTCCTGAGTCATGCAGGCAAGTTTATCGCGCCCATTGGTTATACTGAAAGCGCTCAAACTGTGCTCAGTGGTGCGCGATGACTTTTGACGAAGTACTGGCTCAGATCAACGAACTACTGCGGCAGCAGGGTCGCGTGTCTTATCAGGCGCTGAAACGGCGTTTCGATCTCGACGAT
>CAMATU010000315.1 GCA_945861225.1 Klebsiella pneumoniae
GTGAAACGCCGTGCCGAGCCACGTCGCACCGATCTCCACGCTGCAAGTGCGGACATCGCGCGCAAGATACGAGGTACTTCCGATACATTCATCACTGGCCCGCTGCACAATTGCGAACGGAATTCGTTCGCCGCAATCTCGCGCAGCCAGCGCGAGTTCAATCTCCGTGCGCATGGTAGCTTCATCGAGCGGCGGCTTGCGGATCCACCATTGCCACAGTGACGGATCGGCCGCATGGCGCAGCAGATCTGGCAGGTGCGTGATACTTAGCGGAACCAATAACACCGTGGCGCCTTCGAGTCTTAGGCTGTAGGGGTCGACGACTCCCATTGCACTCCTTTTTACGCTCCTCGCAACGAGCGCGTGGCAGAAACTTATCGGGCGGATAAGCGCGGCGCCTTCCGCCGCATGCCGATTTCAGACTCCGTCATCCCGGGCAAAGACCCGGGATCCATGGGCATCTGACGTAGTGGATGGATCCCGGATAAGCGCTTCGCACTTTCCGGGATGACGGGGTTCAGGAGTTAACCAAGCACGGGCGTCGGATTGCGCTAACACTTATCCGACCTATGGTTGATAGCCGCCTATCCCCATCTGAATACTATTACACTGGCGCCTCATTTTTTTTGCAGGATCTGGAGCTATGCCCGCTTCGCGCCGGAAACAAGTAATCGCGGCCGTGATCGGCAATGCGCTCGAGTGGTACGACTTCGTAGTCTTCGGCTTTTTGACGGTGATCATCTCGCGCTTGTTCTTTCCCGAGGATAGCGAACTGCTGGCACTGTTGAAAACCACCGCCACCTTTGGGGTCGGTTTTTTTATGCGACCGATCGGCGGGATTGTGCTTGGGCTGTATGCCGATCGCCACGGGCGCAAAGCCGCGCTGCAATTGATCATGGCACTGATGACACTCGCGTTGCTGCTGATCGCGACCGCGCCGCCGTATGCCGCGATCGGCATCGGTGCGCCACTGATCATCGTGCTCGCGCGCCTGTTGCAGGGCTTCGCGACCGGCGGCGAGTTTGCAATCGCGACGTCGTTTCTGGTCGAGATTGCACCACCCGAGCAGCGCGGACTCTATGGCTCGTTACAGCAGGTGGGTCTCGCGCTGGCCGCCTTGGGCGGCGCCGTCGCCGGTATGGCGGTTACCATTGGTTTGAATCCTGCACAGCTCGACAGCTGGGGCTGGCGCCTGCCGTTCGTGGTGGGACTGCTGATCGCACCAGTCGGGATTTATATCCGGCGGCATGTCGAGGAGCCAGCCGAGTTCGTCGCCAGTCAACAGCGCGCGCCGGCACGGCACTCGATGATGCGGATGCTGGCCAGCAATCTGCGGGGTGTACTTGTCACGTTTGGCTTGATTATCTGCGGCACGATTACCTACTACGTGCTGCTGGTGTACATGCCGACCTTTGCGCAGAAGCAGCTCGGTCTCACCTTGGCCGAGGCCTTCAAGGTGCAGGTGATAGCACTCCTGTGCCTGACCGCAATCGTGCCGCTGTTCGGCGCGCTGTCCGATCGCCTCGGTCGGCGACCCATCTTGATCTGCGGCTGCGTGTTGTTGTTGCTCGCCCTCTATCCGCTGTTCGCGCGCACGCATGCGGCACCAAGCTTCAGCAATCTGCTCATCATGCAGATTGCACTGTGCAGCCTGCTCGGCGTGTTCTACGGGCCGCTGGCGACGGCAGTCGCTGAGCAATTCGAGCCCGGCGTGCGCTCCACCGGTTTATCGCTTGCCTACAATCTGGCCGTGATGCTGTTCGGTGGTTTCGCCCAATTCTTTGTCACCTTCATGATCGATTTCACCGGCGATCCGCTGGCTGCCGCGTACTACGTGATGTTCGGCTGCACCGCCGGCTTGGTCGCCGCCTGCTTCGTGCGCCAAGCGCCCCCCTGACATGACACTCACACCGAGCGCTGCCCGCCCCAGGCTGTGGGGCATGATGCTTGCTGCGGCCGGCATCCTGCTGCTCAACATGGGCGCACGCCAATCGCTTGGACTGTTCATCGCGCCGCTGGATGATGCGCGTGGGCTCGGCCTGGTGTCGATCAGCTTCGCGTTCGCGGTGTCGCAGTTTGTGTGGGGCATTGCACAACCCGCGTTTGGCGCCTTGGTGGAACGCTGGGGATCATTCAAGGTGATTGTGCTGGGTTCACTGCTGGTCGCGCTCGGCACCGGTTTGACCCCGTTCGCGCATTCCTCTGCCACCCTGACCCTCACGCTTGGAATCTTGGCCGCGGCAGGGGCTGGTGCCGGCAGCTTCTCGATTCTGATCGGTTGGTTGGCGCGCTATCTGCCGGATCATCGGCGCGCCTTTGCGGCTGGCTTCATCAATGCGGGCTCCTCGCTCGGGCAATTCCTGTTCGCGCCATTCACCCAATGGCTGATTGAGACTTTCGGCTGGGTGAGCGCATTGCAGGTGCTGGCGGTTTCGGCGTTGGGCGTGATCCCCTTGGCCTGGGCCCTGGGTCGTCAGGTCGCCGCGCACCCCCCGCCGGTACTCTCGGGCGCCGCGCTTAAACTCGGTGCGCAAATTCGCAGCCCATTGCGGGATCGCAGCTATCTGCTGCTGCATCTCGGCTTTTTCACCTGCGGTTTCCATTTAGGCTTCCTCACCACGCACCTGCCGGGCGAAGTGGCACTGTGCAACCTGGCGCCCCGCGTGTCGGCTAATTCGCTCGCGCTGCTCGCGGCCGCCGTGCATCTCCCCATCCGCGAAGCACCGCTCACGCGTGCTGTTCCCACTTGAAATTGTCTTGAGACAAAGGAAATCACGATGCCCGAAGCGCTCGAATTGAATGTCCTCGGTGAACCGCTGGTGCCCTGTGCGTTTGATCCCATCACGGGATTCTTCCGCGACGGCTGTTGCCGGACCAGTGCCGAGGATGTCGGCAGTCACACGGTGTGCGTGGAACTCACGCCGGAATTTCTCGCTTTTTCGCGTGACATTGGCAACGATCTCTCAACGCCGCGGCCCGAGTATGGATTCCCGGGCCTGAAGCCGGGCGATCGCTGGTGCCTGTGCGCACCACGCTGGCAGGAAGCCTTTGAGGCCGGCGCTGCACCGCGGGTTTATTTACTCGGCACGCATATCGGCGCCTTGGAATACGTGGATTTCGCGGCGCTCAAGGCGCATGCACGGGATTTGTCGTAAGCGCGCTGCGCCTCCTCGCAAAAGGTTTAAGGCGGTGAACGAGCCGCCCCAACGGCCACTTCTGCCCGCACTGTGCCGAGCCAGGTTTGTACTTTCGCCATCTGCGTTGGCCCAATCCTAAACAAAATCTTATGGCCAACTGATGCCTCTTCCAGCGCGGGATCAGCGTAGCGATAGAACACCTTGGGCTGCACCAGCAGTACTGGGCTGTTAAGTGGCGAGGCGGCGAGAAGATGATCGATGACAGTGACCAGGCGGTCATTAAAATATTTTCCCGGATAGCCCAGCGCCTCGTAGGCCTGTTGTAACAGCGGATAGAACTGTCGATAAACTCGCGCAACCTGCCCCGCTTCGAGACCGGTGATCACCCTGATGAGCGGCGTGTAACGTGCGTAGTTCTCCTCATTCAGCACGATCTCATCACCCGCTTCAAGCACCGCGAAGCGCCCAGTCACCGGCTTCACGATGCGATTTTGCGGCGCAAGTTTGCCGGCTGGCAGATTGTCCACGCAGAGCACGAACTTGCGCGCGAGCGATTCGAGTTGGAAATACTGCTGGAGCGTGGCGAGATCGAGCAGTTCCACCAAGCGCGCGACAATTTGCGGATCGCTCTCCGCCAAGCCCGCGAGCGGCACCGGGGTTGGCACTGGTGTGAGGGGGTTCGCAATGGCGTTTTCCTCGGCGGGCGCATCGAGGGCGGGCGCTGCCGCCACCGCATCCTCAGGGGACATGGTGGGCGCCGGCTGTTGCGCCTCGTCAGGTGGGGTCGGGATCAG
>CAMATU010000316.1 GCA_945861225.1 Klebsiella pneumoniae
ATCTTCACCCTCATGCCGCGCCTGCAAGGTCTTGCGTACCGCAGTGACCAGGTTTGGGATGGAATCCCCCTCACGCGTTTCGATCAGAATGCGGAACAGGCCTTCGGTATTCATCACTGCTTGCGCGGCAGCCACGGGCAGGATGGCGAGATCGTTGAAATCGTTGCCGAGTGAAACGCCGGTGTCCGCAAGAATGCCGACCACGCGACACCGTCGGTCGCCAATTCTGAGCCAGCTGCCTAGCGCGCGCTGATTGGCATAGAGCTCGTGTTTGAGTTTGGGCCCCAGCACGCAGCTCGAGCCGGCCTGCGTGGCATCCATGGACGGTAGAAAGCGCCCTTCACCGAGCGTGAGATGGCGCACCTCGAGGAGCGCACTGGTGGCGCCGAGAATCGTCACTTCACGTTCCAGGCCAGCCGCCACGGACACATTCGCACTGCCGACCATCAATGGCACGACCTGACGAACACCAGGGATGCGCGCCACGGCGTCGCTATCCTGGACGGTCAGTTCGCGCGGCGTCTCACCCATGCCAGGCGGCAGCCCACCAACGGTCTCATTGCGGCCCGGCAGTACGACCAGGAGATTGGTGCCGAGCGCGCTGAATTCACCGACTACATAGCGGCGCGCGCCATCACCAAGCCCCGTGAGCAGCAGCACGGCCGCAACCCCGATCGTCGTTGCCAGTCCAATCAGCAGCGAACGTTTGCGTTGCGCGTGCAGTGAACCCAGCGCCAGTGAAAGTGCGTCGCGAAATTGCAGCATGGCGGAATTGTACGGGGTTGCGCCAAGCGATTCGATCAGACATTCTGCGGCGGACCCTGGGCGGGCGCACCGCCGTCCAGGCCACACGGCGACTCCCAGAATCACTGAGAATCCAGCATGACCAAGCTTTATGGGGACACCGATAAATTCGGCGATCAGAATTCGACACCGGTGGTGGAAGCGTTTCATCTCGCGGTACGCGCGCTGGTGCGCAGCAAGTTCGCGCAATCCGGGAAGCCGTGGCGGGATTTCGTGTTTGGCGACGCTATCACCAAGATTACGCAGGCCGATTTTCAGGCGATTGATTCCAAGCTGTTGAGTTATGGCCATCGTTATGTGTGGTCAGCGGTAGTCTCGCAACAGGAACGCCCCGCGGCCTATCTCGCGGGGCAGGATGCGTTGGAGGATCTCAGTAAATTCAGTTTCGAACATCCGGAAGCAGTGGTGGCAGCGGTGGACGCGGCAGGTTTGGAGCTGCGCGGCGTTGGCGACAATGTGGTGCAGTACGCGGAAGACCTGGTTGGTATCGCGCGCTATATCCGTTCTTCCGCGACGGTCTTGAAATATCTGAATGAAGGCGTGCCGAAGGGCACCATCGCCGTCATCGATGATTCGGGCGGAACCTTAACGGCACCCATTCTTGAGCAGTTTACTGGCGTGCTGTGTGCCGGCGGCACGGTGCGTTCACATCTCGGCATTCTCACGCGCGAATACGGCATCCCGTGCCTGATGAACGCCAAGATCTCGGGGATCCACGAAGGGGAAACGGTGCGTATGGAATGCACCGCCACGGCGAAGACCGCCGAGAATTATCAGAAAGGGATCGAAATGACGGCACGCGTGTGGCGGGTGATCGCATGAGCCTGAGTTACGCTGAATTGCTCGAGACGAACAATCTCATTCAGCAGAACACCGATGAGACCTACTGGCTGTGCCTCACGCGCACTGTGCAGGAATCGAAACTGTTTCCGGTCTCGCCGTACATGATTCTGTCGTACTTCATGGCGTTCTATCGCTATCCGGCACTGCTCCGCAAAATAGAAACCCACATGCGGGCCGAAGAAATCGGTGACCGCGTGCGTGGCCGCGGCATCAAGTGTCAGAATCCAGCGCTCGGCTGGGGCCTGCCGAATTTCTATCTGCTCGGTCGTGAATACCTGATTTCGCTAGGCTTGATTCGTCCGCAGGACGCGGTGGACGACATCCGCTATGTGCTCGATTTCTGGAAGCGCTTTCAACTCGCCTGGCATCGCAACGATGGCCATCTCACTAATCGCGAATTCGGTCACCGCGCGCAAATCCTGCCCGAACGCCGCATTCAGATTTTCCATGCGGATTTATACGAGTGCGCCGAGGGCGATCCGCTGCATACCGCCGCGCAGGCCTTCATGGCTGCTACGTCGCAGTATGGGTTTCTGGTGTCGTGCGAATCCCGTATCGGGCTGCATAACCAAGGTCCCTATAAGATTGATGACGAGCGCGAGATGATCGTGCGCGATTTCATGGATCTCGCTGAAGGGGATTATCCCTGGCTGGATGGCGTGGCTGCCGACATGCCCTACAACAATTTAACCGTGCCGATGGCAGTCAAGGGCTGCCATTTCAATATCATCGATGACTGGGGCTCGTTCGAGTCACAGCCCGAGTTCAAATCCCATCACATGGTCGGCGTGGGGCTGTACACCTCGGATTGTCTGACTGAATCCTATGTGCCGATCGGTATGCACAGCCGCGAGGAACTGACAGCGACGTTCGCCGATCTCACGGGCAAAGCCAAGGAAGCGACTTCGCGCCTGTGGAAACGTATCGCGGGCTGGACGCGTGATCAGATGATTGATGCCGGGGCGATCACGTATTTCGCGATCTGCAAGGACATCGCGCATGTTGCCGGCTGCTATGAGATGGAAGACTGGACTTTGATTGATGAACGCGCCGAACGTCTGCGGCCACTCCTGAATGACGAATACAGCAACATGTCGCTGTGGGAAATTTTGGGACCACTGTCGCATCCCTGCCAACGCGCGCACGATTACCAGCTCATGCAACACGCCAATATTCCTGCGAATGTTTATTCGTTGATCCCGTATTCAATCTTGGATGACGGCGATTACACCGCCACCTGCGGCGAACTTCAGCCTGGCAGCTCGCATCTCGATCCCAAACAGGATCGTTACCGTACCACGCAGGGCGTGTTGCCGTTGGCAGAGGTCAACCGGCGGGTGAAGGCTTTCACGCCGCGTTTGAATAGCGAGAAATTCCGCCACAAGTGCGAGAACTGGCTGAAGTACCACTACGACACACCAGTCGCCGATGAGCTGTATCGCATCGAGCAGGAGACCTCGCGGCATCTGCGCGACCAGGGTGCCGGGCTGCGCCGCACAGATATCGAAAAGCTGCGGCGGTAATTCATCATGCAAATAGGACAACTTATCCGTCGCGCAGCACTGTATTTTGGTGATGCCCCCTGTCTTATCGAAGGCCAGCGCCGAATCAGCTTCAAGGAATTTGATGCGGCGACTGATCGCCTTGGCAATGCACTGCTTGCACGTGGGCTTAATCCCGGCGAGCGAGTCGGCGTGCTGCTTGCGAACAGCATTGAGTGCCTGATCGCCTATTACGCGGTGGCCAAGGCGGGCCTGGTGCGGGTGGGCTTGAATACGCGCGAAACCTTGGATAACCACCAGTACAAGATCGCTGATGCAGGCTGCCGCGCGGTGATTCATGCAGGGATTGAAGGCTTAACCGCCGAGCAGTTAATCGGTCCACAAGAACTGCTGGAGTTGATCGCGCAGGGCGCGACGACGCCGTGCGCGATTGATCGCGCGCTCGATGCGCCTTACCGGCTCGGCTTCACGGGCGGCACCACCGGCAAGGCCAAGGCGGTGACCTTAACCACGCGCGGTGAACTCGCGGAGTTGTCCGCCTTCCTGATGGATCTCGTGCCGGACATCCGGCCCGGGGACACCTTCCTGCACGCCGCACCGATTGCGCATGCGTCGGGGGCTTACTTTCTGCCGGCGTTGGCGCGCGGCGCGACATCCTTGATCATGCCGAAGTTTGATGCGGCAGAATTCCTGAAGTTGGCCGAGCAAACGCAGGCCAGCATGACCTTCCTGGTGCCGACCATGCTCGCCATGATTCTG
>CAMATU010000317.1 GCA_945861225.1 Klebsiella pneumoniae
CCGAGGCTGCCCACTCGCGGCGACCGCGTTCATCCAATGCGCCACGGATTAAACGATACTGTGCTCGGATCTGCTTTTCGGTTTTCATGAAACGAGAGCCTGATCGCCTATATGCTATTCGTCAAGTAATTTTGGCACGGGCCCTAAGTGTTGCGAAAGGCATCCGGATGATCGGGTTGTTTTATTAGTCAATCAGATAGGTTGGTCCGACCCCTCGCGAACCCTATGCCAGGCAATTTGGCTATGGTTGCTACGGGGAACCCTTCTCCTGGCTAATTCGTTGAATTTGACTTTCTAGCTCACGCGCTTCAACTCGACAACCGGGATCACTCGGGTCGTACGCATTTGGTATTCCTTGAAGGCGGGGAGCACTTCGGCCACCTTCTGATATAGATGGGACCGATCAGCGCCCTGCGTAACGACTGCAGTTGCCCGGAAGCTTTCACCATTCATTTCCACCAGTACGTCTGGATTCTTGACCAAATTATGGAACCATGGCGGATTTCGATCTGCGCCTGCCATCGAAGCGACGACAACTAGCCGCCCATCTATGATCTGATAGGCCAGCGGAACGGCACGCTTTTCGCCGCTCTTTGCACCAATGGTGGTGACGATTAAGCCTGGAAGGGCTTCAAGCTCGCCAGGGACCTTGCCATTGTTGTCGCGAAGGGCTCGCATGAACAGCTCGTTGACCCGTTTGGTTTCTGATCCATCAGCGTCCCAGTTCTTTGTCCCGGGACCGTCGTTGGACTTCACCTCATCACTCATCTTCAAAAGATCTGCCCATTTAAGTTCAACGTTTTCGCTCGTCACGACGAATTCTCCTTTATATATTCAGATCAGATTCTAGCGAATATCTCAGCGTCGACTACTTTGCGAAATCGAGGCACCGAAGGGCAGCCGAATCGCGAACGCGGTGAGAAAGCCATTGGCCACCATGATGGCGGTGCCGATGGTGCACGCGAGCCACATCGCGACAGTAAAATTCTGTCCGCTCGCTAATGCGATGAACCACAGCAGCGGCCACTGAGAGGCGGTTAGCGTTAGGAAAAGCCACAGCAGGGTCCACGGTTCATCTACGCGACGCGACGCGCTGGTGGCCGCCACCAAGGTAGCGATCACTAAACCGTACGCCACCCAAAAAAATGCCAGCCCGACGGCATCTACCGAATACAGTGACTGCTGCCAAGCGATCGCGAGCGCGCCACCGGCGCTCGCCAGCGCCAGGAGTTGGGACATACCCGTGGCACGCGTGCCGGCGATTGCCGCCGCAATTTCACGCGGGGCGCGCCATGCCAGCAGGATGGTCGGGATACCCCAGAACACCGCAATCATCGGTAACCGAGCCTGGGATTCGCGCCAGGTCGCAAGGAAATCGATGCCGACCGGCGCAAGCAGTGCTTCGTGCGCGACGATGAGTATCGTGAGCCAGGCCAGCACGGTCGTGATTAGCGGCGGAATAAATGCTTCCCGCGGCCGAGCCGGCAGATCTGCAGCCCCCACGTGATGCATCCAAAGCACCATGAGCAAGGTCGTTGTGAGCGCTAGAAAACTCACCACGCCCTGGTTGATCGCCGCCATATCGAAAGGCAAAGCCATGCCGAACAGCGCCCACTCGATACGCAATACCGGCGCGGTGAGAAGGGTTGACATAAGCAGGGCCATGAAGCCCATGTGCGAGCGAAAATCGCGGCGCCGGATGGCCAGGATCGCGAGCGCAAGATAGGCGAGTGCGACCAGCGCGAGCGCCCATAAACTGAGACCAAAACCAGGACTCGCATACACCGCTTGCAGGGGCGTGTGGGCGAGATAGGAGAGCGCGCCAACCATCGAAATCGCGACGGCAAGAATCACCATCCCGCCCAGCGCGCGATGTACCGTGGGATAGCGTCGACGCGAGGCTGGTACGAACTGCAGCATGCCGAGACCTAGCGCGAGGCCACCAAGCATGGTGTGCGAGGTCATCGCCTGCAGCGCGCGGCGATAAACCGGATACATCTGGTGCGCCGAGCCGCGGCCAAAGGAATATTCATTGCTGGTTAGCGCGGCCTGAATCATGCCCCACCACCCTGGGCGATCGGCCCGCACCGCCAGCGTAAATTCGATGGCCATGATGCCGAATGCGACACAGCCTATGGCCGCCAGCCCCCAAATCCAGCGTGCACCCATAGGTTCATTGGCGTGTGCCGTGTGGTGCGCAGGTGACGAAGTATTCATAACGACTCCCGCCTTGAATTCGCGCTACAGATTGGATGATCCGCTTGCTCGGGTGCTAATTCAGCGTCGTTAAGCGCCCCAGCGATCCCAATAAGCCACTTCCGCCAGCGGTAAGCGGGTGGCTGGTTTCAAATCACCGCCCGTCAGCCACGCGACCGGTAACAGTGCGGCCTGGGTGAAATTCGCCGGGATGCCGAGCAGTTCGCTGATTTCTTTTTCATACAGCAAATGTAAAGTCGTCCACGCAGAGGCCACTCGGCGTGCGCGTAACGCGAGCATCAGCGACCAGGTCGCAGGCAGGATCGAGCCCCACATCGAGGCTTGCGTGAACACATCATCGGTTTCAAAGCGACCTTCAATGCAGGGAATGATCATGACCGGTACACGTTGCAGGTTCTCCATTAAAAACCCGCCGGATTTGATCACGCTCTCACGCTGCTGCTGCCGCAGATCATCAGCTGCGTACTCGCGCATCATGGTCACCCCGGTACGTGACAACGCAGTCTTGCCTTCGACATAGGCTTGGGCTGCGAGGCGGTAGTAATCCGCAATTTTCGCGCGTACTGCGGGGTCGGTTACCACCAGGAAGCGCCAGGTCTGAGTATTGGCCCCGGTGGGTGCTTGCAGTGCGATGTTGAGTACTTCCTTGATGAGAGCCGTCGGTACTGGTCGTTCGAGATCGAGCCGTAACCGCACGCTGCGCGTGGTCATCAAAACATGATCGACACTCGCGAGATCGATGGCTTTATAGTGCTCAGTGGTCATGACTGCTTATCCTCACCAAAGTGGTTATTTATAGGGCGGATCAGGCCGCAGGCCGTAATCCGCCGATTAGAAAATTCGAAGATGGCGGATTACGCTGCGCTTATCCGCCCTATGCAGACTGGTCGTTCGAGATCAAGCCGTAACCGCACGCTGCGCGTGGTCATCAAAACATGATCGACGCTCGCGAGATCGATGGCTTTATAGTGCTCAGTGGTCATGACTGCTTATCCTCACCAAAGTGGTTATTTATAGGGCGGATCAGGCCGCAGGCCGTAATCCGCCGATTAGAAAATTCGAAGACGGCGGAAGGCGCTGCGCTTTTCCGCCCTATGCAGAAGGACGATCTTAATCTCAGGTTTCCCAGGTCGGGCTCTGCGAGTGTTCCCACATTTGGATCATATTGCCGTCCGTATCGTAGAACAGGAACGAGCGACCGATGGTGGCGCAGGGCCACACGTATTCGGTTTGTGTCTTGAAACCCGCAGCGCGTACTTTCGCAAACCAGCCATCGATATCGGTCACCAACAAACCCAGCTCGTGGAAGCCGGTGTGGCCGTAGCGCAGGTTTTCCGGCGGGGTCTTTTGGATGGACGGATTTTCGCATTCCTGCAATTCAATCAGCGCGCCCTCATCCGAGGTTAGCAACACCATCTTGGAGCGTGCACCCGTGACCTTGAAGATGTCATCGAGCAGCGCGGGATACATAAAAGTTTTGGGCCCGGGCGCGGTGCCATCCGGAATCACGGTATCCACCACTACCTTGAAGCCCAGGACATCGCGCCACAGGCGCACCGCTTCCTGCATATCGCTGACAAAGACCGCCATGTGATGAAAATTCATGCTCGCTTCCTTAGT
>CAMATU010000318.1 GCA_945861225.1 Klebsiella pneumoniae
CAGATGATCGACGAAGTGCGCCACGTGAACCAGGAAGCGCATCTCGTGCGCTACCTCGCGAAACACGCGCCCGATCCCGAAGGCTTCACGCAGGGCTTCCGCCTGCGCAACACGAACTTCATCACGCGGGCGAGCCGCGCCGCGTTCGATGGCTTCTTCGCCGGCAACCCAATCGAAGGTGCGCTGAACCTGCAGGTCGTCGCCGAAACTGCCTACACGAACCCGATTTTCGTGACGCTGACCGAAGTCGCCGCCGCCAACGGCGACCAGGCGACGCCGACGACCTTCCTCAGCGTGCAATCCGACGAAGCTCGTCATATGGCGAACGGCTATGCGACGCTCGCGGCGATTGCCTCGGTCGAGGATAACCTGCCGCAATTGCAGCGCGATTTCGACACCGCGTTCTGGCGCCAGCACACATTTCTCGATTCATTTGTGGGCGCGGTCTACGACTACTTCCAAGAGAATCGCGGCGGCTCCTATCTGGAGGCCTGGAACGAATGGGTCGGCAACGACTGGGCCGGCTCCTATATCCGGAAGCTTGAGCCCTTCGGTGTCAGCCTGCCGGCCAACTGGGAGGAAGCGGCTGAGCGCATCAAGTGGGTGGGGCATACTGCAATGATGCTGTTCGCCGCGAGCTGGCCCATGCAGTTCTTGCGCGTGGATCCGATGACCGCCAAGGATTTCGACTGGTTCGAGAAGAAGTATCCCGGCTGGTACAACCACTACGGCAAATTCTGGGAATCCTACGCGACGATGACCGATCCAGCCGAAGGCAGGTTCCCGCTCGGCCTGTTCGAGAGTCCGCCGCCCCTGTGCCGGGTGTGCCAGATGCCCTGTGTGTTTCCGCGCCCGGACATCTCTACCGTCCGCATCAAGACCCACGCCGGTCGCAAACATGCCTTCTGCTCCGATGGCTGCGAGCGCACCTTCGCCATCGAACCCCATCGCTATGCGCATAACTTCACCTGGGACGAGCACTTTGAGGGCTATGAACTCGGTGACTGGATCGTGAAGTGCGGTCTGCTCCGCGCCGACGGCAAGACGCTGATCGCCCAACCCCACCTGAAACGCGATCGCATGTGGACCCTCGACGACGCCCGTGCGCTCAAGTTCGAGATCAAGAACCCGCTCCGCGACCTGCCCGCGCAAGGTGAAGTGCTGGTGCTGCAATGAGCGCGGTACCCAACGACACGTCGGCGAAGACGGCGCGGGATTTCACCTATATCAAGCCGCAGCGCCGGCGCCTCACCGAGTACGAAGCGCTGACGGTACACATGCAGCCGGATCACATCGACTTCGATCGCCCGCGCGGCCGCATCGAGGAGCAGGAATCGTATCTGCTGCGCACCGACGGCAGCCCGCTGTGGGACCCGACCTCCACCGCGCTGAAGCACCCGGACTGGTACAGCTACCGCGATCCCTCACAGCACTGGCAGCGCACTTATATCCGGCACCAGGAGCAGCAGGAAGGCGCGATCGATCGCATGACGGAAGACGCAGCCCTCGACGGCAGCCTCGCGGAGCTCGACCCGCGCTGGATCAGCCAGGTGCTGTGCGGGCATTACCGCGCATGGTCGTTCTTCGAGTACGCCATCTTCCGCGCGCTGGCGCCGGCGCAGCGCGAGGCACTGTCGGACACCCTTGGCAATGCGCTGTGTTTTCAGAGCTTCGATCACCTGCGGCATGCGCAGGACGTGATCATCTATCTCGTCGAACTTGAGAATCATTCGGATGCGGTGGTCGACACGGCCGGCAAGGAGGCCTGGCTGAATTCGCCGGTCTACCAGCCGGCCCGCAGGCTCGCCGAAGAGATCATGGCGAACCGCGACTGGGCCGAATTGATGCTGGGCCTGAATCTGGTGGTCGGTCCGTTGCTGCAGCAGCTCGCGGTCAGTGAGCTGGTGCGCCGCAACGCGCTGCCGAACCGCGACGCCGTGTCGGCGCAGATCGTGATGACCGCCGAGCGCGACCGGCGTCGCAATCTGGCGGCTACGCAGGCCCTGGCGCAGCTGGCGGTCGAGGCGTCGAACCCGGATGCTGAGGCGAATCGCGCGGTGATCCAGGGCTGGCTCGATGACTGGTCCCGGCGCGCGGACGCCGCCGCGGTGGCGCTGGCGCCGGCCTTCGACGCAGTGCCAACGAAGCGCGTCGACTATGCGACGGCGCTGGCCGCCGCACGCGCTACGACCGCCGGCATCATCACCGAACTGGGCTACACGTCGATCCTCGGAGTGGCGCGATGAAAGAAACAGCCCGCGATGACGTGTCGCTGATTCTGATGCAGGGTTCACCGGAAGCGCAGGCCACGGTGGATCTTCTCGCACAGGATGACCCTGAGCTCGTGATCGCCGATCACGGTACGTACTGGAAAATTACCTCGCCCACCGGTCATATCGAAGTCGACATGCGCCGCCTGTCGGAAGAACTGGGCAGCGAGATCTCGCTGCACCAGTGGCTGGTGATTATGTCGAGCTACATCGGACGCGTGAAGACCAGCCCCTACACCTTCACGTTGACCAGCGACGTCACCGAAATCCACCGCGCCTGAAGAAATTGGCCGCGGCGAACACGGAGGAAGTGTTTTGTTGAATCCTCGGTGTTCGCCCCGCCTCTCAATCAAAATTTCCAAACGATGAATCAACACAGCTACCAGGTCGAACTCTCGCCCGGCGGTGAGACCTTCGAGGTGAAAGAAGACGAAACGATCCTCGACGCCGCGCTGCGGCAGGGGATCAACCTGCGGTATGGGTGCCGGCACGGCAACTGCTCGACTTGCAAATACCGCATCGAGGATGGCGAGGTCGACTTCGGCCATGCATCAGCGTATTCGCTGCCGGATCAGGAGCGCGATGACGGTTTTGCGCTGATGTGCTGTGCCAAGCCGCTGACTGATCTGCTGATTCGCGACAACCGTCTGCCCGATGCACGGGCACGGCCGTTCCTGCGCCCGTTGGAGTACATGGGAACTGTGCTCGCCAGCACACGCCTGACCGCAGAACTGTGGGAACTCTGCGTGGGCCTGCCAGAGTCGATGCCTTACTACCCCGGCCAGTTCGCTGAACTGGGTCTCGACGCCGGCCTCGAGCGCGTCTGGCGCAGTTATTCGATGGCTTCGTCGCCGTCGGCCACGCAGCGCCTCTCGTTCATCCTGAAACGTATCAATGGCGGTGCGTTCTCCGGCGGCATCGACCAGCTCGCCGTTGGCGCGCCGATCGCGGTACGCGGGCCATTCGGCTCCAGCTATCTGCGTGATGGCGAGCGGCCGGTCCTGATGTGCGCGATCGGCTCCGGTCTCGCCCCCGTGCTGTCGATGCTGCGTGAAGCCGCCGCACGCCGCGACCCGCGCGCGTTCAGTCTGTTCTACGGCGCACGCCGGCCGGCCGATCTCCCGTACGCGGACGAAATGGCGAGACTCGGCGCGCAGTTGAACCTGCGCTATGTGCCAACCCTCGACGGCCTTCAAGCTGCAGACAGCTGGACCGGCGCCGTCGGCACGGTCACGCAGGCGATTCAGCGCGAAATCGACAACGCACAGGGCTTCGATGCCCATCTCTGCGGCGCGCCGCCGATGTGCGACACCGTCGGCCGCTTGTTGCTCGCCAAAGGCCTGCCGGAGCAACAGCTGTTCTTCGATCGCTTTTTTGCCGCCGCCTGAGCTTCCTGTATTCTGTGTGGAGGCCAACATTTGGCGTGCCACAATGACTCTCGTTTTACGCCAGAGCAGCGGATTTTTCTTTCTCAAGCGTACAACTTCAAAGCCCTTGCAGATTATGAGACTGGCCCCGGCTCAGCGCTTTCAG
>CAMATU010000319.1 GCA_945861225.1 Klebsiella pneumoniae
GCCCTCAAATTGCACCAGTGCGGACTGCCGAAGAAAATGGCGCTCGAACTCTTCAAACCCTTCATTTTCAGCAAGCTCGAACGCCGCGGCATGGCGACGACCATTAAAGCGGCCAAGAAGCTCGTTGAACGAGAAGGTCCCGAGGTGTGGGACATCCTGGAAGAGGTGATTCGCGAACATCCAGTGATGCTGAATCGCGCACCGACTTTGCATCGCCTGGGTATCCAGGCGTTTGAGCCGGTGTTGATTGAAGGCAAGGCGATCCAGCTGCATCCGTTAGTCTGTACTGCGTTCAATGCCGACTTCGACGGTGACCAAATGGCGGTGCACGTCCCGCTTTCAATCGAAGCGCAGCTGGAAGCGCGCAGCCTGATGATGTCGACCAACAATATTCTGTCGCCAGCCAACGGAGATCCGATCATCGTGCCGACGCAAGACGTCGTGCTCGGGCTGTATTACATGACCCGTGAGTCGGTAAGCGCGAAAGGTACCGGCATGATTTTCGCTGATATCGCGGAAGTCCATCGCGCCCACGAAACTGGTGCTGCCGCCCTGCATGCACGCTGCAAAGTGCGCCTGACAGAGGTGCTGTTTGATGAGCAGAAAAAGGAGTACACCAAAACAAGTCTGGTCGAGACCACGGTCGGACGCGCGCTGTTGTCGACGGTGCTGCCCAATGGGCTGCCATTCGAAATGGTCAATCGCACGCTTGATAAGCGCTCGATTTCACGGCTATTTGATCGCTGCTACCGCGATGTAGGCCTGAAGGACACAGTCATTTTTGCCGACCGCCTGATGTATACCGGCTTCCAGCAAGCGACGCGTTCGGGTGTCTCAATTGGCGTGGACGACATGGTGGTGCCCGATGAGAAGGGCGCGATTATCAAACTGGCCGAAGACGGCGTGAAAGAAATCGAAGAGCAGTACGCGTCGGGTCTCGTCACTACGGGTGAGCGCTACAACAAGGTGGTCGATATCTGGTCGCACACCAATGACCAAGTCGCGAAGGCGATGATGGACAAATTGGGTTCAGAAATCGTCACCGATACCACCGGCAAGCAAGTCAAGCAGGCCTCGTTTAATTCAATTTACATGATGGCGGATTCCGGCGCGCGCGGCTCTGCGGCGCAGATTCGCCAGCTGGCGGGGATGCGCGGCCTGATGGCTAAGCCTGATGGTTCAATCATCGAGACCCCGATCACAGCCAATTTCCGCGAAGGTCTGGACGTACTGCAGTACTTCATCTCCACTCACGGCGCGCGCAAGGGACTGGCCGATACAGCGCTGAAAACCGCCAATTCCGGTTACCTCACCCGCCGCCTGGTGGATGTGGCGCAAGATCTGGTGGTAACCGAGACGAATTGCGGAACCGAAGCAGGCATCACGATGGCGCCGATGGTCGAAGGCGGAGACGTTGTCGAGCCGCTGCGCGATCGGGTGCTGGGGAGGGTAGTCGCGGTGCACGTGTGTCGCCCTGGAACCACCGATGTAGTAGCCCCGGCCGGCACCTTGCTGGACGAGAAATGGGTGCAGATTCTGGACGATTTCGGCATCGACGAAGTGTTAGTGCGGTCGCCGATTACGTGTGAGACCCGCTACGGCGTTTGCGCCGAGTGTTATGGACGCGATCTGGCACGCGGTCACTTGGTTAATGTCGGCGAAGCAGTGGGCGTGATTGCTGCGCAGTCGATTGGTGAGCCCGGCACGCAGCTCACGATGCGGACCTTCCACATCGGCGGCGCAGCGTCTCGGGCGGCGGCCGTCAGCAGTATCGAAGTCAAATTTGGCGGCACGGTGCGCCTGCAGAACATGAAGGTGTTGCGGCACGAGAATGGCACGTTCATTTCTGTCTCGCGTTCGGGCGAACTTATCGTGATGGACGAAATCGGCCGTGAACGCGAACGCTACAAAGTCCCCTACGGTGCCACCATGACGGCAGGTGAGGGTGCGAGCGTGAAGCCCGGACAGAATATCGCCAATTGGGATCCCCATACGCACCCGATCGTGACCGAGGTAAACGGCACCGCACGCTTCAAGGATGTGGTCGAAGGGGTCACGGTGGCGCGCCAGCTGGATGAAATCACCGGCCTTTCGAGCATGGTGGTGACTGATCCTAAACAACGTGGCTCGTCGGCCAAAGACCTCCGCCCAATGGTGCAATTGGTTGACCAGAACGGCAAGGAGATCAAGATTCCAGGGACGGAGATTCCGGCGGCGTACTTCCTTCCCCCCAACGCGATCATCACGGTTGAAGACGGCGGCCTAACCAAAGTTGGTGACATCATCGCGCGTATTCCGCAGGAATCGTCTAAAACACGTGATATCACCGGCGGTTTGCCGCGCGTGGCGGATCTCTTCGAAGCCCGCAAGCCGAAAGAGCCGGCAATTCTCGCCGAAACGAGTGGCACCGTATCCTTCGGCAAGGATACGAAGGGCAAACAACGTCTCATAGTGCGGCAGGAAGACGGCGAAGAATTGGAAACGCTAATTCCGAAATGGCGGCATGTGACCGTGTTCGAGGGCGAACATGTAGAGAAGGGCGATGTGATTTGTGACGGTGCTGCGGACTCACACGACATTCTCCGCCTGAAAGGGGTGCCGGACCTTACGCGCTATATGGTCAACGAAGTGCAGGAGGTTTATCGCTTGCAGGGCGTGAAAATTAACGACAAACACATCGAGACCATCGTGCGGCAGATGCTGCGCAAGATTGAAATTGTCGAAGCGGGCGATACCCGCTATTTGGCCGGCGAGCAAATCGAGAAAGAGCGCTTGTTGGAGGAGAACGACAAAATGACTGCCGAAGGCAAAAAGCTTGCAACCCACCAGCAGTTATTGCTGGGGATCACCAAGGCCTCGTTGGCTACCGAGTCGTTTATATCGGCGGCGTCATTCCAGGAAACTACGCGGGTGCTCACGGAGGCGTCGGTCACTGGTAAGCGCGACGAGCTGCGTGGTCTGAAGGAGAACGTGATTGTCGGTCGCTTAATCCCGGCAGGAACCGGGTTTACCTACCACAATGAGCGGCGCCGTAAGCGTCGCCAAGGTGCCGATGCACCGAACTTTGCGTTCACTACGACCACCTCGGATTCGGAGTAACCCAGACAGACAGGTTAGATAGCGGAAAAAGTGGGTGCGGTCGTTGACACTCAACTAGCGGCCTCCCTATAATTCCGCTCCTACGACAGGCCGGGGCGTCCCGAGCCTGTCATTTTTTTCGCACCGTAAATTTCCCCTTCGCCACCCGCGCCTTATCGCTTTGGTGGTGCAGGAAAGCCGTCCCGGAATTACGAGCCTCCGCGCCTTGAAGCGGAGGCGGGGCAGGAAATTAAACGGAACACAATACGGTTAATTTCACCACGACACCTCAGGCGCCCGCCTGGCGGCTATGCGGTGACACGATTCCGGCCCTTGCGGCCGATGCGGTATTGAGATGGCCACAATCAATCAATTGGTGCGTAATCCCCGGCGCCGTCAGAAAACGAAGAGCACAGTGCCCGCGCTGGAAGGCTGTCCTCAAAAACGCGGGGTATGTACCCGCGTGTACACGACGACACCCAAGAAGCCGAACTCGGCGCTGCGCAAAGTTGCGCGTGTACGTCTGACCAATGGTCAGGAAGTCACCACTTACATCGGCGGCGAAGGCCACAACCTTCAGGAGCACTCGGTAATCCTGATCCGTGGCGGCCGCGTGAAAGACTTGCCCGGTGTGCGCTATCACACGGTGCGCGGCACCCTTGACACCTCTGGGGTGAGTGATCGTCGCCAAGGCCGGTCG
>CAMATU010000320.1 GCA_945861225.1 Klebsiella pneumoniae
GCTTTAAGGTTGGGCAGCCGGTCGAAGTGTCGATTCAGGATTCTGCGGTGCTCGTAACGTGCATAGGTATCCCAAGGCTAACGTTGGCGCAGAAGCTTGCGCTTTTTGACCCTGTGCGGCACGGCGGCGAGGTCATGGCGACGGAGCGCATAGGACGAGAATCCCTCTGATGGCCGGAGGTAGGCGCTGGTCTCCAGAGCGACGTGACATCATCTGGATCAATTGCAGCCCGCAGCGTGGTCGAGAGATGAAAGACGTCCATCCATTAATGGTCCTATCGCCAAAGGCGTTCAACGAACGCACGGGAATCGTAATTGGCCTCCCGATGATGACGGCCCCTTTCAATGACACCAACCCGTTCGCGATAAAATTCATCGGTCCGAAAAAAACTGCGAGCTACATCCTTGCTCACCAGCCCAAGTCCTTTGATTGGCGGGCCAGGGAAGCGAGGCCACATCCCTGGAAGCAAATCCCCGAAGATGTGTTTTCGCTTGCGTGCGAGACGCTGGATCAAATTATATCAATCGGAAATTGAAGACCTGCCGTAATCGGTTGTTAGATATAGACGTCATCCCGGAATTTGCGCCAGCAAATATCCGGGATCCATGTAGTTCATCGAACGCCCCTGGATCCCGGGTCTACGTGACTGTGTCACTCCGCCCGGGATGACGAAGGGGCCAATCCCGCCCCTACGTATTCGCGCAAAACCACCGATACGTCGCGCGAATCCCCTCCTCCAGCCCAATTCTCGCCCGCCAGCCAAGGTCATTGATCTTGGTTGTATCCACCAGCTTGCGCGGCGTTCCATCCGGCTTCGTGCTATCAAATACCAGGGCGCCCTCAAACCCCACCACCTGCTTGATGAGTTCGGCCAGCGCCAGAATTGATAAATCTTCACCTACACCGATATTCACGATCTGCTCGTCGTCGTAATGTTTCATAAGAAACAGACAGGCCTCCGCGCAATCATCCACATGCAGGAATTCGCGCAGCGGCCGGCCGCTTCCCCAAACTGTCACGCTTGCCGCACCGGCTTGCTTTGCCTCGTGAAATTTCCGAATCAGGGCCGGCATCACATGCGATGAATTGAGATCAAAATTGTCGTGCGGTCCATAGAGATTGGTCGGCATGCCAGAAATGAAATGGCAGCCATGTTGCTGTCGATAGGCCTGACACAGCTTGATGCCGGCAATCTTCGCCACCGCATACCATTCGTTGGTGGGCTCCAATGGACCGCTTAAAAGGTATTCTTCCTTCAATGGCTGCGGTGCGAGTTTGGGATAGATGCAGGTACTGCCAAGGAACAGCAGCTTCTGTACATCAGACTCGAAAGCCGCATGAATCAGGTTCGCTTCAATCACCAAGTTATCGTAGAGAAAGTCCGCAGGTAGACTATTGTTCGCGAGAATGCCGCCGACCTTGGCGGCTGCGACATACACCTGTGAAGGCTGTTGCTCCCGCATGAAGGCGTGCACTGCACGTGAATCCATGAGATCCAATTCCTGGCGCGAGGGCGCCAGCACACTCACGGAGGTCTCGCGCGACAAGGCCCGCACGATCGCGGAACCCACCATGCCGCGCCCGCCGGCGACGAATATTTTCTGTGCTGCCATCATGCAAGATCTCCGAGGTTCAGGTGGTGCGGGCTACTCGAAGTAATCGAAAACCCGGTAGCCTTCGCGCTTGCAGAGTTCGTCTTTCTCGGCATCGCGGCGATCTTCCGTCACCATTTCCTGCACCATCTGTTCAAGGGTGGTGGTGGCCTCCCAGCCGAGCTTGCGTTTGGCTTTACTGGGATCGCCTAGCAAGGTCTCCACTTCGGTCGGTCGAAAATAGCGCGGATCGATTTCCACCCGCACACTGCCGGTCCTCAAATCAACCCCCTGCTCCGCCACACCTGTTCCGCGCCATTCAATTTCGACCCCTACTTCCTTGAACGCGGCGTTCACAAAGTCGCGCACGGATATTTGGCGACCAGTCGCCACCACATAGTCATCTGCTTCTGGCTGTTGAAGCATTAGATACATGGCTTGCACATAATCACGCGCGTGCCCCCAATCGCGCAGTGCATCGATATTGCCCAGGAATAATCGGTCTTGGAGACCAAGGCTGATGCGCGCCACAGCGCGGGTGATTTTGCGGGTGACAAAGGTCTCGCCGCGAATAGGAGATTCGTGATTGAACAAAATGCCGTTGCAACAATACATGCCATACGCTTCGCGATAGTTCACGCAGATCCAATAGCCATAGACCTTGGCGGCACCATAAGGACTGCGCGGATAGAACGGCGTGGTTTCGGACTGCGGGATCTCCTGCACCTTGCCATACATCTCGCTGGTGGAGGCTTGATAAAACCGCGTGTGTTTTTCCAGCCCTAAAATTCGAATTGCCTCTAACAAACGCAACGTCCCCAATGCATCGGCATTGGCTGTGTATTCAGGTGTTTCAAAAGAAACTGCGACATGGCTTTGCGCCGCAAGGTTATAAATTTCGTCCGGCTGAACCTGCTGTACGATGCGGATCAAGTTAGTGGCATCCGTGAGATCGCCATAATGCAGCACGAACTGCCGGTTCTTCTCGTGCGGATCCTGGTAGAGATGATCAATTCGTCCGGTATTGAAGCTGGACGAACGCCGCTTGAGGCCATGCACCTCATAGCCTTTCTTCAACAGGAACTCGCTTAAGTAGGCGCCGTCCTGGCCGGTTACGCCGGTGATTAAGGCTTTTTTTGTCATTTACTGATCCCGTAGTCCTTTCTTTTGCGCTATTCACCAACTCGTGCCAGCGCCTGAGTTAATACACGGTCCGATAAGTAAAGGCCCGCACGTAGAAAATCATTGATCACTTGCCGTGCACTGAGAATGAGTCCAAGTTGCTTCGCAACGAGTACGATTCCAAGCGTTCCGCGAAATGAGATTCCGAGACTGTTACCACATTTACGAGCCGCGAGATCATCGATTATCGCTTCAATCCCGTGAAGCTGTGCAATTGCCAGTGTGGTCGATTCTCCGGCGCCCAATCTCCAAGCTGTGATGGCGGGCGGAATTGCTGTCGGTAGTTTGGTTACCAGCCACTCGCAATGAACGAGCGCGTAAGTCGTGGGGTCATCGAATGAGCGCACCGCAATCTCATCTGCGACGGATTGTGGAACCCATACAGTTCTTGCGAACGCATGCAGTAACTCCAAATGTTGGCTGCGAGCAAAGAAAATCAGGGGAGAGGCATCGATTACAGCATGTTCAACCACGCGCGATCTCGTGGTCGAGATCATCGAAATCCACTAAGAAAGAATCTTTTTTTAGGCTAGCGAGCGCAAGCAAAAAATCAGTTCGATCAAGACCGGCGATTTGCGCTGCCCATTCCTGCGAGACACGTCCTTGTTGGTACCACTGTACTGCGGCCGCCAGCAGCAATTCATGGCTCAGATTTTCTGGTGTGCAATGTAACAGTGAATACACTGCTTCCGGCAAGTCAACTTGTACGTGCGTCATAAGGTAACACTCTCTTCAAGAAGTCCCAGCCACTACCTGCGAATCTTTATCTACTGAGCAGCGATTGGGCAGATTATCCTGTTCGCAGTTTTTCGTGCAACATCTGCGCGCATCTTCGGGTGCGAACCATGTTCGTAACCGGTAACTCCGCAGCGTACTTTCGCTGAGGATTAAGCTGCGGACAATAGCGCTCCAGTTAAGACTACTGGAGACGAACGATGGCACTGCACAAACGGCCGCGACCCACTACGGCGCTGAAGCTTGCGATCATGGCCCGCTTCG
>CAMATU010000321.1 GCA_945861225.1 Klebsiella pneumoniae
GCCTGATGCATTGCGCTGGCGCGAATGGCGTGAGATGCGCAATGCCACGAGTCACACTTATGACGACGCGAAAGCACAAGCGGTCGCCGGGCGCGCGGCCGCCTTCGCGCTCGACGCGGAAGCCCTACTCAACGCGTTGGAAATCAGCCTTGCGACCTGAATCGGACTTGGATTTATCGCCCATGCTTACTACTGCGCAAACGAGTATCGTGCGTAACGTACTTCAGCAAGTGATTCCCGGCGCAACTGTCCGTGTTTTTGGCTCGCGGGCGACGGGGCATGCGCGGCCGTTCTCCGATCTCGATTTACTCGTGCTGGATCCTCCGCACTTGAGTTGGGAACAGTTTGCGGATCTGCGCGACCTGTTCGAGACCAGCGATTTGCAGTTCCGGGTAGACGTGGTTGAATCAGCGGCACTGCCCGCTGGCATAGCCGAAAGAGTGCGTTTCGAAAGTATTCCGCTACCGGATCGTTAGGAAGATCATGTGGACCCATCATCAGCGAACGATTAACGGCTTTCGGATGCACTACGTGACTGCAGGGGCAGGCTACCCACTGCTCCTGCTCCACGGCTGGCCACAAAGCTGGTACGAGTGGCGAAAGATCATTCCCGCTCTGGCCGAACACTACACCGTCATCGCGCCGGATCTGCGTGGCCTCGGCGATTCCGAGAAGCCAATGACTGGCTACGATAAGCGCACCATGGCAAGCGACGTCCGCGAACTCGTGCGCCAGTTGGGATTCGCCAAGGTGGGAGTCGTCGGGCATGACTGGGGCGGCTCGGTTGCGTTCTACCTGGCCTACGATTACCGCGAGCTTGTTGAGCGAATGTTTATCCTCGACATGATTCCCGGGCTGATTAAGGCCGGGGACTCCTTTCCGCTTGAACTGGCCCTCAAAATTAACCATGTGTTCTTCCACGGCGGCAATCCTGATTGGGCCACGATGTTGGTCAACCAAAATATCGATGGCTATTTGCGTCGCTTCCTCACCACGCTCGATTTCAACTACAGTCCGGCCGTGTTCTCCGAGGAAGATATTGCGGAGTACGTGCGGGTGAACTCGCTGCCGGGCGCGATCCGCGCTGGATTTCAGTGGTATGCGACGGGCCTACGAGAGGACACTGTCAATCTCCTCAACGCGACCGAAAAGCTGACGATCCCCGTCCTCGCTTTCGGCGGCGACACCTTTCTTGGTGACATCCGGTCCTACTGGACGCCAGTCGCCACCAACATGGAGGGCGGATCAGTACAGCATTGCGGACACTTCATTCCTGAGGAGCAGCCGGAGTTCGTCATCGACCAGGCGCGCAAGTTCTTCGCGCCCCTTCGCAAGGGCGCGGGTATCGCAGCTCCATGACGTTTTCTGTGCAGTAGCTCAAGTATGCTCCACGCGAAATGTCATAGCGGCATAGGGTGGAAAAGCGCAGCGCCTTCCGCCGTTTGGGCTTCAAATGCACGCCCCAATTATCGAATCGACCAACCATCTGTCGGCGGAAGGCGCTACGCTTTTCCGCCCTATCCACTGCCCGACCTCTACTGCCCACTCCAGCCGAGTGTTCGGCGATTTAGATGAGCGTCAGAATCAGCACCGGAATTCGCCGCGCGCCACAGCGCTGCTGATACGTGGCATAGCCCGGATACAGCGCGACGGCTCTGCGCCACAGTTCGTCGCGTTCCGTGCCGGTAGCTTCCTGCGCGCGATAACGCGCGGTGTGGCCGTTGATCAGCAGGCTCGCTTCAGGGTTCGCGCGCAAGTTGTGATACCAGCCGGTGTGGCGCGTGTCGCCGCCGCGCGACGCAATCAGAATCACGCGCGCGCCGTCGGGCAAATACACCAGCGGTGCTGCCCGCGGCTGGCCGCTTTTCGCGCCGGTGGTGGTCAGAATCAAAGTCGGCAAGGTGCCGAGGGTCGTACTGAGGCGTCCGCCCGTTAGCCGCAGAAGCAGGCGATCAATCGGCGTTGCGACATTGATAAAAAACCAGCCACCGACAGGTGACGCGCCTAACGCGAAGGCGAGGCGCTTCCACCAGGGAATGGGGCTGTGGTCTTTCATCGCGATTTCGCGTTTAAGGTCGTTCAATCATCGGCAACAGTAAATGCGAAGGATGTGCAGCATCATGCAACACCGCATTGCGCGCGGTGATGAAATCCGCAGCAACGGCTTCCGCAATCACGCCACCGTGGTTCGGGTTGCGATCGAAGCGCGGGAAGTTACTGCTGGAGACTTCCAGACGCACTTGATGGCCAGCCTTGAAGAGATTCGCCGTCGCAACCAGATCGAGCGTTAATTTATAGATCTCGCCAGGGTTCATCAGCACTTGGTGCGACAGTGATTCACGATAGCGGGCGCGCAGAATACCGTCGGTCAGGATCATCGCGCGACCATCAGGGTAAACATCCACCAACTTGCCCGTGAAATCGGTGTCACGTGCAGATGACGTCACATACAACACCAATGAGATCGGTCCGATCACTTCAGTATCGCGCGCTAGCGGCTCACTGGTGTAGCACAGCACGTCGTGCCGCGTTTCCACCGCGCGCTGATCGCGCGGACCGGCATTCGCGGCAATGAACAGCCCGGGTAGAAAGCTCGCGCCGCCGACAGTCGGCGTCGGGTCGTTAGGGTCGTAGAGATAGCTGTCCGCCGGCTCGTCGCGCGGGGCTACGCGCGATAAATGTCCGTCACCGCCTAGCGTGTTGGCGTGGCCACCGCTGTGCAGATACCAGCGCTCGAAGCGCGTATCCGGCAGCGGCCAAGCGGCCTCATCGCGCCATTCGTCGCGGCCCATGATGAAGAGCTTCACCGGTTTTTCGGTGGGTACGCCGTTGTCGGCGTTCTTCAACCAGTGATCAAACCAACGGATCTGCATGCCCGTGACATCGGCGACGGCGTCATGCGCCGCCATGCCGAAATTGCGTTCAGGATAAATGCCACCGTTATACCCATGCACCCACGGCCCGATCACGAGGCGTTGCTGGCGCCGCGCGAGCTCACTGCCGCCGTGCGCCTGCATGCCGGTGTAATTGGCGAGCGTCCCGCCGAGAAATAGATCGTACCAGCCACCGAAATTGAGCGCCGGGGTGGTGATTTGCGCATAACGCTCACGCGGGGCGATGGCCTGCCAGTAGGCGTCGTAGTCGGGATGGGCAAGCCAATCTTTCACATAGGGCGCGAGTTCGGTGAAATCAAGGCAGGCGGTCAGTGGCAGCTGCGAATAGCGCGCGGCAACCGCATCCGCGGCAGCAATTGCGGCGCCGAAATCTGCGACACTCGCCTCGCCACGGCCAAGCCGACGGACCACCTCACCGAGCGCGAAGGTGCCTGCCGCCCACTGCAGGATAAAGCCCAGTTGGAAGGCACCTCCTTGGTAGGTCCATTTGTCGTGGTATTGATCAGTCGTGATAAACGGCGCCAGCGCGCGGAGCGCCGGGGGGCTTTCGCCGGCCGCCAACCATTGCGTCGCGCCGTAATACGAGGCGCCCATCATGCCCACCACCCCACTACACCAGGTCTGCGCTGCCGCCCAGGCGATGGTATCTGCGCCGTCCGCGCCTTCCTGAAAATACGGACTGAACTCGCCGCCCGATTGGTAGGTGCCGCGACAATCCTGCACCACCACCGCATACCCGGCCTGTGCCACGCGGAAGATGTCGCCGCTTAAGAAGAGCAGCACGGGGGTTTCTTTGTTGTAGGGCAGGCGCAGCACAATCGCTGGCACCGGCTGGCCGTCTGCTGGGCGATACACATCGGTCGCCAGGGTCA
>CAMATU010000322.1 GCA_945861225.1 Klebsiella pneumoniae
GCCTGGCTGCAGGAAGTCTCCGATATCGGGATCATGTTTCTGCTCTATCTGTTAGGGCTGAACATGGTGCCTGCGCAGCTGCTGAAAATGCTCCGCGAAGCGACCGTGGTGACCTTTGCCAGCTCACTCAGTTTTTTGGTGCTCGGGGCTGGGCTCGCCTTTGGCTGTGGTTTCGCACCGCGCGAAGCGCTGGTGATTGGTGCGGCGATGATGTTCTCAAGCACCATCATCGGGCTGAAGCTGCTGCCGACCACCGCGCTCCATCATCAACATACCGGACAGGTGATGATCAGTGTCCTCCTGTTGCAGGATCTGCTGGCTATTTTGGTGCTGCTCGCCCTGCAGGGCAGTGTTGATGAGGCGGGAGGATTCGGTGGGTTCTTGCGCGAATTGCTGGCCTTGCCACTGCTTATCGCGGTGGCCTATGCCGGCGAACATTGGATCCTGGAGCCATTGTTAGCACGCTTTGACCGGATTCAGGAATATATGTTTCTGCTGGTCATTGCCTGGTGCTTATCGTTGGCCGAACTGGCGCATCGCTGTGGGTTATCGCATGAAATCGGGGCGTTCATTGCCGGGGTGGCGCTCGCGAATTGCCCGGTGTCGTTGTTTATCGCCGATAGCCTGCGGCCTTTGCGTGATTTCTTCTTGATTCTGTTTTTCTTCTCAGTGGGGGCGAGCCTGGAGTTAGGGCTGTTGGCTGAGACCTGGCTGCCGGCGACAGCCCTCGCGGGGTTGATGCTACTTGCCAAGCCATGGCTATTTCGGTGGCTATTTCTGGCGGCCGGCGAGACCCTCAAACTGGCGCGTGAAGCGGGTGTACGGCTCGGGCAGGTCAGTGAGTTCAGTTTACTGGTGGCGGTGTTGGCGACCGATGTGGGCGTGCTAAGTAGGCTGGCCTCCAATGTGCTGCAACTCGCGACCGTGATCACCTTCGTCATCTCGAGTTACGTCATTGTGATGCAGTATCCAACTCCTATCGCGGTCCGTGATAATCTGCGGCAGGACTAAAAATGATGATGCAGACCTTCGAAAATTTGATCCGCGCATCAGCCCAGGGGTTGGTGTCACTCTTCTCGCCGCTGCGTGAACGGCTGCGCGGCGAAGGCGAGGCACGCCGTGCTCATCTCGCGCAGTTGGTAGGCTTGAATGGCACCCAACTCATTTGTGGCGTCGGGTTTAATCTCAATCTCGCGCGGGTGCCTGATCTGGTCCGCTTCCTCGGCTACCCAGCCCTCGAAGCCCTGTATGCCGAGCGCAACTACCTATTCATCCATGATCGGTACCGCAGTCTCTCGGTAAACGACATTGTGGAGATTTATGTGGCGCTCGGCGCCACTGACGAGGTTTCGGTGGCAGCGGCGGATTTGGTGATCAGCCGCCTGAGCACGCTTGAAGCGCAGCTGGAAGAGACCATCAACCCGATCTTGATCGGGGGTTACAAACTGGAGGTGCGCGGGATCTATGAGAACCATCTCGCGCCACCGAGCTTAGTGAATGCGCGCTTGAATGCCGAATACCTGGTGCTGCGAGAGATTACTAACGAAGCGATGATTGTGCTCGAGACTGACGCGATCAGTCCCAGCGAGTTTTTGCGGCATGCCGGCGTAACCGCCGAAGAGAAAAGCCGCGCCATCTTCCAACGTCTAGTTCCTCGTGCAGAAATTGACCTTTATCTGCTGGAACAACCGACCGCGAGCGACGCCGAGCAACTGAGGGCAGCCTGCGCAAACGTCAGTTAGCCATCTAAATAGCAGAGCGGAAATACCGGCCACCGTGCTGGGCGCCGCAGGGAGAGGAGACTGGCCTACGCTACCACTGCGCAATTCATCCTGAATTGCTTCGTTACCGCCCGCGCTGCGCTGCTTGCCATCCAGGGCTCGCTGGCGCGGGAGGCGCGCTGCGGCCAGTCTCCTCTCCCTACGGCTTTTGGCGTGCTTGGTATTTCCGCTCCGTTATTTAGATCGAATTTTTTCGGGTCTGATCCAGCAGGGTTGCCACGGATTCGCGGAGCCAGCTGCGCTCCTCGCTGCTGAGTCCGCCCGGTCGGTAATGTTCCGCGTAGTGCAGCATGACCATCGCGTGCAGGGTTGCAGTGGTGCCGGGTGGCCAATGTGGCGTGAGAAAATCGAGCGTGGTCTCGCCCAGCCGCGGATGAATGCCACGGCGCGCGAGCGCTGCAAAAAGCGGTTGTAGTTCGGATTGTTCGCGGGTGAAGTTGGAACGCATAGCGACCAGCTGGCGTCCGCGGGCGAGTGGCCGCAGGCGCCAAAACAACCAACCGAGCAGGAATGGCACTGCGATCAGTCCACGGCTGTCCAGCGCTAATTCACCGCGCTGCACTCTCTGCAGTTGCCAGCGCAACCAATTGACGGTGTCAGCGAACAAGTGCCATGGGAACCCACGGAAGGCTTCGGCTTCTAACCACAGACCTGGCGTGGTATCGACTACCCGCCATTCCCCCGCGACGAAAGCTTCAGCCCAGGCATGGGCATGGCGAGCACGCGCGATAAAGGCGCGTTCACGCGCGCTGTATTCGTCCACTAAATAGCCCACCGCATAGCGCGCCGGGATCCCGTTTTGGCGCAGGAGCAAGGTCGTCGCGGTGGCGAAGTACTCGCAGTGTCCGGCGCGATCCCGCAACAGAAACGAGACCAGCGGTTTGCGCCCGGGGAAGTAGCCAGGTTGAATCAGGCTGTAGTGGAAATTTTGTGCAAAAAATTTCTCAATTTGGACGACTGTGTCGGCTGGTTTAAGGCCCACTGAGTGCGCTTCCGCGGCGATCCGCGTCAGCACCGGTTGGTAGGCTTCAGGAATCAATAAATCTTCGGCACTCGGTGCACCAGCGAACACTCGAGTAGAAAGATAATTTGCTCGATAGCGCAAAAATCCAGGGCGCGCTTCGGCGATGATTCCGCCCAGTGGATGACGCTGAACCTCCAGGAGGTCATCACCACTGAGTTGAACAGTGCTGGCGGGTAAGGCCAACGCCCCTAGTTCCTGGCGGCGCTCGGTGGTAATCGTGAGCTGCCTGGTTGCGGCAGTAATGGGCTGAAGACTCCAAGTCAGCGCATGCGCGCTGGGATCGAGCGTGGTGGGTCCCGGCCCGCGATTGCTCCAAATGCCATTGTCGAATTTTTGGTAACGCGCTTCGGTGAGCCTCAACGGCAACGGAATATTGCGCGGGGTGGCAATTCGCAGCCGAATTTTGTTCGAGAGTTTAAGACGTCCCAAGGCGCCGATGGCCGTTGAGGTCTGATCCAGATTGGTGGCGATAAAACCCCACTGACCAATCAGCGACTGGAGAAGATCGCCAGTGGCGAGTTGGGCGCGGACAATGCCGAGATAAGTCCCGGTAGCGAGACTGAGTGTGACGAGCGCGCTCAGCGACCACTGCGCAAGGTTGTAGCGTGAATTGCGATTGACCAGAAGCAGCGCGAGCAGGAGACACGCGACGCCGCAGCCGTACCAGGTGACAGCCAGCACCCCCGGGCTCGCTGCGACCAGGCAGGTTGCACCCAAGGCAGGCCGCAGATCGACCGCTCGTGCGCTAGTCGGCGGGTGCTTGCGCAAGGACATAATGAAGGCACTGCGTGGAATGCGCCCGCTCACGCCATAGGTCTGCGCAAAGGCGAGCGGTAGCAGCACCCATGGGAAAGCGGCGAGTACGCGATAAATCGCAAGCACGCCATATTCAGTGAATAAATACCCCACCAGGATCACAAATCCTGCGCTGGAGAGATCTGCGAGCCGCACATAATG
>CAMATU010000323.1 GCA_945861225.1 Klebsiella pneumoniae
TGGAGGTCCAGTCCTTGATAATCCCGAGGCGGATGCCGTACGGATGTACTTTTTGACCCATATTTGTCGCTCTTAAACCTGGCTCATTGACTTGGTTTGCTAGCTCGGCTCTGCAGCTTCGCTCACTGTGGTCCGCTTAGGACCTGCCCTCTTCGACCACTATCGTGACGTGACTGGTGCGCTTGAAAATCTGATTGGCGCGACCGCGCGCGCGTGGCATCCAGCGTTTCATGATGGGGCCTTCATCGACCATGATGGTTTTAACCCGCAGTTCATCCACATCAGCGCCGTCATTGTGTTCGGCATTGGCAATCGCGGATTCCAGTACCTTCTTGATCATCGCCGCCGCCTTCTTCGGGCTGAAGGCCAGCAGATTCAACGCCCGGTCAACCGGCAACCCACGCACTTGGTCAGCGACCAGGCGCGCTTTCTGGGGCGTGATGTGCGCCTGATGAAGCTTGGCGGTAGTACCCATTAAAATAATCCTTGTCGGCGTTTACTTAGTCTTTTTATCCGCGATATGGCCGCGGAATGTACGAGTTTGTGCAAACTCGCCGAGCTTATGGCCGATCATGTTTTCAGTGACGAAAACCGGCATGTGCTGGCGGCCGTTATGCACCGCAATCGTCAATCCAATCATATCCGGCACCACCAGCGAGCGTCGCGACCAAGTCTTGATCGGTCGTTTGTCGTTGTTGGCGCGCGCCGTCTCCACCTTCTTATGCAGGTGGTGGTCGATAAACGGGCCCTTCTTAATTGAACGTGGCATGGCAGCGTTTACCTCTTAGCGCTTGTCGCGACGACGTAGGATCATCTTATCCGTACGCTTGTTGGTTCGAGTCTTGTAACCCTTGGTCGGCTGACCCCACGGGCTCACCGGATGACGCCCCCCGGAGGTGCGGCCTTCGCCGCCGCCGTGTGGATGATCCACCGGATTCATGGCCACGCCGCGCACCGTTGGACGGATACCGCGCCAGCGCTTGGCACCCGCTTTACCCAATTGGCGCAGCGAATGTTCGTGATTGCAAACCTCACCGATGGTCGCGCGGCATTCAATCGGCACTTGGCGCATTTCACCCGAACGCAGGCGCAGTGTGGCGTGCGTGCCTTCGCGAGCCACGTACTGGATACCGGCGCCGGCACTGCGTCCGATCTGCGCGCCCTTGCCGGGCCGGAGTTCCACGCAGTGGATGGTCGCCCCGACGGGAATATTTCGCAGCGGCAGACAGTTTCCAACTTGAATCGGCGCATCACTTCCAGAACGTAAGGTCTGACCGGCTGCCACACCTTTCGGCGCAATGATGTAACGGCGCTCGCCATCGGCGTAGAGCAGTAGCGCGATGTGCGCGGAGCGGTTCGGGTCATACTCCAGGCGTTCGACTTTCGCTGCAATGCCGTCTTTGCGCCGTTTGAAATCGATAATCCGATAGTGCTGCTTATGCCCACCACCACGATGCCGCACGGTAATTCGGCCCGCATTGTTGCGCCCTGAATTCTGAATCTGGCGCTCTAGCAAAGGCGCATAAGGCGCACCCTTGTGGAGATCCGGGGTCACGACCTTGACGACGCCGCGTCGTCCCGGTGAGGTAGGTTTGGTTTTGATCAGCGCCATTAGAATGCGTCCTGGTTGCTCAAGCGCACTTACGCCGCGCCCGAGAAATCGATACTGAAACCCTGCTTCAACGTGATGTAGGCTTTCTTCCATGCTTGCCGTGCACCGATGCGACCCTTGAAGGCCTTCGCGCGCGCGCCCACATTCAGCACCCGCACCGCCACCACCTGCACACTGAACAATTGCTCGACCGCGGCTTTGATCTCGGGCTTGGTCGCGTCATTCAAGACCTTGAAAAGGTATTGATTGTGCTTATCAGCGATGCGCGTGGCCTTTTCAGACATTCGCGGCTCGACCAGCACCTGCAATAGACGTTCCTGGTTCATGCCAGCTGCTCCTGCAGCCGCGTCAGCGCACCCTGACTGATCACGACCTTAGCAAAGGAAATGAGAAGCGCCGGATCAACCCCTTCAACATCCGCCAGCCCTACCCAGTGGAGGTTCCGCGCCGATAAATAAAGCGCCTCGGAGACATCGTCAGTGATTAACAACACATCGGTAAGTCCGAATTTGTCGAGCGCCGAAATTAAATGCTTGGTTTTCTTTTCCTGCACATCGAGCTGATCGACCACCAGCATGCGGTCCTGGCGGATGAGTTCGGAGAGGATTGAGCACAACGCGCCGCGATACATCTTGCGATTGACCTTCTGATCGAACGAACGCGGCCGCGCTGCGAAAGCCCGACCACCAGTTCGCCACAAGGGTCCGCGGGTGGTTCCGGCACGTGCGCGCCCCATACCTTTTTGCTTCCAGGGTTTCGCGCCACCACCGCGAACCTCGGCACGAGTCTTCTGGGCTTTGGTACCTTGGCGGGCGCCAGCGAAATACGCGGTCACGATCTGGTGCACTAACGCTTCTTTATATGGCTGCCCGAAGATGGCGTCAGCCACCGCCAAAGAACCGGCGTTGGTGCCATTCGCGAATGAATGTATTGGGAGTTCCATGTGCCTTAACCCTGTTCACTCTTGCGGTTTTTGACCGTCGGTTTGACGAACACATCACCGCCCTTTGAGCCCGGCACAGCGCCTTTGATCAAAAGTAGATTGCGTTCCACATCGACCCGCACCACTTGCAGGCGCTGCGTCGTGCGCTGCACGTTACCCATGTGCCCGGACATTTTTTTGCCTTTGATGACACGGCCCGGCGTCTGTCGCTGACCGATTGAACCCGGTGAGCGATGCGATAGCGAATTACCGTGCGTCGCGTCACCCATGCTGAAATGGTGACGCTTGATGGTGCCCGCGAAGCCCTTACCAATCGTGGTCCCGGTCACATCGACGTACTGACCCTGGGTGAAGATATCCACCTTGATCTCTGCGCCGTTCGCCAACTCACTGCCTTCGTCTTCTTGCAGGCGAAACTCCCACAAGCCGCGCCCTGCGGTCGCCGACACTTTCGCGTATACGCCGGCATCGGGTTTGTTGATCCGATTGCGATGTTTACTACCCACTGTCACCTGCACCGCACGATAGCCATCCTTTGCAGCGGATTTCACCCGCGTCACCCGATTCGGATCGACTTCGATCACAGTGACCGGGACAGCCTGCCCGTTGTCCTCGTACACGCGCGTCATTCCGCGCTTAATTCCGATCAGTCCTAATGCCATGATGTGCTGCCTCGAACGTCTCAGCTCAATTTAATCTGCACGTCAACGCCAGCCGCCAAATCGAGCTTCATCAGCGCGTCAACCGTCTTGTCAGTCGGGTTCACAATATCGAGCAGTCGTTTGTGCGTCCGAATCTCGTACTGGTCGCGCGCGTCTTTATTGGCGTGCGGTGAGGTCAACACGGTGAAGCGCTCGTGCCTGGAAGGCAGCGGGATCGGGCCCCGAATCTGGGCGCCAGTACGCTTCGCCGTTTCCACGATTTCACGGGTCGATTGATCGATGAGTCGATGATCGAACGCCTTGAGACGTATCCTGATGACCTGTTGGTTCATTGCTTTTGCCCTTGGACTGTTTGGCGGTCAACTGCTACTGCAACTGCCCGCACAATCCTTTCAATTAGTAAGGTCGTGACTAGTCCAGGATTTTGGCGACGACACCGGCCCCGACTGTGCGTCCGCCTTCGCGGATCGCAAACCGTAAGCCTTCTTCCATCGCAATCGGATTGATCAGCTTTACCTGGACTTTGATGTTGT
>CAMATU010000324.1 GCA_945861225.1 Klebsiella pneumoniae
CTGCGCGAGCGAGTCTTGTACTGAAACAACCCGCCAAACAACGGCATGTCCCCCAGAACAGGTATTTTCTGTATGGTGTCGTTCACCGAGTCCTGGATCAGACCGCCGATCACCACGATCTGTCCGTCATCGACCAGCACGCTGGATTCGACAGATCGCTTGTTGGTGATGACCCCGGATGCATTGGTGCTGTCCTGCACGCTGGAAACCTCCTGATAAATCTGCAACCTCACCGTGCCCCCGGCCGACACCTGAGGCTTGATCCTGAGTTGCAGCCCGACGTCCTGACGCGAAATGGTCTGAAACGGCGTGGGCGTCGTAGACGCGCCGGACAATGCGTATTGGCCGGTGATGATGGGTAAATTCTGGCCGACGACTATGCGCGCCTCCTCATTGTCGAGCGTCAACAGCGTCGGTGTCGACAGGATATTGGCATTGGAGTCCGATTCCAGCGCACGCACCAGCAGGCCCATATTGAGGATCGGGCCATTGACGCCGGGGATCGTAATCGAACCCTTGATGATGCCCACGTTGAGACCCGGGCCGGCGGATGCTGCATTTTGTGCGACACCGATGATATTTTGCCCCGCCCCGCCGAAATTGGTACCGCCGAAAGCACTCGCGCTGCTACCGTTGGCGCCGGCGCCGCCCAGACTCTGCCACTGGACCCCGAATTCGGCAGCCTTGTTAGCGGTCACCTCGGCGATCAGAGCCTCGACATAAACCTGCACACGCCGGGTATCGAGCTTGTCTATCACCGCGCGTAAATTATTATAGACAGCGTCAGGTGCGGTAATGATGACGGAGTTGGTGGACACATCCGCCTGGACGATGCCGCGCCCGGTCGCGGATGAAGAGCCCGTGCTTGCAAACGGCGAACCGGCGGGGGCTTGCGACTGCGGCGACGCCGATGACGATGGGCCGGAAGGTGGCGCAGAGGCCGCAGCCGGAGTTGCACGCGACGGCGCGCTCTCGCCGCTATAGACCGCGCGCAAGGTCTCTGCGACCTTCACCGCGTCGGCATTTTTCAGAAACACGACATGTATATTGCCCGCCGCACTGGTGGGCGTATCCAGCGTGGCAACCAGTGTGCGCAATCGCGCCAGTCGCGAGGGATTGTCGGCGCGTGCGATCAGGCTGTTCGAACGGGCATCCGCCACTATGGTCATGCGCTGTGCGGCCTCCGAGTTCGCGACGCCAGGTGAAGAAGCGGGCTCCGTAAACAGGCGGTTGACCGCCTGCACGACATCGAGCGCCGACGCGTGGTACAGGGGTATCACCACCGGATCCATGCCGCTCGGCTGGTCTATGGAATCGATGATACGTTCGAGGCGCTGCAGATTGCTGGCGTAATCGGTGATGACCAGCGTATTCGTATTCGGATATGCCGTGATGGTGTTATTGGCGCTGATCAGCGGCCGCAGTATCGGCACCAGTTGCGCGGCCGACTCGTACCTGAGCGTGAATACCTGGGTTAGGATGGTGTCGCTGCCCATGCGCGATTTTTCCTGCGGCCCCAGGGTCGGCCCCGAATACAGCTTGGCCTCCGCTTCGGGAAGAATTTTCGCGATGCCGCGTTCCTCCACGACGGCAAAACCCTGCAGGCGCAGCGCCGAAAGAAACGTATCGTAAACCAACCCTTTGGGCATGGGTTTGGCCGATACGATATTGACCGTGCCCTTGACACGCGGATCCAGCAGAAAGTTTTTTCCGGTAATTTCGCTGACAGCCTTCACTACGCCTTCGATCTCGGCGTTGACGAAGTTCAACGTCACGGCTTCGGATGCGTTCGAGCGCACTACGGGTGGTTTCGCGGCAGGCTTGGCGGCAGGGGCGACGGCTACAGGAGCGGGCTCCGGCGCCGGTTTCAATGTCAGGGGGTCGGGTCCGCCAGCCCGCGGGATCGGTTTCGCGTCCGGTTGGGCCGCCGATGGAACGCCGGCCGTTTCCGACGACCATGCACGTTCCATGGGGATCATCACGGCTATAAACAACAATACGGTTTGCAACCAGTGACGTTTCATGTTTTGACCCTCGGATTTTCGATCGGCAAAGCCTCTGATGTCATTTGACTGGACGTGCCGCGGTTGTTTCCGCCGCCGCGCTTTTCTCGGGCCACGCCAGGGTTTCGCGCAATCCATTGCGCATCAGGACGATGTAACGGGGACGGACTTCCGCGAGACGCAGGCCCGGAGCGATGTCTTCGCCCTCGCGCACGCCTATGATTCTCCCACCCTCGGGCTGCACCACGGCATATCCGCGCCGCCCTCGCGTCGCGGCCGCGACGCCGAGTAAACGCACCATGGCTCCATTCGGTGCGACCGTGCTGGGTCCCTGCTGCGCAACACCGAACAGCGCCTTGGCGGACTCCAGGTTCACGCGCTGTTCGGGAGCAACCGGCAACTGTGGTTCGGGACGCGGCGCAACCACGGCCCACGTCCAGTACGCCAGAACCATACCCAGCGACAGAAGTGCCGCAAGCGTCACCAAGGCAACGCACGCGGTTTCCGCGATTCCCGATCGTGCGACTGAGATCTCTCCCATCTTTTCCTGATTGTGCTCACCACAAGTAAAGCAGCGTCGCTGCTAATCCGGTACTATATCAAGATTCGTAACTATAATCATCCAGATTGCTCCCGAAGTGCGGGCGATTTGACAGACGAGCTCGCCGCAACGCTACGGACTAAATCAACCATGATCAATCGACATTTCCGAGCTCGAGAAATCACAGATCGATCGACGAAATCAATGACGAAGCGCGCACAAGACGGCTTTACCTTGCTGGAAGTCATGGTGGTCATCGTCATACTCGGCATATTAGCCACGCTGGTGGTTCCAAAAATCATCAGCCGGCCTGATGAGGCGCGTGTGATCGCGGCACGCCAGGACATAGCCAGCCTGATGCAGGCACTCAAACTGTACCGCCTCGACAACCAGCGCTACCCGACAACCGAACAAGGACTGCAGGCGCTGGTGACTAAACCCACGGCACAACCCATTCCGCCCAACTGGAAAAGCGGCGGATATATAGAGCGCCTGCCCAAGGATCCATGGGGCAATGCCTATCGCTACCTCAATCCGGGCGAGCACGGCGAGATCGACATATCAAGCCTGGGCGCCGATGGCGCTGCAGGCGGCGAGGGCAACGACGCCGATATTAAAAGCGGTGAGTAGTGAATGGTTAGAAGTAAGTGGGGAAAAGCAATCAGTAACTCGCACAAGTGTCCGAACCGGCTCGCTGCGTGCGGCTTACCGCTCACTGCTCACCTGTCACTACTCACCCGTCACCGGCTACCACTCACCGCTCACCCGCCCGTGCAGGGCTTCACGCTCATCGAAGTCATGGTCGTACTGGTGATCATGGGCATGCTGGCCGGGCTGGTCAGTGTGGTGGTGCGACCGGGCGAACGCGACACCTTGCGCACGGAGGCCGAACGGCTCGCGCAACTGCTCGACCTGGCGTCTGCGGAATCCCGCTTTACGGCTAAGGTCATCGCCTGGACCGCCGATGCCGCGGGCTACCAGTTCTGGCGGTTTCGCGATGACGCGGGTTGGACGGAGATCCGCGACCATGATCTGTTGCGCAAACGCGCTCTGCCGCCGGGCGTGACTATCGCGGATCTGCGCGTTGAAAATGGGCGACCCAGGGACAAAATGCGCATCGAATTCACGCCGACCGGCCCCACGTATACGTTTTCCTTGAGGATGGCGCTGGGTG
>CAMATU010000325.1 GCA_945861225.1 Klebsiella pneumoniae
CAGCCCACGATCTGGGTCTGATCGACGCCCATGCGGCGCGCGATGCCGAAATCGCCGATTTTCGCGACCCCGTCTTTGGTCAGCATGATATTGGCGGGCTTGATATCACGATGCAGCACACCTTGCGTATGTGCGTAATCCAGCGCGTCCGCCGATTGCCGAATGACACGCATCACAGTCGGGATCGGCAGCAAGGTGTCACCCTTGCAGTAGTTACGCAAAGTATCGCCGCCATGAATGTATTCCATGACCATGTACGGCTGATCGTTGTCTTCGCCTGCTTCGTAAACCTTCAGCACATTGGGGTGGTCGAGGCGGCCCGCTGAGCGTGCCTCGTTAATAAACATCCGGCGCGCGACGCCCTGCGTGGCCTCGACATCGGCATTGGTCGCCACCTTAATCGCGACCGGGCGATCGACATAGGGGTCGTGGCCGCGGTACACCACGCCCATCGCGCCCCTTCCTAGCACGTCGATTAATTCGTACTTACCAATTTTTTTAGGGATTTCTGCCATCGGTTTCCATGATCAGGCGCGTCGCGCGGGTGACATCGTGAACAAAATCGACTTTCATCTCACGCAGCAATTCCAGCAGGCCAGTTTCACCCTGTGCTTTGGCAATCGTGAGCTTGCCCATGAAATGCGCGAGTTCGTTGATCGACCTGGCAATCGCGAGATCTTTAGGATCCTGGCGCCCGTCCACGATAAAGCTGCTGGGGATGGTGACGAAATCGACCGCGAGTTCCTTTAGATACTCGTAATTGCCTTGTACACCACCGAAATCACTCAGGATGAACTGGCACCCGAACTCACGCAGAGTGTTGATGAGATCGCCCGTTTCCGCCAGTTTGGCCAGCGCGACTTTATCTTCAATCTCGAAGCACACCTTGGCCGGCGGCACGGCGGTCTCCATCAATTCATTCACGACCACGTTGGCGATATCGTCGTTATCCAGCGCGGCACGCGACAAGGGAATGACGAACGCACTGAAGCGTTCGCATTCTTCGCTGTGACTCGCCATCCACAATAACGTGTGGTGCAAGGTCCAGTAGTCCACGGCATAGGCATGCGCGCTGTTGCACACGGCCTGCGTGAACAGCGCCGGCGGCACCAGCTTACCGTTACGATCTTCAGCGCTCACTACGACCTTAGCGGCCGGTGCGCCTGCTTTGCTGAGCGCGCGTACCTCGTGGAACAACAACGCGAGGCGCTGGCGCTCGATGGCCTTCGAGACATAGGCCATCATCTGCTCTAGCTGCACGCGCTGCTTGGTATCGGTTCCAGTCACATAGATGGGCGAATCCGGATGGCTGCGCGCAACCCCGCAGGCCTCGTGCACCGCCGTCATCAGCGAATCGACCTGCGCCAGTTCGGCTTCGACGGCGGCCATCCCGACTACCAGCCGTGGTGTCACGCCCGGGCCCGTCGGTAAAGTGAGCTGCCGAGCTTTCTCGAGCAGCGCCTGAGTCTCGCGATAAGCCACTTGAATGCCGCCCCGACTCCAAAACATGCCCCACTCGCCGCCGCCTAGACGCCCGAGCACCACATTTTTGGGATCCGCCTGGCTGCGCAATTCGTCACTAATCTGTTTGATGAGCCGGTCGCCCGTGACCGTGCCGAACTGTTCATTGACCGCCTTCAGGTTCTCAATCGAGAGCTCACACAGCACCGCACCGGGATCGCTTTGAGTGGCGGGCGGGAACTTGGCTTCGATTGCCTGCATGAAAGATTTACGGGTGAGCAGGCCAGTCAGGGTGTCGTGTGTGGCCTGCTCAACCACTTGTTCATGTAGACGGTTGACCACACCGTATAAGGCGCGATCGACTGCGCTTTGGTCGTCATCGTTCAGAATTTTGACCAGGCCTCGGCGCAGGTACATTGCGACTTGTTGCAAGGTCAGCGAGGCCGACTTGTTGCCCCGCGCATCGGCCAGCACGTAGGGATTAAAATCGTCGCCGATCCACGCCAAGGTCAGGGGATAAGGCGCCTTGGTGTTCGCGTTCATCAACAGGCGATCACCCACCCGCAAGGCCTTCGCGCGCGCCACCCAGCGCTGTAACTCCGCCGGGAAGGTGGGTTGCGGCTGAGCTGCTTCACCCGCGCGGTCGCGCCTTTCGCGCAGAAACCGCTGCTGCTCTTCGCAGCCGGCGACTATCCCGCTCACGTTCGCGTCGAATGCCGCGCGCTGCTCCTTGAGGAAGCCTTCGAGCTCGGGGAGCAATGGCGAAATAACCGAGGAATCGCGGTCGTAAGACAAATTCACGCCATCGATGATCTCGCGCAAGCGCGACTGTTGACGCTGGCCACGCTCGCCCGGCGAAAAATCCATTAACGCGACACCATTCAGCAATTTCCGTAGTGGATGTTGCGTGGTCGCAAAAAACTCCTGGTCGATTTGTGCCGCTTTATGGACTGAGCCTTGCAGTCGCTTGAGATTGCCTTTCGCAAACTCCCCGACCCGCGCATCTTGTAATAACGCCTGGAATAGATTGACGATAATCTCTATCGCATCGTTCTCGCTCTGACCAATTTCCTTTTCCGCGAGCCCGCGCGCTTGCATGGCCTCGACGAGGTGTTGTTTGACCATCTCGGCGCCGAGCCACTCGGGCTCGGCGGTGCCTGTTAGCGTGTGCTGAAGTTCGGTCAGGCCATCGGCAATTTGGGCGGGAGAGCAGGCCTGCCGGGGGTCGCTGGGTCCTGCATCTCCGCCGCCTGGAGCGAGTTGGCGACGCAACGCAAGCTGATTCTGGGCCACGGACAGCGCGCGCTCGAAGCTGGGCCCCCCGCCAGGGGCCGGGCCATAACCGAAGCCACTAAACGTGGCGTCCAGTCCGAATGCCCCGTAGCCACCGGCGGCGGCCAAGCCACCCGGACTGGCAGCGCCCACATAACCCCCTGAGCCCGCATGCCTTGGTGCAGTTGAGGACAATCCGCGTGGCGCCACGCCGGCCGGCCAGCTGCCAGAACGCGCAGCCCAGTTGGCAGCCGCCTCCTGCGCAGGTCCGTCGCCGGCGGGAGGAAAGGTGCCACCACCAGGGTACCCGACTCCCGCACCGCCGGGCGGCGCAGTGCGCGCTATGCCGCCGTGCGGGCCTCGTTGATTGCGGCCACTGGAGTGTTGCCAGATGCTTCCCTGGGTACGCGACAGGGGGCCGATCGAATCCGCCAATAAGGCGGGGCTGGACGCGCCGAGACCCGCTTTCGAAGCCTCTAACGGCAGCGGGGAGTTCGTCGGCTGGCGGGAATTTTCCGCCGTTCTTTTTACGCCGAATTTTTCGCGCTCAATCACCGGCAATATGTTCTGCTCAATGAGTAACGCGTTGGTCTCCTCGTACAACCTCTGCAGGTTGGCATCGAGACACTTGCGTAACATCTGATATACCACGCCGCTCACCGCGAGATCGGTCAAAAACCCTTTCATGGGTTCGGCGAACGCCTGACAAATTACAGTCGGGCCGAGCGGGTTGTTGTTGTCCTCAACCTCGCGCCGCGCCAGGAACGACAGGCGCTTATTTAAATGGTTCGTCAGTAAAACCTGTGGGTGAGTTCTGGCTCGGGCAGTTTTCCAAGTGCATGATAGAGCGCGATTTCCATCATGCCAAACGTTCGGAAGCCGTAAGCTTTTCTCATAGTGACTTTGGCTTTGTTGTTCAAGCCTTCGATC
>CAMATU010000326.1 GCA_945861225.1 Klebsiella pneumoniae
GGCGCCACAGACGCTGCCTGCACCAGGTGCATTGCCAAACAACACAGCACACCAAGCAACGGTTGAACGCAGGAGCGGGTAGGAAACGCAGCCCTTAGTTCGCGTTGCGAGGCCATAAGGCTATTCCCCGAACCCGATAAACTGCACGCTGATCATCGAGACCAAGCTAGAGCCAAGCTCCTTGCCTATCGTGTCTGCGCCGGATTTGAACTGATCGGACGCGCCAGAGGTGGCGGATTTGGTTGAGCTGGCGGCGGCAGAGCTCGCGCTGGCGAGTCCAAGCGGGACGCTGACTGCGGTGGTCGGTACGCCCGTGGCGGCGCCCCCGACGGAGATATTGTCGGCGCCGAGCACAGCAGTGGCGGCAATTGTCAGATTGCCGGCAGAACTGATGCCAGCATCACCGGCGTCGACCACGCCCAGTGGCGCGACCAGTGCTACATCTCCTGGTGGCCGTCCAGCGCTCGACACGGCAGCCTGAATACCACTTCCCGCTATTGCTGCAGGAAACTCGATGATTACGTTTCCTTGCGCGTCAAAAGTCGTGGCGGGCGGAGGGATCGCGAGCGCCGAGCGCGCCCCACGACCGGCGTCGATATTTCCAACTGCTGAAAGAAGAAATATGTCGCCACCGTCGAGCGCAAAGACGCGCGAAGAATTCACTTCGAAATCGTCAGCCGTGAAGGCCCTGATATCCCCTGCACTTTGCACCACGATGCCAATCTGTTCCGCAGGTTTGGTCAATGTGCCGGTGGAGGCAACGCCCGCGTTTACAAAGCCCCCTGGCACTATGAAATTAATATTTCCGCCATCAAGGGTTGTGAATCGGCTCAGCAAAGACTTCACGCTTCCTCCGTAAGTGTCGAAACCGATGACGGTAGGCGGGAGTCCTTCTAGGAAGGATGCTTTCCCAGTTCGCGCTAAGGCCAGCGCAGAATTGAGTTCGTTGTCGATGTGCGCGCGCATGGCATTCAATCGATTCCGTGTTTGAGTATCCGGCGTGTCCCGCGCCGCCACCGAAAGGTCATTTGATTGTCTCTCAGCCGCAAGCTCAAGTTTGTCAAAAATCTGCTGTCTTGCCGCTGACTCAGTCAAGCTCGAATCCGAGCGACGTTCGCGCGCGATAAGTTCATCGAGTGCCGCGACTCCGGGAAACGAGAGATCGATCCCGGGCACGTTTTCCGGTGTGAAAAACGTATTGCTTGCCCCAGTCGGGTCCGGTAGCGGGAAAAGTGTCGCGATTGCGAGGTTCGAGCGAACGTAATCTGCTGGGGTGTCAGTTGTGCTGCTTCGTAGCTCATTATAAAAGGCGTTAAGCACCAATTCCCGCGTCGCAGAATCGCCCAGCGCCATGAAGCGTGCGCGTGAGATGTCGCGCAACTCGGCCATTTCTGTCGCAGAACTCTCTTGCGCCAAGCCGAACGCGTTGAGCAAATAAATTCCATAACGCTGTTGCGGCAGCAGGAAGTGCTCCGCAAAACTCTCAAACTGCGGAGGGCTTCGGTTACCGGTTAGCACGTTGATATCCGTCCCGCGCACGGGGAGTGCGGGATTCGCCAGATTTCCACTGGTCTGAACGCCGCTCGATGAACCCAGATCAATATTGCGCCCGGCGACGAGGTCTAGGGATCCAGCGCCAGCGATATTAATACGCGCTGAATTCGCCGACAGGTTACCGTCCGGCCGACGCGGTGTCGTGTATATGATGTCTGTCCCTGCTACGACTTCGGTACGATCTGACTGCTCGATCCTCTGGATCGGCAACACGGGAAATAAGAGTGAAGAGGCGGTGCTGGAAATAAACTCAGGGCTTAACTGGAACAGTGCTTGGGTGCTAAGGGATTCCGTCGCGAAAATGGCGGAAATAAGCGATTCCAGACGGACCTTGTCTGCGGAACTGAGTACCAATCGCTGCTTATTCAGTGCTGAAAACTGCTCGAACTTCCGCTTTCGTTGGTCGGATTTTGCCTCACCCGGTGCACTCCTAAGGCTTAGCGTTTCCAATGACAGAGAATCGAGTCGTTCCGAAGTGAGGAGTTCATTCTCAAGATCAGCAACCCCCAGAACTTGCTCTATGCGCTTGAAAAGATCCGGTGCGTTCACGATGCCTATCGGCACTGTCTCAGTCGCGCTTCGCGAATGTTGAATATCGAGGTTGAGATTCGCCACAGCAACCCCGGCACTGACAAATGTCTGTTTGGGGATCGTTAAACTTAGGCTATCCAGACCCGTTGTTCCGACGGAGCCGACACGTGCTACCACGGTTGCCCGCTGGGAATCCTGTGCGTGCACTGGAACGGTGGCATGCCCGGCCAGGATCTGGCTGAGATTGATCGCATTCAGACCCGGATTGGGATTTGAGGGGCCAGGAAGAAAGGCAGACTCTGCGTCCGACATTTCGATTGAGCCGGTGCCGGCGGCCGTAATATCTTCGCCTGCCAGGAGGGATAGGTCGCCACTTGGGGTCGGCACGAGTTTTATCGCGCCGCCAACGATGATAGATCCTTCGAAGCTTTGCGCGTGCAATGATCCTGGGAAAACCTCAAGCAGTCCAGAATCGACGATGCGATCTGTAAAGGTACTCGCGATACGGTTGCCTCTCGCATTGAGTCGAATATCGCCTGCGAGGGAACTGAAAGACACCGCGCTCTCTGGGCCGTAAGTGAAAAAGAAAGTCGGTCGAGCCGCGCGGTATACACTTCGATTGCCCTGTTGGGGATGCGGTCGCGCTAGCGTAGAGTTGAGCACCGTTTCAAATTCAAGCTCGCGACGAGTTTCGAAGCTGATCCTCGCATCACCCAAAACTATCACGGGCGCAATGTCGCTCACATTGGCGTTATTGGTCATCGCGCCGTCACTCCTGACGGTTCCAAGTCCTTTGTCTACCAGGAACATCCCTCCTTCAATGGAACCGCCGATGTCTACCTGAAGTGAACCGCCCCCCGCGATGTCCAGATCGCCGTTAGTGAACGATTTGGGCATCCCATTGGTAGGGAGCGCGATGGTTAGACTTTCGAGATTTCCACCGGCTGAGACAACAACATCGCCGCTACCAAGTGCGCCAATCCCCCGAAACTTTGCATGATCGATAGACCATGACGCCGGGAATATTATTCCCCGAAAATCACTGGGAAACAGGAATTGACCGGCCAAACGCGGTATGAAATCCGGAAGTAGCGGTGATGCGGGGCTCGTTACATTACCGCCCACGGAAATGTTGATGTCACCCCCATCTTTCAAAAAATCACCGCCATTAATACTTCGACCTGACGCGCCGTCAGCGCGCCGGTCCCGCGATCCTGGCCCAGTGTGTAAAGTGACGATGTGGATCCCTCAAGCACAAGATTGCCTGCCGCAGCGAGGCTGATGTCGCCGGTGCCGGTGCGTACTACAGCACCATTTGCGATGCGCACATCTCCCGCCGACCCGTTGGTGTGCAAAGGATCTGCAGCGTCCAGCTTTGCACCGCCGATCAGGCGGTAAGTCCACGTTTCGCCGATTTGTGCGAGGTCACGCTGGGCTACCGAGCTATCGACGCGGCCGGCTTTGACGCCATCAGTCAAGGTCTGGTTGATCCGCAGCGATTCCTGCGATCTCAGCGTCAATATCCCGGGCAGT
>CAMATU010000327.1 GCA_945861225.1 Klebsiella pneumoniae
GAATCCCATACGCCTTGCGCCTCTTCCCAGCCAACCACGGCAACCGTACTGCCATCTCCGTTTATAAATTTCAGCGGGCCGAGGAAGGTCATGTAGAACTCACTGGCCTGGGGGAAATAGGTCTTGTCATGACGCGCATTGCACGATTCATAGCCATAGCCCGGCGCGACCGCCGTCGCTCCCCCTTCTTCGTGACCTCCGCGGACTTCCATCTTGCCCTTGGTAAGCAGGTATTCGCCGGGTCCGATGTGCACATGGCTCGCAAAGGATGAGCCCTTCGGGCAATCAAAAATCGCTGTCCACGCGCCAACCTCCGGCGAGACGTGCAGCAATTTCCAGCGAATGCCACCCTGCGAAAACTGCGCCGGAAATGGCATCCAGGGTGCGTTGTCGATCTGCACGTATTCCTGTTGGATTTTAGGTTTCAGCATGTTCCCTCCAAATGGTGCTTAAGGTTTCGTCGCGGTTTCATAACATAACCAATAGGTTCGACGCAAACGCAAGGTTGGCACTCAATGCGTATGCGGTGAAGTGAGCGTGCAGACATGACGACTGTCGCTTACCTCAATCTGCAAAGTCGTGTGCCCAATGCCGAATTTTTTCTGCATGCGTGCGGTAATCTCCTCCAGCCGGAGATCGCCGGGATGCCCCTGCGGCATTACCAAGTGCGCAGTGAGCGCAGTGTCGGTGGTACTCAAAGCCCACACGTGCAGATCGTGTACTGCCGTGACCTCCGGCTCCGCCACGAGCGCGGCCGCGACTGCCGTGACCTCAATTTTGCTGGGCACCGCATGTAACCCGAGCAGTGCGGCATCGCGCAACAGCCGCCAGGTAGTGGTCAAGATTACGCCGACAATGAGCAAGGTCGCGAGTGGATCGAGCCACCACCAGCCAGTGCGCAGCATCGCGAAACCGGCGACACATACGCCGAGGGACACCGCCGCATCGCCAAGCAGATGAAGATAGGCGCCGCGGGCATTGAGGTCATGCTGATGGTCATGGCGAAAGAGTAGCGCGGACAGTCCGTTCACTAAAATGCCCACGGCGGCCACCAGCCACATTGTTTCGCCATTCACCGCCGGCGGCGCCCACAGGCGTTGGGTAGCCTCCCAGGCAAGCCCGCCGCAGCCCAGCAGGAGCAAACTGGCGTTACAGAAGGCGGCGTAAATCGTGGTACTGCGCAGACCGTAGGTAAAGCGTACGGTCGCCGGCCGCAGCGCAAGCCACGCGCCCCCCCAGGCGATTGCCAAGGTCGCCACATCGGCGAGATTGTGCAAGGCGTCCGCGATCAAGGCGGCTGAGCCTGCCTGTACGCCGAACCAGATTTCACCCGTACTAAAACTTAAGTTGAGTCCAATCGCGAGTAGAAAGCGCTGCCCGTTATGGTGATGGGAATGGCTGGCGCTGTTCATCGTCAGGGAGCCTAGCGCAAGGTCGGGGATTTGCCTATCGCGTCGATGGCGTTGGGATGAGTAGAGGCCCGCCGTATAGCGATCACACAGGGATCACGCATAATGTGGGTCGCAAAACGATGCCGAAACAACCGAAGGAGAAGTCTCAGTGGCAAATGTCGCATTTGGAATGTCCGACTGGATCGACCTCGGCCAAACCTCTGTTCAACAGCTTTATGCCGAGCGCCTGGAACTTATTGCGGCGGCAGATCGCGCAGGCTTTTTCGGCTATCACCTGGCCGAGCATCACGGCACACCGCTCGGCATGGCACCGTCACCAGCGCTCTTTCTCGCGGCTGTTGCACAGCGCACAAAGAACATCCGGATGGGTCCGCTAGCTTTCCTGCTGCCGCTCTACAATCCCCTACGGTTGATCGAGGAAGTTTGCATGCTCGATCACCTGAGCGGCGGGCGAGTAGAACTTGGGATCAGTCGCGGGGTATCGCCCCACGAGCTCGCGTGTTTCGGGGTGGACGCTGCAGGTACGCGTGAAATTTTTGCCGAAGCGCTTGAGGTATTTCGAGCCGGCATGACCCAGGAAGTGCTTTCTCATCACGGACAGCACTTTCAATACCATGACGTGCCGATGGAAATCCGACCGTTACAGCGACCATATCCGCCGCTGTGGTATCCCACGCACAATCCTGCCAGCGTCGAATACGCCGCACAGCATGGCTATCATTTTGCAACGCTCGGGCCGATTGCGCTGGTGCGCCAGTTGACTGATCGTTACCGCTCGACATGGACCACGCATCAGCACGACAAAGATCGTATTAACGGGCACGTTGCCGACCCGAAACTGGGCGTGCTGCGTCAGATTTTCATCGCCGACACCGATGCCGAAGCCATGACCATCGCGCGCGATGCCTACCGTACTTGGTTTAACTCAATCACCTGGCTTTGGCACCGCCGACAGGACAACAGCGTCGATAAATTATTTGACTGGGACCTAGGACTGGCGGCCGAAACTGTTCTGATCGGTTCCCCCGCCAAGGTGCGCGAGCAGGTTACTCGTCTCGTCGCAGAAAGCGGCATCAACTACGTGATCGGCGCGTTTGCCTGGGGCTCGTTGACCCACGCGCAAAGCCGCCATTCGCTCGATCTCTTCGTGCGCGAAGTGATGCCAGCCGTCGCCTCGTTAGCCTAGCAGCCGGTGACGCAGCAAGTTTAATGCACTGATCACGGAAAACTCGCGAATGCGTTCGCGATCTCCTGGCAATTGGATGCGTTCAGCGCTGGCACCCTCGGCAGTGGCGATCCCCATAAAGACGGTGCCGGGGCGCATGCCCGGCACGCGGACTGAATCATCAATTGCTGTCGTGGCGAGACCGATATCCGCGCCGAGAGAACGGCGCACGGCGGCCGCGAGCGCGGCCGTCGTTTCCGCATTCGCGAAAGGTGCCGGCGGCACCCCGAGCAAGCGTTCCTGCGTCGCGGCCTCGCTCAACACCAAGCCACCGAGGAAAGTCCCACTCGCCTCGCGGGTGGCACCAAGACGCATACTCAGCAAACCACCCGTGGCAGTTTCCGCCACCGCCAAGGTCAGTGCGCGATCCTTCAGGCCTTTCAGGATCACCGTTTCCATGGTTTGCTCGTCGATGCCGAAGATGTAGGAACCAAGAATTCCCCGCACGATTGCTTCTTCGCGCGCGATGATGGCGTTCACTGCATGGTCAGTCTCGGCCTTGGCCGTAATCCGGACTTTGATCCCTTCGATCCCGCTCGCTTGAAAGGCCAGGGTCGCCTGACCACTGCGATCAAGTTCCTCCATGTGCGCGGCGAGCATTTCGGCGAGGCCGGATTCGGAATGGCCCCAGGTGCGTAACACGCGGCTTTTGATCACCGCGGTTACCCCGGCGCGGTGTTGTAGATCGGGCAGAATTGTCCCCAGCATCATCTCGCGCATTTCGCTCGGCACGCCGGGCACCGCATAAATCACTTTATCGCCCATTGGGCACACCAAGCCTGGCGCGGTGCCGGGCATTTCCCGGATGGGGCTTGCACCCTGCGGAATATCCGCCTGGCGCAGATTATTTTCTGGCATCGCGCGTCCGCGGGACTCGAACATCTGCCGAATCCGCTCGCCAATCTGCACCTCGCGCACCAGCGGCACGCCCATGACCTCGGCAATCGCCTCACGGGTGATGTCATCTTGCGTGGG
>CAMATU010000328.1 GCA_945861225.1 Klebsiella pneumoniae
GGGATCTTTATCCGCGAGCATTCGTTGGCGGCGCCCGACGGTTTGGACATAGTTCGCATGAATGGTGTTGACGTGATATCCATCGACCCCATTCTCGGCCTGCAATTTCCAATTGCCGTCGAAGGTGTACGACTGCGTGCCGCGCAGAATTTCGAGCTTACCCTCGGGATGTTGATCGACGAGGAGATCGATACACTTCGCCGCTTCGCCGAGATGCTCGACGAGCGACGGCACCACAGGGTTAAGGCTACCGAAAATGAAGCCTCGATAACTCTCGACTTTCGATACTGCCTTTAAATTGAGAGTGGTCTTATCGAAACTCGCGCTGTAACCCGCCTTCGGCGACTCGCCGCAATCGGCAAGTTCGCCGTTTGAGCGATAGCACCAGCCGTGGAACGGGCACATGAAGATTTTCTTGTTGCCATGACCGAGGTTCTCCACCACGGTGCCACGATGCTGACACGCATTGATGAACGCGCGAACCTGGCCGTCTCCATCGCGGGTGACGATCACCGGCTGGCGCCCAATGAATGTCGTCATAAAATCGTGTGGCCGGGCGAGCTGGCTTTCGTGCGCGAGATACACCCAGGTCCCGCCGAAAATGTATTTCATTTCCAATTCAAAGATCTCGGGATCCGTGAACATTCGGCGATGGACTCGGTAGAGACCTTGCTCGGGCCTGGCATCGAGCAGGGAGTGGAGCGTGTCGATGGTGATGGTCATGCGGTACGTCCCGTCAGTTAAGTGTTGCCGTCGCGCGCTGCGGCGTCGAGTTGTCGTGAATCGAGAAATTTATCGTAGTGGATGGCGTCCACGGGGACACCGAGGGTTTGCAAGCCAGCGAGGGCGGCGTCCACCATGGCAGGCGGGCCGCACAAATAATAGTGTGCGTGTTCGACCGTGGTTGCCAAGGTCGGACTCGTCAGAAAATCTGACACCAATCCGCGCGCGCCAGGCCAACTCGAACCCGTTGGCTCTTGGGACAGCACGGGCATAAACGAAAATCCCGTCGGCCACCGGGCTTGCAGCGCTTCGATGTCGGCCAGTGCGTACAGATCCGCCTGGGTGCGTGCCCCATAGAGATAGGTGACAGGACGTTGCACGCGCCGCGCCGCCGCGTCATTGAGCAGCGCCAGGATCGGCGCCATGCCCGTACCGCCGGCGACGCATAACAGCGGGGCGGTGGCCGCCCGTAACCAGAAATTGCCGCTCGGGCCGCGCACGGCCAGCGCTTCGCCACTGCGATCAGCGCCGAATAACCAATCAGTAAAGGCGCCGCCACTGACTTGGCGGACATGGAACCGGAGTTTAGTGTTACCGTCGAGCGGACAGGCGTCGGCAAAAGAATAACTGCGATGGCGATCGAGATGGCGCGGGCTCAGATCCGCGAATTGTCCCGCGGTGTAGTGCATTGGGCGGTCGAGCTCCACCGTCATCTCCATGATCGAGGGGGTCAGCGGGCGCATGTCGCGGATGACTCCCGCATAGTCCGCGCAGGGATGGGTAGGGACCTCGCCGAGTTCGACCGCGATTCGGATCTCACTTTTCAGCAGGGCCTGACAGGCGAGGATATAACCGTTCGCGAGTTCCTGCTTCGATAAGGTATACGAGAAGTCCAAGATGGCCTGCACCTTGCCGTCGAGCAGGCGACAGCGGCAGGTGCCGCAGGTACCCACGGTGCAGTGATGGGGAAAATCCATGCCGGCGTCGAGCGCTGCTTGTAATAACGTTTTGCCGTGTGGCACCTCGAACTCGCGAGCCACGTCGATGAGGTAAGCGGTATGGGCTTTTCGAACCGGGCGAAATTTTTCAACCAACCTCGTCAGCACAAGATTACCCCACGGAAATCAGTGCTAACTAGGCGCACGCCGGTCATGGAAGCTGGTGGGATCCACGGCATAAATCACAGGCTGACGGTATTCGAAGATAGTCCTGGCATGCTAGCATCAATCAATACCGCAAACAGCAAATTCCCGGCACTCGCGGTCATCGGTCCTGTACTTGGGCAGCAGACGTTCAGTCGCGAAACATGCGGTAAAGACACAATATTTCGGAGGTAATCTACGTGGCTAAAGTAACTGAATTGGCATATCTGGGCTTCAATATCACCGATCCTGCGGCGTGGAAGTCCTTCGCGGCGGAATGCGTCGGCATGGAAGTCCTGGATGATGGAGAAACGGATCGCTTTTATCTGCGCCTGGATCATTGGCATCACCGCTTCGTGATGCATAAGTCGAACACCGATGACCTGGCCTATCTCGGCTGGCGGGTGCCCGGACCAGCGGATCTTGAAGCGATGGCCAAGCAGCTCGAGGCTGCGAAGATTCCCTACCGCGTCGGCACCGAGAGTGAAGCAGAAGAGCGCCATGTACTGGGTCTGTTGAAACTCACCAGCCCCGCTGGCATCCCGACCGAAATCTTCTATGGTCCGCGCATAGACACCAATTTTCCGTTTCACCCCGGCCGTCGCCTGTACGGACGTTTCGTCACGGGCGATCAGGGGATTGGTCATTGCATTTTGAATGAGATGGATGCCCCGGCTGCCGTGAACTTCTATTCCACACTCGGCCTCACGGGCTCAGTGGAATACAAACTCAAATTGCCGAACGGGATGGTCGCCAAACCAATCTTCATGCATTGTAATGATCGCCAGCACTCGGTGGCGTTCGGACTGGGGCCAATGGAAAAGCGCATCAACCACGTGATGCTTGAATACACGCACCTCGACGATCTCGGGATCGCGCACGACATCATTCGCCGGCGTAAAATCGATGTCGCGCTGCAGCTTGGCAAGCACTCGAACGACGAAGCGCTAACTTTCTACATGGCGACGCCGTCGAAGTGGTTGCTCGAACTCGGGTGGGGCGCGCGCAAGGCGTTAACCCAGCAGGCTTATTTTACCGGCGATATCTTCGGCCACGGCGCCGAGGCCAAAGGGTATGGAATGGATCTAGAGTTATGATTCGGCGCGGGCGCGGGCCAGTCTCGCGCCCGCGCGTTGAGGGAAAGTTCAGTCGTCGACGCCGGTCGGCGCCAGGTGCATTAAGCTCACAACGGATAAACCACATACTGCGGCAGCACGCTGGTGTCGATCACGACTTTCTTCGTCATAAAACGCGCACCAAGGGTCGTCAGTAAGATCCGATCGAGATAGACCCCACACGTCAATAGTTTCGACTCCCCGGTATCCACCGGCGTGTAGCACACCGAAAAATTAGAGCGGACATCGAACACATCTTTCTCGACCTGCACACTCGCGACCCGTTGGGTGAAATGCCGCGACCGATAGTCCTGAAAGGTGCCGGCCCAGATCTTGGTGATGTAGGTCACGCGGTCGATCAATCGCGCGCGACAGTCGTCCAGCATCAGGCCGAGTGGGTGATTCTGCTGTTCGTTATCAAGGGTGGTCAGGATATAGGACGCGCCGTCTCGCTCGTCGAACGTCGCGAGCCAGGCCGACATGTCCTTGCTATCGAGCGCATCGATATAGCGATTTTGTAAGGCCTCGATCTGTCCCGCGATCTCGGCAGACAGTAGCTCGCTCATACCATCTCCCGCGTG
>CAMATU010000329.1 GCA_945861225.1 Klebsiella pneumoniae
GTGGCAATGATCTCAGCGGCATGTTCACTACCTGCGTGTTCACTCAACGTTGCGGTGTGGGCGCGAAGATTGATCCTGCGGATGGAGACGATGAGTTGAGATGCAGGGGATTCGGGAGCGCTGAAATCACACGACAAGGCCTTAGCCAACCATAGCGGATTTGGCGCCGATGATGCCAAAGCCGATCCAGCGCAACATACGAGCGAAAAGGTAAAAAAAGTCGACGATTCACACTAAGCTCCCAGCCGCGTCATTCCAGAAACTGCGGTCACAGCAGAGGTCCCAACGAAAGCTTAGGAGCTATCGGGAATCCCGCGGCCTTATAAATGCCCCGTCATCCCGGACATCGCGCAGCGATGAGCCGGGATCCATCTTGGATATCCGCCTCCTTGGATCCCGGGTCTTCGCCCGGGATGACGCCAATTTAGGTTCGCGACACTCACTACCCGGTCATTCCAGATTATGTGAAAAAACGGTTGCGCGGCCGCGGCACGCCGAGATTCTCGCGCAAGGTCGTCCCTTCGTAGCGCCGCCGAAAAATCCCGCGCCGCTGCAACTCGGGCACCACCAAATTTACGAAATCATCGAGTCCCTCGGGCAGATAGGGAAACATCACATTGAAACCGTCGCAGGCCTCCGTCTCGAGCCAGGTTTCCATCGAGTCCGCGATGGTCTGCGGCGTACCGATCAATTCCAGGATCCCAAAACTGCCGCCGATCCATTGCGCGAGTTGGCGCACCGTGAGCTTCTCGGACTGGGCGCGGTTGATGATTTTCTCGCGCGAGCTTTTGCTCGCATTGGTCTCCGGAATCTCCGGCAGTTGTCCGTCGAGATCGTAGCGCGAGACGTCGTGGCCGAGCAGCATCGAGAGTGACGACAGACCACTGTCTGGATGGACCAGGCTGTCCAGATGCTGCTTCTTGGCCTGCGCCGCGGCGACTGTGTCGCCGACTATCACAAAGGCGCCCGGCAGAATCTTGAGATGCGCGGGATCGCGGCCGAACGATCGCATGCGTCCTTTAATATCGGCATAGAGCTCGCGCGCGGACTCGACGAAATTGTCCGCTGAAAATACCATCTCTGCAGTTTCCGCCGCGAGCTGCCGTCCATCCTCAGAAGCACCCGCCTGCACAATCAGCGGCCAGCCCTGCACCGGTCGCGCGACATTCAGCGGACCGCGCACCTTGAAATACTTACCCTGGTGATTCAGCACGTGGAGCCCATCGGGATTGAAATAGATTCCAGCCTCTACATCGCGAATAAAGGCATCATCCGCCCAACTGTCCCAGAGTCCGGTGACCACGTCATAGAACTCGCGCGCGCGGCGATAGCGCTCGGCGTGCTCGAGATGCTCTTCACGCCCGAAATTCAGCGCTTCTTGCGGATTTACCGAAGTCACCACATTCCAGCCGGCACGCCCACCGCTTAGGTGATCGAGCGACGCAAATTTGCGGGCCACGTGATAAGGATCGTTGTAAGAAGTCGAGGCAGTCGCAATAAGTCCGAGATGCTCGGTGACTGCGGCGAGTGCCGGCAGCAAGGTCAGCGGATCGAACGAGGTGACAGTGGCGCTGCGTTTGAGCGCGGTCATCGGCATGTTCAAAACCGCGAGGTGATCGGCCATGAAAAAAGCATCGAAGCAACCGCGTTCCAGGGTTTGCGCGAAGCGTTTGTAATGCGCGAAATTGAAGTTCGCGTCCGCGAACGCCCCCGGGTAACGCCACGCACTGGTATGAATGCTGACCGGCCGCATGAAGGCGCCCAGACGCAGTTGGCGAACGTCACTCATCCTGTTCTCCTTATCGCTGAGCTTTCCCTATACTGCCATACCCTAATGCCCCAGAGGTGCCCATGATGAGTACGCCCACACCCATGGCTGATGCCATCGCCCGTGCCGCCACTTCGTTCCGCCAAGAGGCGCTGAAGGCGCGCGCGACCTTTCGCTCCGAGTCGCAATTAACCACGGGCTTTCGTTCCGAAGTGAAGCTGCGCCATCACGCACTCACTGTAGATGAGCCGGCCGGAATCGGCGGCAGCGACAGCGGACCGACGCCGGTTGAGCTGGTGCTCGCGGCACTCGGAACCTGCCAGGAGATCACCTATCGCGCGTTTGCGACTGCGCTCGGCATTCCGCTTGAAGGCGTGGCGGTCACGGTGGAAGGTGACATTGATTTCCGCGGATTCTTCGCCATCGATGAGACAGTGCGACCGGGCTTTGGCGCGCTCAGGATTAAAGTTGATCTGCAGTCGACGGCGAGCACTGCTGATCGTGCGCGGCTGATCGCGGCGGTCAATCGGCACTGTCCCGTGCTCGATATGCTGACACGGCCAGTGCCGGTGTCATTTGTGTGAACCGTCTCAAGCTCGCGATCTTCGGCTTCAATGTAAGTCACGGCTGCACCATCTCGACCGCACCCGGGGGCGTGGAGGTGACCTGGACAGAATCCGTGCACCTCGCCCGACTCGCCGAGCGAGTTGGCATCGAAGCCTTGATCCCGGTCTGCCGCTGGAAGGGCTTTGCAGGCCCCAGTGATTTCAATGCCCGCACTTTCGAAACCTATACCTGGGCGGCGGGTCTGGCGCAGGCGACCTCGCGCATCCAGGTCTTTGCCACCACCGCAGTGGCGTCGATTCATCCGGTACTCGCGGCCAAGCAAGCCGTCACCATCGATCATATTTCTAACGGGCGCTTTGGCATGAATGTCGTCGCCGGTTGGAACACGCCGGAAGTTGAAATGTTCGGTGCACCGCAATTGCCGCACGCCGAGCGTTACGCCTACGCCGATGAATGGATGAGTTTGATCAAACGCTTGTGGCAGGAAGACGTGCCCTTTGATTTCAATGGACGCTACTTCAATGCGCCGGCCTGTGTAGCAGAACCGAAGCCGCTCGGGCATCCCCGTCCGCCAATCATGAGCGCGGGGGTGAGCCCTGCGGGACGACGTTTCGCCGCCAAGCACGCGGATATGAATTTCATTCTGGCGCCGAATCTCGAGCACGCGCGCGCCACCGTAGCTGACGTGCATCGAATTGCGCGTGATGAGTTTGGTCGAGAAGTGGAAGTATGGGGCAACGCTGCGATCTTCTGCCGCGCCACACACAGTGAAGCACAAGCCCACTATCACGACGTCATCCACACCCATGGCGATCTGATTGCAGCGGGTAATCTGCTCGATACCTTCACCCGCGAATCCGGCAGCCAAATCGATGATCCGGCGCTCCGCGAATCCTATCTGCGCAATATGATGGCTGGCTATTCAGGCTTTCCCGTGATCGGCACGCCAGTCGAAGTAGCGGATTTTCTGGAAGCGATGGTCGACTGCGGAATGGCCGGCGCGACTTTATCGTGGCCGGACTATGCGATGGGGCTTAATCAGTTCGGGGAAGAGATTCTGCCGTTGTTGGAGGCGCGAGGATTGCGCAAGGCGCGCTGAGATTTCAACAGAAGAGATCGCTTCTGATAGGGCTAACTGTATTCCATACTCTGTACGGCGGAAGGCGCTGCGCTT
>CAMATU010000330.1 GCA_945861225.1 Klebsiella pneumoniae
ACTTTGCGGCTGAGAAGGGCGTGAATGGTTATTTCATCATCGAGCCGACGGCGCGCCTCAAGCAGAATGTGGAGCTGTACTACGAAGCTGCCGAGCAGGCGAATTGGCCAGATCGACTGGACCGCGGCCGCTTCAAGTACGGCTGGGACGCTGCAATGCGGCGCGGCATAGTGACCTGCCGCTACATCCATCTGCTGTTGCCCGGCATGGTCCGCGACAAGGAACTGGCGCGTTTCAAACTCGCCCTGGAAGTGCAGTGGGACTACTACGGCCCGTTCGGCTTTGCGGCACTGCTGGCTGCGACCGGCGATGAATTTCTGGATCTGCGTACGAAGATTCAGCCGGAATCGCTGCTCCAGAAAGAGGTTGCGCTGTTCGGCACGCCCGATGAGGTGGTGGCGCAAATCATGCGCATCAAAGAGGAAGTCGGCTACGAGGACTTCATGTTTCACGCCTGGTTCGAACTGGCCGGTTTCAAGGGCGAGGAGATCGAAGACCAGATGCGCTATTTCGCCGAAACCTGCATGCCACTGCTCCATCGCGCCTGCGGCGGCCGACCACCACCGCGCCTGGAGGCTTTTGCCGTGCCCTGTTTTGACGACGTGCGACGGTGATCCGGGACCATGGCGCAGAGGAGGACAAATCCTGCATCCTTAGGGCTAGCCAGTTAACGCCGCGCCACTCACAATACGCGCCGATCTTTAAAATCTCCGGAAGCACTTCCGCATGACTGACCTGACGCCTGACAATTTTCGTAAAGCCTGCGGTTACTGGGCGAGCGGCGTGTCCATCGTGACCACACGAGATATCGATCAAACGCCTTACGGCCTGACGATGAACGCGGTGACCTCGCTGTCCCTGACCCCACCACTGTTCGTTATCTGTGTGGACAATAAATCAGACACCTTGGAACCGATGAAACGCAGCGGTGTGTTCTGCATCAATGTACTGAGTGCTGGCCAGCAGGCGCTGTCGAACAATTTCGCCAAGAAAAATCCACAAAAGTTCGAAGGTGTCGGCTTCGAGCGCGGGGCCACTGGTGCGCCGATGCTGGATGGCCGCTTGATGGCGATTGACTGCCAGGTGACCGCCGTTCACCCCGGCGGTGATCACCATATTTTTGTCGGCGAGGTGCGCGCAATCAGCCTCCCGGCGTCCGATGAGATCGCGCCACTCCTGTATTACCGAGGACGCTACGCCGAGGTCACGACGTGAGCGTTTTTGCGGCAGGCATCAGCTTGTATGGCCTGCGTTGGTATTGATATGGTACGAACCAACATTGCCAGCAAGACCAGACCCGTGGTGGCACGCTACGCACCACCACAAAATTTTCCTTAATCAAAATCAAATTCTGTAGGGCATTCACGCATGATTACCGTTCGTCACTGGCTTCCCTTGAACACGTTGGCATTTGCAATCTCGCTCGGTCTCGGTACCGCGCACGCTGCGGAAGAAGAATTAATCGATCAACGCGCGCCGCTCGTGATCGATTTCATTGACGGCGCGTATCTCGCCGGTGCGGGTGGCATTGTAGTGACCGGCGCCCATGGACTAGTCGGGCTGTTGAAGATCGAAGGCAAGGGCGCCGTCCTCACCCGCTATCCAAATATTCCGAACGAAGATTTCACCACGCTCGAACGTTGGTCGGATAATGAAGTCTTGTTGGGGACTTCAGACGGCCAGGTTTATTTGTTCGATGGCAAGACCGCGACCGAAGTCGCGAATCTTTCTGAACACAATGAGCCGGTGCTCGATATTGCCGCCGCCAACGGCACGGCGTGGGCGGTGGGGGGGCGCGGCATGCTTGCCAACTCCAAAGACGGCAAGACCTGGACGACCGTGGAAATCGCGGAAGTCACCCAACCACAATTGACCTTCCCGGGCACGGAACCCGGCGAGTGGTACTTTGGGGTGAGCAATTTGAACATGGACAGCATGGTGTTGAACGCCACTGTCGCGGGCAAACCGGCGGTCGCCGATACTGATTACACGCTGTACCCGGATGAAGGCTTCATTCAGTTCATTAACACGCTCGACTCGGCGCCAGCCCCCACCATCGACTTCAAATTCGCGCCTGGACCGGCCTTCAAACCGGGCGATGTGTCCTGGAACATGGTGCTCTTCGATGGCACCAATCTGACCATCGCCGGCGAGTTCGGCATGATCCTGCAAACGCCGGACGGTGGCCAAACCTGGGTACGACGCGATTCACTCCTGACTCCACGCGAGCCGGAGCCGCCTTACTGGATGGCCGGCACGCAGAAGGGTTCGAATCTATTCCTGGCTGGTGCGGCAGGCGTGGTTCGCACCAGTGCGGACGGCGGCGTGACCTGGGCACAGTTGCCGTCGCCCAGCGCGGAAGGCCTGTTTGGCGTGACTGTGCTGGACTCAGGACAACCCGCAGTAGCGGGCGCAGTCGGTCTACTCGGCGTTATGCAAGGCAGCGAGTGGGCGATTGCGGATCGCAGTGAATTACAGCTGCTGTCGTGGTTAAAAACCTCGGTCGCGATGCCCGACGGGACGCTCATTATGCTGGGCGGTCGGGTGACTGTGATTGGCTTGAAAGACGGCAAGTGGACGCGAATTCCAGTCGAGGTTAAGTAAGTAACAGTGGGGTTGGGGTTCGCTACGCTCACCCCAACCTACTTTTAGAAATGCCTTTGCGCGGGCGAACTACTGCCCGCTAAACCGCTGCCTGACGGAAACAGCTCACGAGATGATCGTTCACCATGCCTGTCGCCTGCATGTGGGCATACATCACCGTCGAACCCAGAAACTTAAAGCCGCGCCGCTTCAGATCTTTGGCCAGTGCGTCTGATTCCGGCGAGGTCGCCACGATGTCCGCCATCGAGTGCGGACGATTGACCCGCGGCTCGCCAGCCATAAAGCCCCATAGGTAACGGGCAAAACTGCCGTATTCAGCTTGCACTTCGAGAAAGCGCTGCGCGTTGGAAATGGCCGCGGAAATTTTCGCACGGTTGCGGATAATCGCCGCGTTGTTCATCAGCGCGGCAACCTGGTGCTCATCGAAGCACGCAACCTGCGCCGCTTCAAAATTCGCAAACGCTGCGCGGTAGCCCTGCCGCTTGCGTAACACCGTGAGCCAGCTCAAGCCGGCCTGTGCCGCCTCCAAGGTGAGAAATTCGAAGAGGATGCGGTCGTCGTGCACTGGCACACCCCACTCCGCATCGTGATACGCAATCATCTCTGGCTTGTCACCGACCCAGCTGCAGCGCTGGAGAGATCCGTCACTGCTCATGAGGGGATCTCTTGCACCAAGTGGCAATGCCACGCGTTCAACGCGGTGGCAAACGGCTCGCGGCATCCAGGCGGATGCATTCGCCATTCAGGTAAGCGTTCTCGACAATATGCACCGCGAGCTTTGCGTACTCGCTTGGCATGCCGAACCGTTTCGGATATTCAAGCTGCGCTTCAATGCCTGCACGGATTTTGTCGGAAAGTCCCTTCACCATCGGTGTTTCAAAT
>CAMATU010000331.1 GCA_945861225.1 Klebsiella pneumoniae
CCGGCCTGATCTACCAGCATGTGCATGGGCCGGTGCCGCAGCTTCCCGGCAAACTGGCGGGCTACCAGCCCATCATCAACCGGCTGCTTGCCAAGAAGCCGGAATACCGTTTCCAGAGCGCGCGCGAACTGTTCGCGCACATAGCGATACTTGACTAGCGACTTGCCTCAGCCACACGAATGGCGAAGGCAGGGGTTGGGTTTGTGAGGCACGCGGCGCGTAACAGGCGGGCCAAGATGGAACGCAGATTGAAGCGACGGTTGAATCGATATTGGGCCTCAGCGAGGTAGCGATGGGCGTACTTGGTGAAGTCGAATGCGTGGTAAGTGCCGTCGAGGGAACGCTTGAGGTTGCCCAGGAACGTATTGACTGCGCGGAACTGTGGCAACCCGACGCTGGCCTTGCCGCCACCGGTGATCACGCGCTCATGCTCGGCGCCTACGATGCGGACGGCCCCAAAACACCACAGCCCGTCGGAGACCACGGTGGCCGAGGGCGCGATCGAGCGCGCGGCGAACACCGCGACCTCCTCGTTGGTGAATGGCTGCTGGCGCAGGCACACGAACTGCGGCTGACCGTCGGGCGTGGTCTGCACCGCGGCAACGAAGGGCACCTTGTTCTCCGAGCCACGTCCGACCTTGCCGCCCGTTCGCTCGCCACCGAGGTAGGCGTCGTCGATCTCCACCCGGCCCTCGAGCTGGCGCGGGTCCTCACGCACGCGCATGACCTCCATGAGCTTGTGTTTCATGAGCCAGGCGGTCTTGTAGCAAACGCCCAGGTGACGCATGAGTTCGAGCGCGGCGACGTTGTTCTTGGATTGGGTCAGCAGGTGCATGGCCAGGAACCAGCGCGACAGCGGCAGCTTGGTCGCCTCGAAGATCGTGCCGCTGATCACGCTGCACTGGTGCCGGCAGGCGGTGCATTGGAAGTACAGCCGGCCCTCGCGCCGAAACGAACTACTGTAGCCGCCTCCGCACGACGGACAGACAAAGCCCTTGGGCCAGCGCGATTCGATCAGCGCCGCCTCGCAATTTGCATCACTGCCGTACCTCGCCATGAATTCGGCCATCGAAAGCCCAGGTTGAAACTGCACTCGGTTCATCGCCATGGTTCACCTCCTGTGTCGGTGAACCCATCTTCCACCCCTCAGTGGCTCACAGGATGAGCCTGCTGAGCTTTGTCACCAATCAAGATCAGCGTTGATATTCTCATTTCCCTCATGCTGCGAGGATTCGAAATTCCGTCGCCTTGACCACTGGACGGACAATCCTGTTCTCCCGATGAATGACAACCACTCCATAGTTGGCCAAGGTCTTCAGCGTCCTTGAAAGATTGCTTGGCTTGCGCCCGGTAAGTTCCGACAGCGCCGTCAGCGACGCGGGCTTTACTTCCCGGATAATGCGCAGCAACGCACGATTCTCATCGCTCAGTACCTCCGCCAGGGACCGCATGGACGTGAACCAGATCTTCGGTTCGCCGGCCTTGGGCTTGTATTCCCCCTTTGCAATCGCCAGCACGCGCGCGCGAATCTTGTCCTGCGTCATGATGCCGATAGAAACAACGTTCTTCGCCATGTTTATTTCTCCAATAGAGTCTTGAGCACGCGATCGACTTCCGCAAAAAAATCGACCAACAACCGGTGAGCGTCCTTGAAACTGTAGGGCACTCCCTCATCCGAGGCGTGCCGGTGGCGGTGATCGTAAGGGAGCCTCCGCCCGACGTAACGGAACCCCTTCGGGATTCTGGGAGCGTGCGCGTTGTCGAATCCCATGAGCCGAGTCCCGTACCGGTCATGCAAGGTAAGCGGATAGCGCAACCCATGAGGCATCTCCTTCGTCACATCTACGCTCCACGCTCGAATCTCCACCCAATTGCCGTTGCCCTGGTCGAGGATTTCCCCGTGCAAATCGAGAAGCGTAGTCAATCCCGAATCGGTCGCCATGCCGCTAGTGTATCATCCGATGATAAGTATCATACCTTCCCGGCGCACAGTGGCTGGCGTTGCCGGGTAAGCACATCGACGTTGCCTGGGCACGTTACCCGCGGACTTATCCGGCGCGGGCATCCGATGGACCATCCAGCAACCAGTCCATCGCCTGCACTACCGCAATATCCTTCATGACCGGTACGCGCACCGGTTGCTCCAGCGTGACCAGCAGACACCGCGCCTTGGGAAATTCCAGCCTGGCTTCTTGCAGGGCACGCACCTCACGCTCGAGCGTGGAAGCATCATGAAGGTCGGCGCACACCTGAATCAAGGTCTGGCTGTGATCGTGATGGGTTACCAGGAAATCGACTTCGTACCCCGACGCGGTGTGCACATAGGCCGCCTGCGCGCCGCGCCGCAGGCATTCGTGCAGGACGATGGTTTCGAGGGCATGGCCGATGTTTTGTTTGCCTGCGGCATCGAACAAGGCCATCAAGCCGGTGTCCACAGGATAAACTTTGCGGGCGTTGACTTGGCGACGACGCACCGATTCGGTGGCGATGCAAACGCTGGTGACCAGGAAGGTGTCTTCAAGATGCGCCAGATACTCATGCAGGCGTTCCTTGCCAACCGCCACGCCGCGTGATTTGAGGTCGTTGAAAAACTTGTTGATGCTAAAGCTGCCCGCCGTATTGCCGAGCAGTTGCTGCACCAGCCAGCGCAGCACTTGAGGCTGACTGACGTTGTGGCGCTCCACCACATCGCGCAACAGCACCACATCGACATAGGTCCTCAGCAACTCGATGCGCTCGCGCGAGCGAGCCGCACCGGACAAGCCCTGCAATTCGGGAAAACCACCATAGGTCATGTAGCGCTGCAGCGATTGATGCAACGCCGAGCGCTCCGCCTTGGTCAGCCGCAGGCTGGGTTTGGCAGGCAGCGCCGCGTGGTGGCGCAGCATTTCGCGGAAGCTGAACGGCGTGACAACCGCCTCCATGGCACGGCCGCGCATGCTGGAGGCGATTTCGCGGGAAAGCAATTTGGCCGACGATCCCGACACGAACAGCTCGATGGCCTCTGAATCCAGAATACGCCGTGCAAACGTTTCCCAGCCGGCGACGAGCTGTATCTCATCGAGTAGAAACGTGGTTCTTTCGCGATCGCGGCGCGCTGGGTAAAGCTTGTAATACTCTTCGATCACCAGCTGCAGATCGAGCGCTGTCATGCCCGCCAGCCGCTCGTCCTCGAAACTGAAATAGACCAGCGCTTCGCGCGGGGTGCCGAGCTTCAGGCGCTCGCCGACGATGCGCCACAGCAGAGAGGTTTTACCGGCACGGCGCATGCCGATGACGGCAATGGCCTTGTTGGTGACGGCCGGCAGCCACACATCCCGCGCCGTGAGGATGGGCACGGGCGCAGCGATGCTGTCGACGATCTTTTGCCGAATTGCGTTGCGGTAGCTGTCTTGAGGGCCAGCGGCCATATTGGCTTGTTTAAAGTACAAATAGTCAAATAATTGTACTCCTCAAAAGTACAATTACGTAAA
>CAMATU010000332.1 GCA_945861225.1 Klebsiella pneumoniae
CTTCCACCGTCATCGTGCGCCCGATAGGATCGATCTCTTCAATGTGATTGAGTCGTTCTAACGACAACACCACATCTGCCTCGGTGCCGTTACAGCCCTGCACGAGTCCCGTCAACCCACCATGCGCGACCACGGTCTGCCCTGCCGCATGACACAGCCGCAAGATAGCGGAGACTTCAGCAGTAGACGCCGGTCGCACGATCACCATCGCGCGAATTGGTTCCTGGCGCCACACATGAATATTGCGGGCACTGATGGCATCGCCGAGTAAGAGACCAGAATCGCCGACGACTGCCCTGAACTGTTCGATCAAATTTACATTCATGCCTGCGCCGCCTTACTGAGTGCCTGGTCGATGTCCCACAGGATGTCGTCTAAAGTTTCAAGACCGACCGAGATCCGAATCATGTCGGGCGCGACCCCGGCCGCAATCTGCTGCGCTTCGGATAGTTGGCGATGAGTGGTTGAGGCCGGGTGAATCACTAAAGTCTTGGCATCTCCCACATTGGCGAGGTGACTCAAAAACTGCACGCTCTCAATGAAGCGCACACCCGCCGCAGGCCCGCCCTTGATCCCGAAGGACATAATCGAACTCGCACCTTTGGGCAGATATTTCTGCGCGCGCGCGAAATAGTGATCGTCCGCCAGGCCCGGAAATCTGACCCACGATACCTGGCGGTGAGCCGCAAGAAATTCCGCGACTCGAAGCGCATTCGCGCAATGACGCTCCATACGCAGCGGCAGAGTTTCCAGCCCTTGCAAAAACAGGAACGCGTTGAAGGGGCTCAAGGCCGGGCCTAAGGTGCGCAAGGTTTCGACTCTGGCCTTCATGCTGAAGCCAAAATCGCCGAAGGTCTCGTAGAACTTCACGCCGTGATAGCCGGCCGAGGGTTCAGTCATACCGGGAAACTTACCGTTGTCCCACGGAAATTTACCGGACTCCACCAACACACCGCCGATTGAAGTGCCATGGCCGCCGATGAACTTAGTCGCGGAGTGCACCACGATGTCCGCGCCCCACTCCATCGGTCGGCACAGATACGGGGTGGGAAAGGTGTTATCGACGATCAAGGGCAGTCCCGCCGCATGAGCGACGGCAGCAACGCCTTCAATATCGAGCACATTGATCAGCGGATTGCCGAGCGTTTCCGCGTAAACCAGCTTGGTCTCCGGTCTGATCGCTGCCGCCACCGCATCAAGATCATCGATATCGACAAAGGTGGTCTCTATGCCTAAACGGCGAAAGCTCACATCGAACTGTGAGTAAGTACCGCCATACAGGGTTTTGGCCGACACAATGTGATGCCCAGCGTCGAGCAACGTGAGCAGCGCCACCATCTGCGCCGACATGCCAGATCCGACCGCGACGGCTGCGCGGCCACCTTCGAGCGCTGCCATGCGCTCTTCGAACACCGCATTGGTGGGGTTCGAAAGTCGGGTGTAGACATTGCCAAAGGTCTGCAGGTTAAACAGACTTGCCGCGTGCTCCGCACTATCGAAGACATAGGACGTGGTTTGGTAAATCGGCGTCACGCGCGCACCGGTGGCGGCATCGGGAATTTGCCCGGCATGCAGGCACAGCGTTTCAAAACCGAAAATGCGATCAGCCATGGCTCAATTCGCGATGTGCCTGGGGCGTTTGGAAGAAATCACCTTGGTATTCACGCCCACAAAATTGAGCCCACCGAAGAGCCGCGCGTGCTCGATTTTCACGCAGCGATCGAGCACCACTTCGAGTCCCGCCGCACGCGCAAATTCGGCTGCTTCGAGATTGATTACGCCGAGTTGCAGCCACAGCACTTTGGCCTTGATCGCCACCGCGCTCCGCGCCAGCGGCAGAATTTCTGCAGCGACGCGAAAGCAATCGACGATATCAACGGGTTCGGGGATCGCCTCAAGCGTGGGATAGCATTTCTCGCCGAGCACCTCGGTATACGCCGGGTTGACCGGAATCACGCGATAGCCATGCTCCTGCATGTATTTCGCCGCGAAATTGCTCGGCCGATGCCAGTTGGCTGAAAGCCCGACCACCGCCAAGGTCCGGCAACCGCTAAGGATCCGCCGCAAGGTCGGAATGTCTGTTTCAAAGTCCGCGAGGTCTGCGCACATGTTGACTGGTAATCTCCGCCACATTTCGAGCACCCACAACGCCATGTCGCGCACGCGAGGTCCGCTAAGGACCCGGTCGGTGCCGGTTTTGCGAGTGCACGATAACAGAACGTCGGGACCCTGCGCGAGGCTAGAGCGCTTAGGCGAATGCGTCCTCAGTCAGCACCAGCACCGACTGCGATCCCATCTCCATGATGTGCGCGAGGCCGGTCGCCTGGGGTAACACCTGGGTCGCGAAGAATTCGGCGCTAATTACCTTGCTACGCGCGAACACCTGGTTGCCGGCATTTTCGCGCGCGTCAGCGAGACACAGTGCGGCGGACCGTGCGAGCTGCCAACCGCCGAGAACAATGCCCCACAATTTGAGATAGCCAACGGAGGCCGCAGCAGACAATTGGGGATCGGTGCTTTGGCTCGCGAGTAGCCAAGTGATGGCGTGATCGACGGCAACCACAGCAGCGCTAAGTTCGCGCACCAAATTTTGCAGTCGCGGTTCGTCGCCGGCCATCCAAGTGGTGAGATCGGCCCGCATCTCGGCGAGCAGTTCGCGCGCCGCAGTGCCACCGTCACGCAGGGTTTTGCGGCCAACGAGATCCTGCGCCTGGATGCCAGTGGTGCCCTCGTAGATTGTCGTGATGCGCGCGTCCCGCAGAAACTGCGCCGCGCCGGTCTCTTCAATAAACCCCATGCCGCCGTGAATTTGTACGCCGACCGACGCGAGCTCCTGACCGAATTCGGTACACCAGCCTTTCACAATCGGGGTGAGAAAATCGCCCCGCCGGCGGTAATACTCGCGCGTGCTCGCGGTGGGATGCTCGCGTCCCAAATCGAACGCAAGTGCGCACAGGTACGCCACCGCGCGCATGGCTTCAACGCCTGATTTCATACTGAGCAGCATCCGCTTCACATCAGGATGCTCAATGATCGGCGGGGTATCGCGTCCCAGGTATCCGACCGGCTTGCCCTGCACTCGCCCGCGCGCAAAATGCAGCGCTTTCTGGTACGCCCCTTCACCAATCGCGACCCCTTCAAGCCCTACCGAGTGGCGCGCGTTGTTCATCATCGTGAACATGTATTCAAGACCGCGATTCGGCTCGCCAATGAGATAACCCACTGCCCCGCCCTGCTCGCCGTAGATCAGCACCGCGGTGGGGCTGCCATGAATACCAAGCTTGTGTTCGATGGAGGCGCAGCGGACATCGTTACGCGGTCCCGGCGAGCCCGTGGCATCAAGCAAAAATTTCGGCACCACGAACAAGGAAATACCACGCGTGCCGGCCGGCGCATCGGGCAAGCGCGCC
>CAMATU010000333.1 GCA_945861225.1 Klebsiella pneumoniae
AGTCATTAGGCACCTGCACTTTGGTTCTTGGTGGATGTTCCCGCAGGGTGGAGGAAAAGGGAAGTCAGTTTTATGTCCCGACCTTATCGACCTTAAACGCCGTCATCCCGGGCCCAGACCCGGGATCCAGGGGCTTTGGATGTTCAGTATGGATCCCGGATAACGGCTTCGCCGGTGCCGGGATGACGGGGCTAGTGCGGCTGGCAGTTCGCATGGATTCCAGTTAGCCGCTACGTGTCTTCTGGAATGACGGTGCATTATTCCGGATTTCTCCGTGGCTAAAAATAGTCCTAAACCATATCCGCATACCGGTTCGGCAAGCGCAAGTCCACTGCGTTCTTAACGCCCGGCAAGCGCAACGAATCCGCAGTGAGCTCAATTTTTTCTTCGTCGATTAAAGAGGTGCCGAAGTTGTAGATGGGCTCCATCGGTCCGCGACAGCAGGCCTCGTCATAGGCGGCTGCTGCAGCCAGTGCGGTTTCGCGCCGTTGCTCGTAATCAGCGAAACGCGCGGCGCCATAACGCTTCTGCAGCATCGCGTGCGCGATGCGCGGCGATATGATGGCGCCGGTGGCGTTGTTGCCGCCAAAGCCTTTGGAGTTGAGGAAGCCAATTTCGGCACGACCGCTGAGCGTGAGATCCTGCAGCACGATATTCAAACGGTCCTGAAAGACATCCGCGGCGACGGCAGGCGTGGTCTTAATGCCGGGCAGCAGTTCGTGCGCGAACACCCCGAGCGTACTCACCAATTGATCCGCACTGGCCGGCGCGAGTGAGTGACCGAGAAAGGCTTTTACCGCCGTGACCGGCCAGTCGTGGATGCCGAACGCCCGCGCGACCTGATCGAAAATGCGGGATTCGGTGACGCGATTCTGAGGCGTGCTCGAGCCATGCGCCTGCACAAAACTCTGCTCGCGCACCGCGCGCTCACCGAGCAGGCTGCGCATGGCGGCGACCGCTTTGGCGAGCGTGATGTAATTGCCCGGACCGGGTGAGGAAATCGATTTCTTGAAACCATCCGCATTCACAAAGACGTCCGGCACCGCGCCGTAGATTGCGGCGCCGAGGTCCAGCGCGAGCTCGTCATCGCACAACACAAAGTATTGCGCGGATTCGCCGAGCACGAAGCCGCAATTATCACCAAACGGTCGACTCGCTCGCCGGTAATCAGGGACGGTAGTGCCATCAAGCTTGCACAATTGATCGTCGGTCGCGAGCGCACTCATCGCGTGATAGCCCTCGATCACTTCCGGTACCAGTGGCGCTTCGGCGTTGCCTACCACGGCCAGGCGGCGGCGCCCGGATTGAATGTCTTCCACGGCCAGGCGCAGGTTGTACAGAAAGCTCGCGCAGGCGCCCGCGATCGCGCCCGTGCAACCCACGCTGCCAAGCACATAGGCGTTCACGAAATCCGCGGGCATGGTGTTCAACCCGAGCGGCAATTGCTTCGAACTCACGCGCCCGCCACGCAAACGCGCCTGCAACATGCCACCGGTGCCGTGTTGGTCGAGTTGCGCCATCGCGCTCGAGGCATAAACCGACACTTCATCCGGCCGCAGGCGCGTCATGATTTGCTGCCAGTCGATGCCGACGGAGCGTACCGCGTCCGACGCCGCGATAATGGTCATGACCAGTCCGCGTGGATGGAAACGAGAGGGATAAAGCTTGGTGGGATCAAAGCCGGTGGGTAATTGACCGGCGGACTGCACCGCTATTTTGCGATGCGATTCGATTCGGAAATCGGTGGGTTGGGTGATTTCTAAATGGGTGAGGCCATCTGCCTGACTGATCACGCGCCAACCCGCAGGCAGTGGCACTGGGAGTTCATCGCTGCGGGTCGCGAATACAACCGGTGCGCCGCCGTCCGGTCCGACTTCGAAATTCATTTGAACGGACATCTGATCGCCATCGAAATACTGCGATTCGAGGCGGCGAATGAGTGTGTGTTCCTGGATATAGGTTGCGAAGCGCGGCGCGATGTCGTCTACCGCGATGGGCGCGCCTTCCGTTGTGACATAGGCCCCTTCGTGAAATTTCACGAGCCCCATCATCGCGGCAAGCGCGCGCAGGGTTTGGGCTTGGAGGGGCGGCGGCAGACTGTCCAGAACGGTCCGGCGGTAGGCATGGTGGAACGAGGAGCGACCGGCAGCGCCAATTCCGCCAAAGCCGATGATCACAGGCAAGCGCGTCATGCAGACTCCAAAAAAAATTCGGTAAAAGGCGCTTGAAGCCGCCCGAGGCCAAACATTCTAGACGGTACGAATCCGTAAAACGGAGGGATATACGCCAAAAATTTGGTGATATCAGCCAGATCCGCTAGCTTAGGCGCAGGAAGGGGTAGCTATGCGCTTGGCGATTGTGTTGGCCGATCAGATGCTCGCAGCGAGTGCAATGCTGCCGATCGAAATGTGGCGGGCAGCAGCTGGCACGGCATCCGGACGTAGCCGTGTGCCGGAAGATCTGCAAGTCTCCCTGCTGGCGGCACATCCGGGTCGCACCATTGCGACCCAGGCCGGTATCGCCTTGGCGCCGACAGCCGAGCTGCGCGACGACACCGCCTTTGAGGTGATTTATTTGCCCGCGTTGTGGCGCAACCCGCGCCCGGTGCTTAAACGCGCGCAGGCCCTGCAGCCGTGGCTGCAGCAACAGTTCGAAGCCGGCGCGTCGATTGCGGCGGTGGGCACCGGTTGCTGTTTTCTCGCCGAAGCCGGTCTGTTGGATGGCAAATCCGCGACCACTCATTGGCACTACTTTGCGCAGTTCGCACGCGACTATCCACGCGTGCACCTGAAGCGCCAGTATTTCATCACCCAGGCCGGGACCCTGTACTGCGCGGCCAGTGTGAATGCGATGGCGGATGTCACGGTGCATTTGATCGAACGTTTCTACGGACGTGCCATCGCGCGCCATGTCGAGCGTAATTTCTCGCATGAAATTCGCCGCCCGTTTGAGAAGTATCGCTTTTTGGAAGGCGATGATCTGCAGCACACCGACGAGCTGATCGTCGAAGTGCAACTCGCGATGCAACGGCGACTGCAAGAGCCCTTGCGCATGGGCTCGCTCGCTGAAGAATTCGGCTTGAGCGCGCGCAGTTTTGATCGGCGCTTTCGCGAAGCGACCGGCGCTTCGCCACTTGCCTATGTGCAGCAGCAGCGAATCAAGGTGGCCAAAGATTTGCTTGCCTCGACCAACTTGAGTGTGACGGAAATCGCGTATCGCGTCGGCTATATCGATCATGGCCATTTTGCGCGATTGTTCGAGCGCGCGCTCAGCGTGGGACCGCGCGAGTATCGACGCACGGTGCGCGCGAAGATTTTTGCGCTGGCGCCGGCGTGAGCTCATACGGCGGAAGGCGCTGCGCTTTTCCGCCCTATGAAGCTTCGTAAAATTGCATGAGCAGTTCGGTATG
>CAMATU010000334.1 GCA_945861225.1 Klebsiella pneumoniae
AAGAAGAAGGGCTCGCTTGATGCGGAAGAACGCGCCGAGATGAATCGCCATACCGTTTATGGCCATCGCATCCTGGTGGACTCCCCGCGGCTCAAGATGGGCGCCGAAATCGCGCTCTTTCACCACGAAAAATGGGATGGCACCGGCTACCCGCACGGCGCCAAGGGCTTTGCGATCCCGCTCTCCGCGCGCATCGTCCAGGTCGCCGACATCTATGATGCGCTACGCTCGGAACGCCCCTACAAGCCCGCCTTCAGTCATGCCAAGACGGCCGGGATCATCATTCATGGCGATGAGCGCATCGATCCCCGCGCGCATTTTGATCCCGCGTTGATCACATTGTTCAGCGAACACCACCAGGAATTCGGACGGATTTGGGACCGGCTGCAGGATTGAGGTTCCTACCGCGAGCTGCAGGCGGGCCCGTCGTAGGAGCGGCTTTAGCCGCGATAGGAGTCAGCCAAACATCCATCGCGCCTAAAGGCGCTCCTACGCAGGTGAAACTCGGGTCTGTGTTATCGGCGTAAATGCCCTCAACCTTCCGGCCGCTGCCGATGCACCCCCGCCAATGCTTCCACTGCCATCTGCCGAATCTGTTGCACCATTGCAGACAAACCATTGCTGCGGGTGGGTGAGAGATGATCTTCCAGCTGGATTTTGCGAATGAACTCAGGCGGCGTGGCAATGATGTCCGCCGGCCGCCGGTTGGAATAGACTTTGACCAGCATCGCGATCAAGCCGGCGACAATTGCCGAGTCACTGGTGGCGTGGATCTGCAGACGCCCTTCGTGCATTTCGGTCACGATCCAGACCTGCGATTGGCAGCCTTTGAGACGGTATTGCTCGGTTTGCCACGCGGCCGGAAACGGCGGTGCCTGGCGCCCGAGATCGATGATGTACTGGTAGCGATCAGTCCAATCTTCCAGGAACTGAAAGGTCTCGACTATCTCGTCCTGCGCGGCGACAAGTTCGGGGGCAGCGCCGAGTTTGGGCGTGTTCAATGGGGTGTTCATCCGCGCCTTGTCCTTATTCAGCGCGCCATTGCGTGCCGCTTGCGCTGTCCTGAATCGAAACACCCAGGGCCTCGATTTCGGCACGCACCCGATCAGCAGTGGTCCAATCCTTGTGCGCCCGCGCGGCATTGCGCGCGGCGATCAACGTTTCGATTTGCGCGACATCCAAGGCCCCGGATTGGGCGGTTGAAAACCATCGCGCAGGCGTTTGCTGGAGTAGCCCAAGTTCGGCGCCACAGGCCAACAATCCGCTTTTGCAGCGTTGTTGCTCGGCCACGTCTTCTACCGTGTTGGCTTGGGTGGCCAGCGCCATCATGAGTGCGATTGCCTGCGGGGTGTTGAGATCATCATCCATCGCGGCCGTGAACTCGTTAGGGGCCACGAGCTGCGAGATTTCTACGGCGTCAAGACGCTGGAGCGCCCCGTACAGGCGATCAAGTTGCGCTTTGGCTTGATTGACTAAATCATCGCTCCAGCTGATCGGCTCGCGATAGCGCCCCTTAATCAACGCAAGGCGCAATGCTTCGCCCGGAAATCGCTTCACCAGGTTCTGTACCAGCAGAACATTGCCGAGCGACTTCGACATCTTCTCGTGCTCGATTTCAACAAACCCGTTATGCACCCAGTAACGGCAGAACACCTGCCCGCCATGCGCGCAGGTACTCTGGGCGAGCTCGTTTTCGTGATGCGGAAATTTGAGATCGTTGCCCCCGCCATGAATATCGATGGTCCGCCCAAGATGTTGTTCGCTCATGGCCGAACATTCGATATGCCAACCGGGGCGGCCATAGCTCCAGGGGCTAGCCCACCCTGGTAGTCCTGCGGTGGACGGCTTCCACAGCACGAAATCGGCAGGATCGCGTTTAAACGGTGCTACCTCGACCCGCGACCCGGCAATCATTTCATCACGCGAGCGGCCCGCTAATTGGCCGTAGGCCGCAAAGGTCGTGACATCGAACAGCACATGGCCCTCTGCGATATACGCGTGACCGCTGCCGAGCAAGGTTTCGATCATCGTGATCATTGCCGGGATATGTTCGGTCGCGCGCGGCTCAACGACTGGTGGAAGCACCCCGAGGGCGGCGACATCACGGTGGTAGATCTCGGTATAACGCGCCGAAATCGTCGCGATCGGCACACCTTCGTCAAGGGCCGCCTGATTGATCTTGTCATCAACATCCGTGATGTTGCGCGCATATATCACGCGCGGATAGTGACGTTGGAGCACACGATACAACACGTCATAGACCACCGCTGCGCGCGCGTTGCCGATATGTGGTGGGTTGTAGACGGTAGGTCCACACGCATACATGGTGACCCGGGCAGGGTCGAGCGGCAGAAATTCCTCTTTGCGGCGAGTCAGCGAATTGTGCAGATACAGAGGCATGGTGCGCGCGTCATCGTGAAGTCAGGCGGGCCGGAATTGTACCCGGATTTTGTTTGCCTCGTTGCGGAGCGCGGCGAAATCACCGAATCTATGTAGCCGAACCAATGGTTCAGCGCGCCCACCCCCAATACGGCTGGTGCGCGTTTTCATTCAAGACGCCACAGGAGGCTTGATTCATGCTGATCACTAAACGCTGGCAATTGCCCGCATTCGCCCTCGCCGCCGCACTCTCAACCGCCGTGAGTGCCGCTGATTATGATCTCGACCTCAGCCATTCGTTCATCCAATTCCGAATTTCTCATCTGGGTTATAGCGTGCTGAATGGCCGCTTTAACGATTTCGCGGGCACCCTCAAATGGGACAAGGCCGCACCGACGGAGGCCAACATCGCGTTGACCATCAAGACCACCAGTATCGATAGCAACTGGGCCGAACGCGACAAGCATCTGCGTGGCGCCGATTTCCTCGACGTGGAAAAATTCCCCGAGGCATCCTTCAAGAGCACCAAATTCACAGGTGACGCGACGGCCGGCAAACTGGAAGGCGAACTGACCCTGCACGGCGTAACCAAGCCGATCACCCTCGATGTGAAGGCAGTCGGTGAAGGCGACGATCCGTGGGGCGGCTATCGCGCCGGCTTCTCGGGCACGACCACGCTCAAGCGTTCGGACTTTGGGATCAGCTATAACCTCGGGCCGACCTCCGAGAGCATGGACTTCGATCTCTTTATCGAAGGCATTCGCAAGAAGTAGCCGCCCTTGCCGCAGTGATCGCACAAACCCGCCAATTGGCGGGTTTGTTTATAGGGCACCTCTATCAATTCGCTGAAGGCGCGCTGGCGGCGTTGCAAGCGCGCTCAAAATGCTCATTTACTCGATGTAAACTCTGCTTTTTCGTCCGGTTGCGCCTTGCCATCATCGCCTTGAGCGAATTGATAGAGGTGCCCTATAGCGGACCGGCTCAGCGCCACCACATGCGTGCAAGAATTCCATCGTGATCGAT
>CAMATU010000335.1 GCA_945861225.1 Klebsiella pneumoniae
CTGTGGTCGACAGTGGCGGCCACACCGTGCTCACCGAGCGCATGGACAACGCGCAGTTCGGCTCGGTCCAACCGGCCCTTGAGAAGGCCCAGGGTGCGGTCGCCTTTCGCAGACCCACCAAATTTTTCGAGGATCTGATTGCCCAAGGCGGCGCCGCCCTGCGGATCTTGGCCCTACCCGGCATTTTGCCGATCGATGGCGGTCTACCGATCGTTCGCAATGGCGCAATTATCGGTGGCGTGGGGGCTTCAGGCGGGAGTTCGCAACAGGATGGGATGGTGGCCGCCGCCTGTGTCGCCGCGCTCGCGAAATAGTCGAAGGTAGCTGGGCGGTAATGCTGTCCAGCTACCCTGCGAGCCAGGTGTCGTAGGCGAGTTTTAGAATTAAGGTCGCGACCACGCCGAGAAAAATTTGCCGGATAAACCGGCTGCCGTGTTTTAGCGCGAGATGACTGCCAAGCAAGGCGCCGGTTACATTGCACACTGCCATGATGCCACCAGCCGTCCATAGCACCCAACCGTGGGGTACGAAGAAGGCAAGCGCGGCGAGATTGGTCGCCACATTGATGATTTTGGCGTAGGCCGAAGCGTGCAGAAAATCGTGGCCGAGCACGCGCACCAATAAGAAAATCAAGAATGCCCCCGTGCCGGGACCGAACACTCCATCATAGAAACCGAGCACGCCTGCGATCCCCGTCCCGGCCGCAATCTCCTGGCATTTCTTAAGACGCGGCGCGTGGTGCGTGCCGAGGTCAGGACTGAGCACAGTGTAAGTGGCGACCCCTATCAAGAGCACCAGCACCGCAGGCCGCATCCAGAGCACTGGCAACAAGGTAACCGCGCGCGCGCCGCACCATGCCCCGATCAGCGCCGCCAGCACGGCAGGGATCAACAAAGGATAGGAAAACTGCACACGCTGGGCGTAACGGCCGGCAGCGGCGAGCGTGCCCCAGACTGAAGCAAGTTTGTTGGTCCCGAACAGCATGCCGAGAGGATGTGTCGGGTAACTCACCAATAGGGCCGGCAGTTGCAATAGCCCCCCACCGCCGGCAACTGCATCGACGAAACCCGCCAGGAACGCCGCACCCCCCAGCCACCAGTAGATCAGATCCATGCCCCCACCGTAACAGACTTCGCGCGCACCCGACCCAGGGACCCGCGGCTAACAATAAACCTCTGTGTCGGGGCACCAGCCGGCTGAGTTCCAAGGGCTGATTTCAGTATACTGCCGGCCCTGGTCGCCGCCTGGTCGGCACTCGCCTAATCGTTCCCGCAGGAGACTTTGATGACCGCATCCACGCCATCTGATTTCGACGCCATCGTCATTGGGGCCGGCTTTGCCGGACTGTATATGCTCCACCGTCTACGCGCGGCCGGACTGCGCGCGCGAGTCCTCGAAGCGGCCAGCGGGCCGGGCGGCACCTGGTACTTCAATCGTTATCCAGGCGCACGCTGTGATATCGAGAGCATGCAATACTCTTATCAATTCTCACACGAGCTCGAACAAGAATGGGATTGGAGTGAGCGCTACGCGTCACAGCCTGAAATCCTGAAATATGTCGATCACGTGATTGAACGCTTCAATTTGCGCGACGACATTCAATTCAACACGCGGGTGAAATCCGCGCATTACGACGAGCACCTCGCGCGCTGGACAGTCACCACCGAAGCCGGTGCAGCGCTTAAGGCCCAGTTCTGCATCATGGCCACGGGCTGCCTATCTTCCACTAACTTGCCGGACATCAAGGGCCGGGATTCCTTTAAAGGGGCGTCCTACCACACCGGACTCTGGCCACAGGGTGGAGTGGACTTCAGCGGCAAGCGGGTTGCCATCATTGGCACCGGTTCTTCTTCGGTACAGTCGATTCCGTTGATTGCCGAGCAAGCCGCACACCTTACTGTCTTCCAGCGCACTCCAAATTATTCAATCCCCGCCTTTAATGGGCCATTGACGGCGGACGAGCGCACGCAAATCAAAGCTAACTATTCAACCTTGCGTGAAAAGGGCAAGCAACAAATTCTCGCGTATGACCTTCAGTTCAACGAGACACTCGCCGCCAATGCCACGCCTGCGGAAATTCGTGCCGAGTGTGAGAAGCGCTGGCGGCTCGGCGGCCTGTATTTCTATGGTGCGTTCGCCGACATGCTGATCAGCGATGAAGTCAATCGCACGGTCGCCGACTTCGTGCGCGAGAAGATCCGGGAGAAAATCACCGATCCGGTGATCGCCGATATGCTCACTCCAAAATCCGTGTTCGGCTGTAAGCGCATCTGCGCAGACACCAATTACTTTGAGACTTTCAATCGCGCCAATGTGAGCTTGGTCGACGTGAGTCAGACACCGATTGCCGAAATCACGCCCAACGGGGTGATGGTTGGTGGACGCGAGTACGCAGTGGATGCGATCGTTTTCGCGACCGGCTTCGATGCCATGACGGGTTCACTCAATCGCATTGATATTCGCGGCAAAAGCGACACCAAGCTAAAAGACAAGTGGGCCGCCGGACCACGGACTTACTTAGGCCTCACCACGGCGGGCTTCCCGAATCTATTTACGATCAGTGGCCCGGGCAGCCCGTCCGTACTCACCTGCATGATCACCTCGATCGAACAGCATGTGGAATTCATCGGCGACTGTATTGACCATCTGCGGCACGGCGGGCTGAGTCAGATCGAGGCCACCGTGGAAGCTGAAGATGCGTGGGTCGCGCATGTCAACGAAGTGGCCGCAAGTACCCTCTTCAATTCCTGCAACTCGTGGTACCTGGGCGCCAATGTGCCGGGCAAGACCCGCATCTTCATGCCCTATGTCGGCTTCCCGCCCTACGTGCAGAAATGTAACGAGGTTGTCGCCAGGGGCTATGAAGGGTTCGTTTTGAGCGCGGCCTAAGCGCGGCAAGCGAGATCACACAATCCGCGTTTTCTTATCTCCCCAATAACGATCGCGCAGCACCCGTTTGTAAAGCTTGCCGGTCGGTAAGCGCGGCAGCTCGGCTTCGAAATCGATCGAACGCGGACATTTCTGGCGTGCCAGATGTTGCTGGCAGAAGGCGATTAATTCGGCGACCAATGCCGCATCAGCAACAATCCCCGGCATTACCTGAATGACGGCCTTTACTTCTTCCCCGAGATCCTCGTTCGGCACACCGAATACAGCTGCATCCGCCACCTTGGGGTGTGTGATCAGCAAGTTCTCGCATTCCTGCGGATAGATATTCACGCCGCCGGAAATAATCATGTAGGTCTTGCGATCAGTCAGATATAGAAAGCCCTCCTGATCGACATAGCCGACGTCCCCCACGGTGCTCATGCTGCCATCGGCAGAGCGCGCTTCCCGGGTCCTGGCCGAGTCGTTGTAGTACTCGAACGGCGTTGCGGTCTTAAACCATACGG
>CAMATU010000336.1 GCA_945861225.1 Klebsiella pneumoniae
GTTCGCTCAGAAAGCCAAATAAGTCGGCCTCCGCTGCCTGTTCAAAGCTACTGCCATGGCGCGCAAGGAACGCACCCAGGGTGCGCAGATCGGTGCGATAGGCACTGAGGGTGTTGTCGCTGACACCATCCTCGGCCCACAGGCTATCGAGAAATCGATCAACCAGCGGGTGATTCATTGCGCTAGGTTCTGGCATTAGGTTGATCCTAGCTGAGCGGAAATACCGACCATGAAGAGCTGTTGGCAAAGAAGACTGGCCAGAGCGTACCTCCTGCGCAAGCGCGCCATGGATGGCATAAGCGCAGCGCCGGCGGCAACGGAGCATTTCAGGGATGAAATGCGCAGTGGTAGCGGCGGCCAGTCTTTTTTGCCAGCAGCGATCAGCACAGTGGCCAGCATTTCCGCTCTGCTATATGGCATCAGCGGTTGAACGGCGTGTGGTCCACTTGCCCCGCTCATCCATGGCAGCTAGCCTACCAGGATGTTTGATCACAGCGAGATTCCCGTGGAAAAAACGCCCAATGCCGACTCGTTACTAAGCGCTAAATCAGATCATGCGCTCGCGTTGTATCACTCGGAAAGTTGTTGGTATTGCGCGCGCGTGCGCCAGACGCTGCAGAGCCTCGGGCTAACGCTCGACATGCGGGATATCGATCGCGACCCGCAACGGCGCCAGGAATTAGTGGCTGGAGGAGGCAAAGCACAGGTGCCCTGTCTACGACTTGAAGACCCGGCACACGGCGTGCGGTGGATGTACGAATCCGCCGATATCACGGCGTATTTAACTGAAAGATACGGAAAGTAGTCTGGGGCCCCCGTGCATTCCGGGGGCGATACCAATAACCATACAACGCTCGGCCGGCGTGCTAGGTGCTCGATGGTTTGTTGGAAATAATTTTTTCCTTGATGCGCGCAGCCTTGCCCTTGAGATCGCGCATGTAATACAGCTTGGCGCGACGGACCGCCCCTTTGCGCTTCACTGAGACATCGGCAACCATTGGACTGTAAGAGGGAAATACGCGCTCTACGCCTTCGCCATGCGAAATTTTTCGCACCGTAAAAGAGGAGTTCGCGCCGCGATTACGCTTGGCAATAACCACCCCTTCAAATGCCTGCAGGCGCTCGCGCGCGCCTTCGACCACCTTGACCTGCACCACCACAGTGTCGCCTGGGGAGAAGTCTGGAAGTTTGCGTGCAGTGATAGAGGCTTCTAGTTGGCGGATGATATCGGTCATGGCGTACTCCAGCGTTCGGGGCCTTGGTGAGCCGCCGATTGTAGCCTATTGAAGGCGGAGAATTAACCCTTCGGCGTAGGTTTCTGCGCGTTCTCAGTGAGGATGTCTGCGAGGATCGCGGCCACTTCCGGTCGCTGTGCCACGTCCGCAAGAAGATCGGGACGTCGGTGGTGGGTTCGGCGCACGGCTTCGCGCAGGCGCCACGCGGCAATCTCCGCGTGGTTGCCACTCAGCAGCACCGACGGGACGGCCTGTCCATCGACGATCTCCGGTCGTGTGTAGTGTGGGAAATCCAGCAATCCGTCCATGAAAGATTCCACTTCTGCGGATTCCGGCGCCCCCATCACGCCTGGTATCAAGCGGATCAGGGCATCGAGCAGCACCATTGCCGGCAGTTCCCCTCCTGATAAAACATAGTCCCCTATCGACCATTCAGCGTCGATATCACGCTCGATGAGGCGTTCGTCGATCCCCTCGTAACGCCCTGCTACCAACACCAACTGCGAATATTGAAGCAAGCTCGAAAGATCTGACTGGCGGAGCCTGCGGCCTTGTGGGCTAAGGTAAATCACATGTGCAGCAACATATCGGGCACGCGCAGCTGCAATGGCGGCTCTTAATGGCGGAACCTGCATGACCATTCCCGGCCCACCACCGTAGGATAGATCATCGACAGTTCGACGGCTGTCGTGCGTAAAATCACGCGGGTTGATAGTGGCAATGTCGATGAGTTTTTGTGCTTTGGCCTTGCGTACTAAACCCACCCCTGCAAAGGCTTCAATCAGCGCTGGAAACAGCGTAATGACGCTGAAAGCGTGTGGCATTAATCGTCGATGTGCCAATCAACCAGGATTTTTCGCGTGGCTTGATCGACTTCAAGAATATAGCGATGACGCACGAACGGGATGAGATACTCACGCTCAGCGCGGGTAACGAGCACGTCGTGATCCCCTGTTTCCACCAAGCGGATTACCGGTCCTAAGCTTGCACCATTTAAATTGACGACCATCATCCCGATGAGGTCAGACCAATAATGTTCATCCGCCGGCAATACCGGAAGTGCGAGCCGTCGCACTGCAATTTGACTGCGGACCAACGCCGCTGCTTGTTCGCGGGTGCTTATGTCCGACAACTCTACCAACAGCATCGGCCCCTGCGGCTTGCTGGCGAGTAAATTGAACTCACGCCAGATCCCAGGCTGCCCAACTAACCAGCTCGAATAGGCGAGTAAGTTACTTCGAGGGCGGGTATAAGAATGGATTTTGAGCCAACCGCGGGTGCCAAAGACCCCCGCGATGTAGCCCATCATGACCGCATCGTCGGTCGTCGTTGCGGAGCTCGGACTGGTGGGAAGCTGAGCGGGGTTCGACAATGGGTGCACTAACGGGCGGCGCCAAACTCTGGCGCTTCAGCGGCTCTCACTGAAGAAGAACCGCCGGGACATCATCAGGCGGCAGCGGGCGCGAACTGTTTCACCAGCTTGGCAACACGTTCGGAGGGTTGGGCGCCAGTGGAAACCCAGTAATCAAAGCGGTCGTGGGCAATTTTGAAAGGGACGTCTTGCTTAACAGCGATCGGGTTGAAAAACCCCAGTCGTTCAATGAAGCGGCCGTCGCGCTTGTTACGGCTGTCCGTCACGACGACATGGTAGAACGGTCGGGCTTTGGCACCACCGCGCGAGAGTCTAATCTTGACCATCTATGTGTAACCTTCCTTTATGAGTACGATGCAAAGCCGGCCAATTTCCGGCAAGGGCGCGTATTGTAAGGGCATCTAAGGACCGAGTTAAAGGCCGATGCGTGCCACACCCCCCGCACTGCGTACGGAAGACGATGGACGGACAATCGGAAATCGCGCGGCATAAAGCAGCGCTTCGCCAGCAGGCCGCTAGTCGTCGCGCAAACCTGGCAAAGGCGGACGCCGGTGTCGCCGATGCAGCAATCTACGCGCGTCTGATAGGGCTCCCTCAGCTCGCACAGGCCAGGCGCGTTTTTGTGTTTATTTCGGTGCGACAGGAAGTCGATACGCGACGGCTTATCGATTATCTGGTGGCGCACGGTAAGACCGTACTCATCCCGCAGATTATCGCGCGCCGGACGATGGTCGCCACGCAGTTCCCCGGCTGGGCTGGGCTGTCGCTCGGCACCCT
>CAMATU010000337.1 GCA_945861225.1 Klebsiella pneumoniae
ACGCGCGGCGCCTGACTGGTGGGGCCGATGAAGGGGCCGGAAAACAGATACGACAGCGCCGGATGATTCTGCCAGTAGGTGACGAGGCTGCGCAGCAGATCGGGCCGGCGCAGCAGCGGACTGTCGGCGGGGGTGGCGCCGCCGAGGGTGACATGGTTGCCGCCGCCGGTGCCGGTGTGGCGGCCATCGAGCATGAATTTTTCCGCGCCCAGGCGCGTTTGCCGCGCTTCTTCGTAGAGGGTGACGGTGTTGGCGGCGAGTTCGTCCCACGTGGCCGAGGGATGAATGTTGACTTCGATCACGCCGGGGTCGGGGGTGATGTGCAGCGCGCGCATGCGCGGATCGGTGGGCGCGCCGTAGCCTTCCAGCCGTACGCGCAGGCCGAGTTCTTTGGTCACGGTTTCGATAACCGCGACCAGATCGAGAAAATCCTCTACGCGTTTTAGCGGCGGCAGGAAGGCATGCAGCCGTCCGTTGCGCTCCTGAACGCACAGCGCGGTGCGCACCACTTCGCGTGGCGTGGGCTTTTTGGGTTTTGCTTTCTCATGCTTTTTCTTTTCAGCCGCGGTGTGGACGTCATGCAGATCACCGCGCTCGTCAAACGGATCGCGTTCAAACTCGGGTTCGATGTCTTCCGGCAGACGTTCGGGCAGCGAGGCGAGCGGCAGGCGATTGCCCAACGCCGAATCGCCGAACAGCAAAAACAGACGCTCGCGTTTCAGCGGCCACGGCGAGCTTTCCCAATGCGCGGATTCACCGGCGGCGGTGTCTTCCCGCGCCTTGAGCGGCAGCACGAATCCGGCGGGTGTCGCCGGGCCGCGATCCAGCGCGCGGCGCAGGCGCGAGCGTTCATCGGCGTCTTTCATCGGCACGGTGAGCGGATCAATATTCACCGGCAGCCGTGCTTCGGTGCCCAGCAGCAACAGCGGGTCTTCGTAGGCGTCGATCACAAAGGCATCGGCGAGACCGAGTGCCTGCGCCAGCGCGTGGACGTAGCGGCGCGCCTGCTCGGTCGTTGCCGTGGTTGCCGAGGCAGGTGCCGCATCGGCGGCGATCAACGCCGGGTCTTTCCATACCGGCTTGCCGTCGCGCCGCCAGTAAATGCCCAGCGCCCAGCGCGGCAGCGGCTCGCCCGGATACCACTTGCCCTGACCGTAGAACACTGCGGCGCCCGTGGCGTAGCGTTCTTTCAAGCGCCACGTGAGCTGCTCGGCCAGCGTCCATTTTTTCGGCGACAACGCGGTGATGTTCCATTCCGCGCCGTCCATGTCGTCTATCGAAACAAACGTCGGCTCGCCGCCTTGCGTCAAACGCACGTCGCCTTTCACCAACTCGGCATCGACTTGTTTGCCGATTGCGTCGATATCGCGCCATTGCACCGGCGTGTAAGGTTGTGTCACGCGCGGGTCTTCGTGGATGCGCGTGACCGTCATGGCAAAATCAAATGTTGTTTCGCACGGATCGACGTCGCCGATGATGGCCGCAGCGCTCGCGGGCGAAGGCGTGCAGGCGAGCGGTATGTGGCCTTCGCCCGCCAGCAGCCCGGATGTGGGATCCAGCCCGATCCAGCCCGCGCCGGGAATGTAGGCTTCGGCCCACGCGTGCAGGTCGGTGAAATCGTGCTCTGGACCGGCGGGGCCGTCGAGCGGCTTCTGATCCGCGGTGAGTTGGATCAAATAGCCAGAGACAAAACGCGCGGCCACGCCGCAGTGGCGCAGCAGTTGCACCAGCAGCCAGCCGCTATCACGGCACGAGCCGCTGGCCAGCGCGATCGTCTGTTCGCCCGTCTGCACGCCCGCTTCCATGCGCACCAGATATTTGATGTCGCGCGACAATCGCTGGTTGATGGCGACCAGAAAATCATTGGTGTTGCCGCCGTCGCGCCAGTGTCGCGCGCGAAATTCAGCCAGCCAGCGCATCAGCTGCGGGCCGCGTTCATCAATGGCGAGATAAGGTGTGAGGTCGCGCGCGAGTTCGTCACGGTAGGCGAACGGAAAGTGCTCGGCGTAACCCTCAATAAAAAAATCGAACGGGTTGATCACCGTCATGTCGGCAACAAGATCGACGGTCACTTCCAGTTCGCGCGTTTTTTCGGGAAACACAAAACGCGCGATGTAATTGCCGAAGATATCCTGCTGCCAATTGATGAAGTGCTGTTCCGGCTTGACGTTGAGCGAATACGACAACACCGGCGTGCGGCAGTGCGGCGCGGGGCGCAGACGGATTTCGTGCGCGGACAGCGTGACAGGGCGATCGTAGCGGTACCGCGTCTGGTGATGCAGGGCGACCTGGATGCTCAACGGGGCGCCGCCTTAAGCTTGCCGCCGCAATTCCCGCCCGCAAGGGTGCGCGAACCGGAGGCGAATATCATGCCGGCATCCAGCATGAGGGCGACACTAGAATTCATGGGCAGGCAAGGCGGGTGGCGACAAGACACGAAGCTTAGTGCAAAGGCCTGGTCATTACAAGGCGGTGACACGGCCGTCACGACAGCGCTTGCTGCTGTTGCGAATAATCGAGCGTGAAGAAAGCGCGATTGATTTCTGCGGTCAAGATCGACAGTTTGTCAAGGAAGGCCATCAGGTATTCATGCAGTCCCAGTTCGATGATTTGCGCCGTGCGACCGTAATGCAGTTGCGCATGCAGCTCGCCCGCCAGCCGTTCCGCTTCGCGCGAGGAATCATCGCAGATGGTTTTTAAGATTTCGTACAGGTCGTTCATGCAGGTGTGCAGCGAACGCGGCACGTCATCGCGCAGCATCAGCAGTTCCGCCACTTTCATCGGCGTGATCAGGTCGCGGTACACCTTGCGGTAAGAATCAAACGCGGACAACGATCGCAGCAGCGCGCCCCATTGGTAGTAGTCGACGGCGCCGCCGACGTCGGCGGCGCTGGGCAGCAGCGTGTGATATTTCACGTCGAGCAGGCGCGCGGTATTGTCGGCGCGCTCCAGGAAGGTGCCCAGGCGCATGAAGCTGTAGCCTTCGTCGCGCAGCATGGTGCCGAAGGCGAGGCCGCGGAATTGGTGCGAGCGCGTTTTCACCCAGTCGAAAAAACTGCTCATGCCGGCGGATTGGATGCTGGCGTAATCGTGGCCGCGCATCTCCAGCCAGACGGCGTTGATGTCCTCGTACATTTCAGTGGTAATCGCGCCGCGCACGGTGCGCGCGTTTTCCCTCGCCGCCTGAATCGAGGAATACAGGCTGGAGGGATTGGCGGCATCCAGCACCATGAAGCGCAGCACGTTATCGGCGGACAGTGCGCCTGGATAGCGCGGGCGGATTCAAGTCTGAAGTGCAACCGCGTTATGATGCGAGTGTAGCTTCTTCCAGAAGACTTCGTGGGGTGTTTTGAAGCCGAGGCATTTTCTGGGGCGATGGTT
>CAMATU010000338.1 GCA_945861225.1 Klebsiella pneumoniae
TAACCCGCACCCACCGCGACCTCGTGACCCAATTTGGCCTGCGAATAAAAATACGAGTGATAGGCCGCGAGGTTGGCGATACGCGTCTTGGTGGCGGCGTCCAGCGCAGCGTAAGCCGCGCGCGCATCCGCCCACTCCGTCTGCCCGCCCGCGGAGGGCACCACGTGCGCGGACAACACCGAGGCCTTGGCAGACAACGGCATATAGGAACTATCGGTGTGCCAGCCCTCGTTGCCACGGAGGAGCTGCATGCGATGGGAATTCTCCTCGAAGAGCTTGCCGTCTTCCGCCTTGTTGCTGATCGGCACGGTCTGCAGACCTTCCACGAGCACTTCGATCTCCCCGAAGCGCGTCGCCAAGGCGAGCTGTGCCTGCGCACTGAGGTTCTGTTGCGGAAATATCAATACCGCATACTCGTGGAACGCCGCCTCGATCTCGCGCCAGGTCGCGGCGTCCAGCGCGGCTAGATTTACGCCAGTGAGCGTGGCGCCCAACGTCGCGGCCGTCGGTTGAATCGTCAGTGACATAAATGACTCCTTACGCGTGCGGAATTTCTGCCCGGCTAAGAGCGCAAGGATAGCCGTCCCTTGCCGCGTAATCGAGCGGCGCTGGTGTTCACGCCGGATAACCTTATATGCGGGCGTGGTCGCTGCAATCGCCCGCGAGTTCGATCGGCATGTTGGTCCTGAGATGACCGGTCGCGAACAGGCGCTTGTCAATATTTGCGGCACTTTGTCACCGGCCCCGCCGAGGCGCATGGAGCTTGCGAATCATCGGATATGACGCCTCCCGCCAGGGCACTGTTCAAACGCTCGCGGCTCGCTAATACTTCCTGCCATCGGCCATTCGCAACGGAGAAAACATGCCGCCCGCGGACAATTAGGGCGTGCAGCAGCGGTGCTCGACCGCTCTGCTGGAGTCCCCTATATTCGGCCTTCGCGTCTTGGAAATTCTGATGCTTCAATTAGCGCAATTCGTAGCGTCCCTGTGCTGCACGCTGTTCGCGGGCGCTGCCATCTATATCAATCTCGTCGAACATCCCGCCCGGATGGGGTGTGACACCCGCACGGCTGCTACGGTCTGGGCGCCGAGTTACCAGCGGGCGACCCTCATGCAGGCGTCGCTCGCGGTGGTGAGTATGCTCGCGGGCACGTGCGCCTGGATTCTCGGTGGCCACGTGAGATGGCTGCTGGCGGCCGCGCTGATCGGTCTGGTAATCCCGTTTACGTTCATTGTGATCATGCCGACGAACCAGCGACTCCTCGCGCCGGGTCGTGACTTGGGATCAGCGGAAACCCGTGCCTTACTCGAGCGCTGGGCACGCCTGCATGCGGTGCGCAGCCTGCTCAGTGTGTTCGCTTCAGCGATTTTTTTATACGATTTGAGTGGCTACTGAAGCGTTACGATGGGAACGATGTCAGACGCCAATTCGTGTTTTTTTGACTCATCACGAACAACGCTAAAGGGGAAATGAAATGGCTGCGAGCGGACCACTGGTAGGGTATAAGGTGATCGAACTGGCGGGCATCGGGCCGAACCCGATGTGCGCCATGATGCTGGCCGACATGGGCGCCGAAGTTATTCGGGTGGATCGCGTAGTTGCGTCCGACCTTGGCATCCCGGTCGATGCCCGCTTCAGCTTGCTTGATCGCAGTCGGCGTTCGATCGCGGTGGACTTGAAGCAGCCCGCGGGTATCGAACTCGTGCTGCGCCTGGTCAGCACGGCGGATGCTTTGATTGAAGGTTTTCGTCCGGGCGTGACGGAGCGTCTGGGACTCGGGCCTGAGGTCTGCCAGGCCCGCAACCCAAAGCTGGTATACGGCAGAGTGACTGGTTGGGGCCAGCACGGCACGCTCGCCAAAGCCGCTGGTCACGACATCAACTACATCGCGTTGACCGGCGCTGCCTATGCCATTGGTCAGCGTGATCGGCCGCCCGCGCCGCCGTTGAATCTGGTCGGCGACTTCGGCGGCGGCGGCATGCTGCTCGCGGTGGGCGTGCTGGCCGCCTTGCTGGAGGCACAGAAATCGGGCAAGGGCCAAGTCGTGGATGCCGCAATGACGGATGGTGCGGCCATTCTCATGACGGCGCTCTACGGCCTGCACGGCAGTGGCTTCTGGACTGACGAACGTGAGCGCAATGTGCTCGATGGCGGCGCCCATTTCTACGACGCCTACGAAACCAAGGACGGCAAATATATTTCTATCGCGTCAATCGAAGCGAAGTTCTACGACGAGCTGCTGACGTTGACTGGTTTCAGTGATCCCGACCACGCGGGCCATCGCGATCGCACCCAATGGGATGGGCTCGCCGCCAAGATGACCACCCTCATTAAAACGAAAACGCGTGACGAATGGTGCAAAATTCTGGAAGGCACCGATGTGTGCTTCGCGCCCGTGCTGAGCTTAAGCGAAGCGCCCCACCATCCGCACAATGTCTCACGCCAGACCTTCGTGACCGAGAACGGCGTGACGCAACCCGCCCCTGCACCGCGCTTCAGCCGTACCCCGTCGAAGATCCAGAAGGCGCCCTCAGAGGATGGCGCGGACACTGCAGCGGTGCTTGCGGACTGGGGCTTCTCGGCCGCCGAAATCTCGCAGCTGAAAACCAGCCAGGCGATTCGTTAAGGACGCTACAAAGCCTGCGTTGCTGCGGGATCAGCAAATGAAATCCGGTGCAGGCTTTTAGCGCCGTCATCCCGGGCGAAGCGGCGTTAGCCGCGCAGACCCGGGATCCATGAGCGCCTGAATTACAAGATGGATCCCGCCCCGGATATTTGCTTCGCAAATTCCGGGATGGCGTCTATTTAGTGCTATGCACTTTCCGGGATGACGGGGTTGGAGATATCCAGCATCGACACGCAGCGTCGAATTATGCGTTTGTCTCACCTTCAGCAGTGTGGGTTGCTATACAAAGCCACTAAGGAGCGTGTCGACGCTGCGCGACTAACAACGTGCCATCGCTCGGCCCGATCGCAATCCCGCGCCGCACGGGCTTGGAGTGAGCGCCCGGCAGACGTTGCATGCGCAGTTCGGTGAACAAGGTCGCGAGCACGACCTTCATCTCATAGAGCGCAAAGGCTTGACCAAGGCATGCCCGATTACCGCCGCCGAAAGGCGTCCACTCGTGCGGCGCAAATTTTCGTTCGAGAAAGCGCTCCGGGCGAAATTCGCGCGGCGCGGGGTAGAGATCTGCGCGCTGATGCAGGAGATGAATCGCGGGACACAGCACCACGCCGCGCGGGTAAGTCACGCCGCCCACGGTGAGTTCCTGTTTCAACACGCGCACCACGAAGGGCAGGATATTGCGCACGCGCAAACTTTCCCGAATGGCGGCATCCAGATATTCGAGCGAGGCAAGATGTTCGGGGCGTGG
>CAMATU010000339.1 GCA_945861225.1 Klebsiella pneumoniae
GATTAGCCCGCGCGAGGAGATTCTTGTTGAAGGCCGCGGTCACGCCTTGGGCGTCGTTATAAGCGGCGTGCAACACAGCGGGTGCTTTGATGAGATCAACCCCAATCAATAAGCCCCCGCCGCGCAAGGTGCGGGCAGCCGCACGCAGAAAATTGCAGGCCTCGGCGGGTGCGAAATTTCCGATTGAGGAGCCCGGGAAGAAACCGACCTTACTGCGCGGCATGGTCGCGGCGCTTGGTAAGGAGAGACGGCGCGTAAAGTCGGCGGCCATTGGCGTGATTTCCAGCGCCGGAAATTCGCGTTGGAGCAGATCGGCATGATGCAGCAGATGCTCGGCTGATATATCGACTGCCAGATAACGCACCGGATCGCGCAGCGCGCGCAACAACAGGCGAATCTTGCTCATCGAGCCTGCGCCAAATTCGATGACGTCCGCCCGCGGCCCAATCGCCACCGCCATCTCCTCGGCATAGCGTTCGAGGAGGGCGAATTCGGTGCGTGTGGGATAGTACTCAGGGAGCTCGCAGATTTGATCGAAGAGGCGCGCGCCTGGCGCATCGTAGAAAAACTTCGGCGAGATCCGGCGCGGTGTCGCGCGCAGGCCCGCCATCAGTGCCAGCCCAAAATCGTCTTCGTTGGGCGGCGGGAGGTTGCGCGCGAGCGCGCGAATAGTCGGTGTCATGCGGAATCCCTCGCGAGTCGTAAGCCGGAAAACTGCCAGCGCGCGGCCGGTGGAAAAAAGTTGCGGTAGGTGGGGCGTAGATGCCCGGGCGGGGTGGCGCAACTGCCGCCGCGCAGAATCAATTGATTGACCATGAATTTTCCGTTGTATTCCGCTGCCGCGCCGAACAGCGGACGGAATCCCGGATACGGGGCGTAAGCCGAGTGGGTCCATTGCCAGATTTCACCGAACAGCGCGTGAAACTGCGTATGGTCATTTGCCGATAGAACCGGGTGCAGCGGCAGCGGCGACAGGCGTTCCGCGAGAAGGCACTCGCTCGCCGCTCGTTCCCATTCAAATTCACTTGGCAGGCGGGCGCTGGCCCACGCCGCATAAGCTGCAGCCTCGTAATAGCTGACGTGGCACACCGGCGCCTGCAAATCGAGCGCTTGCGTGCCGTGTAACGTGAACTGCTGATACTCCCCCGCAGTGTTAAGCCAATAAAGCGGCGCCTCCCAACGCTGCGCTTGCACTTCGGCCCAGCCATCGCTTAACCAGAATTCGGGTCGCCGATAACCCCCGTCGCGTATGAAAGCCAGGAAATCTCCACAGGTCACGGGGCGTGACGCCAGTTGGAACGGCTCCAGCCAAACCCGGTGGCGCGGCGTTTCATTGTCAAACGCAAAGCCCTCCCCGCAATGACCGAATTCTGCGAGGCCGCCGGCGAAAGTGATCCATTCGAGTGGTAGCGCAGGAGAGTATGCAGGCACTGCGGCTGGGCTATACGCCGGCAGCAGCGGGTTGCACGAGAAGGCATGCAGGATATCCGTTAACAGCAGTTCCTGATGCTGTTGTTCATGGTGCAGGCCGAGCGTGATGAGCGGCGCGGCGCGCGTGAGATCTGCGCTGGATGCAGTCCTGATGAACTCCGCCAGTGCCTGCTCTACATGCTGTCGGTAGAGCCAGACCTCAGCCAGCGCAGGCCGACTCAATATGCCGCGCTGCGGCCGCGGATGGCGCGGGCCCAGGGTTTCGTAGTAAGAATTAAACAGTTCGAAGAAGCGTGGATCGAAGGGCCGGTAGTGCTTCACTAACGGACCCAGCACCAGCACTTCGAAAAACCACGTGGTATGCGCGAGATGCCATTTGGTGGGGCTGGTATCCGGCATGGATTGCAGGCCATGGTCTTCCGCCGACAGCCTGCTCGACAAGGTCTGCGAGTGCGTGCGTACGGTGGAGACTTCCGAACTCAGCTGCACGCGCAAGGCGTCACCGAGATCCTGATTCACTCGCAGGTTCATGCCACAACTCTCCGCGCGTTACTTCCGTGTGCGGGCGACCTAGTCTCGGTACGCGCCACAGGGGCCACGGAAGGGTTTATTTTTTTTCCAGCGGATCCGCACCGGCGTGGACGCGACCCTGCCCACATTCTGCCACGAGGATCGCAGCGTGCGAAATTTGTTGCGCTGCGCTTGAAAGCCTATCGCCCAAATATTACGGGCGTTTGGCACCCGCGGCGCAGGCCTCCAAACTTAACGCTCAGCTAATCAAAGCGCCTGCACGGTTCGCGTGCAAGGGCGTGAAGTCCTGATTCGCGAAGTGGGTCGCCCGGGTGGGTTTTTGGATGGCGTTGTCGAGCCGGTTGTAGCTCAAGTAAATCAAATTGCGTGGCCACGGCGCCAAGTTGGGCGAAGACGCATGAGCGAGGCAGCTATCAAAAATCACACAGGTGCCGGGCGGTCCCTTGGGTGCGACAATGCCGTGCTGCGCCGCATAGCGCTTCACGGTCGCCGCCGGCAAACTTGGAATTGGCGTGGTGCCAGGTACCGGAATCACTTCATACGGCAATAGCCCGTCATGATGCGAGCGCGGGATGAACGTGATCGGCCCATTGAACTCCGTCACTTCATCGAGGTAGATGCCGAGGCTCAGCGCGGCGGACGTCGGCATGCCGTCGTGGTGCGCCCACGGGCCGTAGTCCTGGTGCCACGGCAAGCTCAACTGGCCAAGTGCTTGCTTGACGATGATTTTGTACTGATGGCAGTACACCTCGCTGCCGAGAAGCTGTGCGGCGATTGAGAGCAGGCGCGGCTCACGCAGTAATCGGTGGTAGAGATCGCTGCAACGCTCCATGGCGGTCGTGCCAAGGAATTCGCCACTCGCGGCGCGCAAATGCTCAACCCGTTCCAAGCCGAAAATCCGGTCAGCCTCGGCGTGGAGCGCCGCAATTTCGTCCGTCGTAAAAAGCGCCGGGAACACTACGAACCCGCGCGCCCGATAATCTTCGATTTCAGTCTTGCTCAACACGCTTAGCCTCCTCTCTCTTATGCCAAGGCGAGTTTGATAATACTCAATTAAGGTAAGTGTTGGCATCGCCAGGGCAGATTCTCAGACGAATGGCACTTACTTAAGAGAAAAAGCATTGGTTTAAGCGTCGCCAGGAAGACCCGCCAGACCAAGCAGGCAACTTGGTAGGAGCGAAGCGCGTGCGCCTTAGCCTTGGCATGTGCCTTAAGGACCCTGGTCAAAATTATCTCGTCGACACCGAGGGTGTTCGTGAGTGGTTGCGGCAAGGCGCGTTTCGCGGGCAATAGCGGCGCTATTGCCAAGAAATGCAACGCCGCCGCGGCCGCTCACGAGCAGCCGGATGTAGAGATAATTTT
>CAMATU010000340.1 GCA_945861225.1 Klebsiella pneumoniae
GCTAAGCGCCGACAGTTCTCCACCGCGTACAAACGACAGATCGTGCGTAAGGCTGCGGCGTGCGAGGCCATCGGTGGGATCGGCAAGCTGCTGCGTCAGGAAGGATTGTATAGCTCGCATCTGGCGACGTGGCGTCGTGAGTTGGAAGCTGTCGATGGGGATCGAAACCCGCCTGATTCTGGGGAAAGGCGCGGGTAGACCGCCGAGCGCTCGAGGGTCGATTGACCGCCGCTGTCGAGTTTTGTCCGCATCGATTGGATAACACAGGCGGAGTCTGCCGCGACTGGCGGCAGAGCTTCTAACGAAGTTTTCCTACCCTGGATTTCGCGCTCACCCCGCGGCGCGCCGTTCTCGCTAAGCTGCGGGCTCACGCCGAAGCAGCGAAGGCCGGGGAACCCTCTTACAAACTCCCGGACCTTCGGCGGTGCGCTCCCTGTGGGGGCACAACTCCGCACCGCGGTTATGCCCGCGATGCACGGCGCTGTCCAGTCCTGTGCGGGCGTGTATCAGCTCGGGACTGACGCGCTCGAACGTGAAATCAGACTCGGCGCACGCCATGACACCGAGGCAACGCTCACGCTCTTGGCTGCTGTGGCAAGCAGTCGTGCCACCCATGGGCAGTTCTGGCAAGCAGAAGGCGCTGTGGCAGCTTACCCGCATGGGCTGGCAGGATGGGCGATGGGCTTTGCCCTTCCTAACTCGGGCGCCTGTGACGTCGTGGGGCCACTGTAGTGTGCGGGCGCTACGTGTCGCCTGACGACGCTTCAATCGAGCGCCACTTCCGGCTTGATGGTCGGAGCCCGCACCCGCTGAAGCGACGCTTCAATGTCGCGCCCACCACCACGGTGCCGATGATGATGAAGGCTGAGGACGGCGCCTTAACGCTCTACGGTGCCCGCTGGGGCCTCGTGCCGTTTTGGTGGAAGCAGCCTAAGCCGCCGGCATTAACCTTCAATGCGCGCAGCGAGGAAGCGGCCAGCAAGCCCATGTGGCGGCATGCCTACCGTAACAGTCGCTGTTTGATGCCGGCGGAAGGCTGGTACGAGTGGCAGCAAATCGAACAGGTCGATCAAGCGACCGGCGAAATCCTGAAGGTGAAGCAGCCGCAGTTCATCCATCGCGCTGATGAGCCGATATTCGCCTTCGCGGGTCTGATGTCGCGCTGGACGAAGCCTGATGGTGAAACCGCGCTCTCGTGCGCCGTGCTCACCAAAGCTGCGGCGCCATCGCTGATCGTGGTCCATGACCGCATGCCCGTGGTGCTCGCGTCCGAGCAGTACGAGGAATGGATCAACCCGGCGCAGGCTGCCGCCGCCGAGGTGGCGCGAATGATCGCCGAAGCGCAAGGCAACTTCGTGCACTATCCGGTGAGCACGAAGGTCAACAATGCCCGCACTTCGTCATCATCCAAATTTTGAATATCGATACCCAGCACGCGGAGCGTGCCGGAGTCTGGCCGCTGCAACAGAATGATTTCCCGCAGCAAAGTGGATTTGCCCGAACCACTGCCACCGGCCACCGCGAAGATCTCCGCCCGGCGTATTTCCAGATCGATGCCAGCATGCACGACGTGATCGCCGAAGCGCGTGCAGAGATTTTTAATCTCGATGACGGCGGTGGGGCTGGCGTTGGCGGCTTGCATGTCAGAGTTTGAGTACGCTGAACACCACCGAGAACAACGCGTCAACCACGATCACGAGGAATATCGAATGCACCACGCTGCGCGTGGTCTGGCGACCGACGCTGTCTGCGCCGCCCTTGGTCTGAAAGCCCTGAAAGCACCCAACCACGGCAATGATCACCGCAAATACCGGGGCCTTACCGATCCCAATCAGATAATCGGTGAGGCTGATGGCCCGCGGCAGACGATCGAGAAAATCGCCGAAGCCGATTCCCAGCCGCACGTGCGCCATGAGCATGCCGCCGAGCACCCCCATCAGATCCGCGTAGGCGGTCAACAACGGCAGCGCGATCAGCAGTGCGAAAATTTTCGGCAGCACCAGCTGATCTAACGGCGCGATCCCCAAGGTGCGCAGGGCATCCAGTTCCTCGGTCACTGCCATCGTGCCGATCTGTGCGGTATAGGCCGAACCAGAGCGGCCGGCCACGATAATCGCGGTTATCAATGGCGAGAATTCGCGCAGCATCGAAAGGCCGATCAAATCGACTACGAAGATCTCCGCCCCATAGCGCGTGAGTTGGCTGGCACCTTGATAAGCCACCACCGTGCCGAGCAAAAACGCGAGCAGGCCAACAATCGGCAGCGCGCTAAATCCGGCACTCTGCAAGTTGTGCAGGATTGCTGGCCAGCGCAGGCGTGCCGGATGGGCGACGCTGCCGGCCAGCGCCAGCGCGCTAGCGCCGAGAAAACTCAAGATTGCGAGACCTTCTGCGAGTATCTCAGTCGTGCCTCGACCTAGCCGTTCAAGCACGGAGCGGGGCGCAATGGTGGGTAACGCCGATGTGGCGAGCTGCGCTTTAACAAGATCCAACAGCCGCGTGAACTCGGGGCGCCACCCGCGCAATTGCCCCGCACCGCCTTGCTGCTTCAGCAGGCGCTGCACGAGCCACACACCAACAGTGTCCAGCGCCTCGACCTGCGCACCATCGATCACCAGATCAGGACTGCTGGCCAGGGGCAGGCGGTTCAACGTACGGTCCAAAGTGCCGATGCCGCGCGCGGTCCAGCAGCCAGAGAGCGCAAGTTCATGCGCGGAAGGGTGGGTCAACGCGGCCGGGGTCTCGGGATGCGGAGTCATTATTGTCGCGCAGGCTAGGCCATATTGCTCAGCCTGTATGTTCGACTGCGCACAGAACTTCTATCGCGAGGGGCATGTTGTGCTGCTGCGTTAGCTACCGAACAGACAGTGTTAGTGCTGACGAATAACCTGTACGCGTTCGGATTCGTGCGACAAAAAATGTTGTTCAACCTGCGTTCATTGGAAATGCTTGCGCTGGCCCTTCTGGCCGGGTGTGCAGAGGTAGCAAAAATTCCCGCGCCCAGCCCCGCGCAGCCCGCCACGGTGCGGAGTGAGCCCGTTCCGGATTACGTGACGGCGGCAGACCACCTCGCTGCGACACCGCTTAAAACCGAACGTGCCCTGACCACCACTACCACCGATCACGCGGCACCAACGGTGGCTCCGCGTCAGCCAGTGAAGACCACGGACCGCGCCAGCAAGTTACCAGTGCCGGCAGTAACGCCACACACTGCGCCAATTCCGGTGGCGCCTGGGGCACCTGCGAGGCCGGTTTCTAAAATTCAGAGTGCAGCCAAAGCTGCGTCGTCGCCAGTGACCGTT
>CAMATU010000341.1 GCA_945861225.1 Klebsiella pneumoniae
CCGGCTGCGACCAGTAGAGGTCGACTCCATTCAACACGCGAGCACCCCCCCTTGAATTCCCATTTGGCGGAAGGCGCTGCGCTTTTCCGCCCTATGGACTACGGACTCCTTGCCGTAGGCGCAGCTACCCCATCAACTTCGCGTACTGATCAAGAATTGGCAGGATTTTGTCGCGGCCCGCTGGCGGTAACGGCAGAATCGCGCGCGTCACCCCCATCTCGGGCAGCTTTTTAAGCCCCTCCAAGTTCGGCGCCAGCGCGAAAAACACCCCGAGCTCAATCGATTTCGGATCGCGACCAATTTTGTTGCAAGCCTCGTTAAGCTGCTGCATGCCACCGTCGAAATCGTACAGTCCACTCAACGGCATCCACCCATCGCAGAATTCCGCGACATGCGCCGCCGTCTTGGGACCGAGTGCGCCACCCATGATGATTTTCGGATGCGGCTTCTGAATTGGTTTGGGCCAGGCCCAGCTTTTCTCAAACTTCACATGCTTGCCCGAAAATTCGGCTTCCTCCTTGGTCCACAACTCCTTCATGAGCAGGATGTGCTCGCGCAGAATCTCGCGGCGCTGCTTGAAATCGAGTTTGTGGTTACGCATCTCCTCCACGTTCCAGCCGTAACCCACCCCAAATTCAAAGCGGCCACCTGAGATCACATCCAGACTGGCGACCTCCTTCGCGAGCCAGATCGGATCGCGCTGCGCAACCAGGGTGATCCCCGTACCCAGTCTTAGCTTCGTCGTTACGGCGGCGGCCGCGGTCAACGCAACGAATTGGTCGTGGGTCCGCCAGTACTCTTCGGGCAACGGCCCCAGGTGCGAAAATCCACCCCACGGCGTTTCGCGGGAAGTTGGAATGTGGCTATGTTCTGGGAACCAGAGTGATTCAAAGCCGCGCGCTTCGAGCTCACGAGCGAGTTCAATTGGCTGAATGGCCTTATCGGTCGGAAAAATGATGACGCCTAGGTCCATGGGGTGCGCTCCGCTTCTGGTGGTTCGAGCGGGCGAGTATACGAGATCCGTCGGGCCACGAGGCTACGCTCTTGTTACCATTGGGGAATGCTTCAGGGCCCTGATTGATCAAGATGGACTCCAAGAATGTGCATTCGTCAGGCGCAGAAGGGCTGCTTGGATCGCCGATGCGTACCCTCATCGGCACTTTGGTGTTCGTGGCGATCGTGTTCATTATCGCAACCTTCGGCTATGTCGCCGCTGGTTGGAGCATCAGCGATGCCGCCTACATGGTCACACTTACCGTGTTCTCGGTCGGCTATGGCGAAGTCCGCCCAATCGATACCGGTTACCTTCGCGCGCTCACCACTGGCACCATGGTGCTCGGCTGCACCGGCATGATTGTGCTGACTGGCGCGCTCGTGCAGGTGTTCACGCTGTTTCAGCTTCGCAAAATGTTAGGGTTAGATCGCATGCAATCACAGATCGACCGTTTGAATAATCATGTCGTCATTTGCGGCTACGGCCGTATCGGGGTGCAGCTCGCGAAGGAATTGGAAGCTGCGCGGGGCGACTTCGTGATCATCGAGCGCGATACCAAGAAAAGCGAAGACGCACGGGCGCTAGGCCTGCTTTGCCTAACGGCCGACGCGACCGAGGAAAGCACCTTGCGCGCGGCGGGGATCGCACGCGCCAGGGTACTGGCGACCGTGCTCCCCGACGATGCAGCCAATGTTTTCATTACGCTCAGCGCGCGCAGCCTGAATCGCACGGTCGAAATTATCGCGCGCGGCGAAGCACCCACCACTGAAAGCAAACTTTTCCACGCCGGAGCAGACAAGGTGGTCCTGCCGACGCACATCGGTGCGGAGCGGATCGCAGAATTAATTCTCTATCCGTCCACTGCGCGCTTTGTCGCGGATTCGGCGCAGATGAGTGAAATGAAGCGTGGGCTGCACGAATTCGGGCTGGAACTTGAAGTCGTCAACGCGACCGTCGATGGCGAAATGACCGGCAAGACTGTCGGCGACGCCGAACTGCGCGGGCGCGGTGCATTTTTCATCGTGCAAATCGACCGCAGTAACGGCCAGAACATCCTCCATCCCGGCGAGGACGTGAGAATTGAAGCCGGCGATATCGTTTTATTAGTCGTCCGCGGCAGCCGCGTGGCCTCCGGTGCGATATTTTCGAGCCGTAAAGCGCCGCTGCGCGCGTGAGGGCTTCAGTGCCGCCGCGCCATACAACGGCAGGCTTCCGCAGCCCGGCGCACGCCGGTAGGATAGGCCATCCCCTTTCACCAGGAGAACTGCTATGGCTCTGATTCGGCTGGGCAACAAGCCGCCCTTGATAGTCGCCCCGAATGACTCGGCACTAGGCGCAGCGCGTGCGCTCACCGAACGTCAGGTGGGGCTGCGGCCGTCCTTGATGGCGCGAAGCTAATTGGGGTGGTGACCGAGCGTGACGTGCTGCAGAAAATCGTGGCCGCCGAACGGGATCCGAAAACGACGCGCGTGCGCGACATCATGTCCAGTCCAGCGATGTCGGTGAGCTTGAATACCTCGGTGGCCAAGGCCGCCGCCCTGATGCGCGAAAATCATATCCGTCACCTGGTCGTCGTCGACGACCAGCAGGCGGTGGTCGGCGTACTCGCCTTGCGCTATGTCCTCTACGATATGCTGGATGACCTACAGCGCAATGTCGGCGACCTCATCGGCTACATCATGATCGACGGGCCCGGCGGGTAACCAGGCCTGCGGAGCTCGCTCTACTTCAGCCAGCCCTTACGCCGGAAGTACCAGAAGGGCGCGGCAATCGAAAGCGCCATCACGCCGAGCGCAAAGGGATACCCGAACTGCCAGTTGAGTTCCGGCATGAATCGAAAATTCATGCCGTAGAGGCTCGCGATCAAAGTCGGTGGCAGGAGTGCCACTGAAGCGACGGAAAAAATCTTGATGATTTTATTCTGATTAATGTTGATGAAGCCCACGGTGGCATCCATCAGGAAATTCAATTTATCAAACAGAAAGCCCGTGTGGCTGTCGAGCGAGTCGATATCCCGCATGATCTGACGCGCCGCTTCGAACTGGTCAGGAGACAACACCCGCCCGCGCATTAGGGCCGAGGTCGCGCGTCGGGTATCCATGAGATTGCGCCGAATATAGCCGTTGAGATCTTCTTCCTGTGCGATCTCGGACAGCACCTCCGCGGCCTGCTCATCCGAGAGATGTGTGCCTAACACCTTGTCGCTGAATTTATTGAGGCGCGCGTAAATGCCTTCCAGCGCATCGGCGGAGTATTCGGCATTCGCTGCGTAGAGCTCGAGCAGCACGTCCTTGCCGTCTTCCACAT
>CAMATU010000342.1 GCA_945861225.1 Klebsiella pneumoniae
CGCCGGGGATCGCGCTGGCTTTCTCCTGCAGCTTCGCGGGAGATTCGATCAAATAGTTGCCAGGCTCCTTGGTCCAGTTCGCCAGATAGCCCTGCTTGTAGATTTGAATATGACCGAGTCGCGAGTGGATGGTCGCTTCACGCAATTGAATGAACACATCTTCCACAAAGCCGCCGCTCAAAATCAGGCCCACCACGCCAAAGATGATCGAGGCCAGGGTCATCGCCGTGCGGCCCTTCTGCCGGAACAGATTGCGCAGCGCGAATCTAAAAGTCATTAAATCGATTGGCATTGCGACTACCGCGCGCGACGTAAAGCGTCAACGATTTCGAGGCGAGAGGCTTTCCAGGCTGGATACAAGCTCGCGATCACAGCCGAGACCACGGCGATCAAAAATCCACTCCAGGCGATCTTCGAGGTAACGCGAATATACGCCATGAAGCCTTCGTCCATGCCAGGCGCTGGTGGCATCGGAATTCCCACATGGGAAATGAGTGCCGCAATCCCGAGCCCGACGACGGTGCCGGCGATTCCCCCCAGCACGCCGAGAATGAATCCCTCAGTCACGAACAAGCGCATGATCCGGCGCCCCGGGTAACCTACTGCCATCAAAGTACCGATTTCTGAAGTCCGCTCCATCACGCTCATTACCAGCGTGTTTGAAATACTCATGATAATGATGATGGCGATAATGCCATTCACAAAGCTGGTCTGCGCCGCGAAGAGATCGACCACCGCCTTGTAGAATTCTGCCAGATCGATCCAGGGGACCAGTTGCAGGTTGGTGGTCTTGGCGGGGACCAGTCCGTGCAGAATCTTGAGGACCTTCGGAGTCTGTTCTGTTTTGTCCAGCAGGATAAGCAGTTGGTGCGAACCGTCTACTTTCAGCAGTTTGCGGGAGAGCGCGATTGGCGCGCGCAGCGCGACATCGTCGTAGGCCTTAACGGCCGTATGGAATATCCCGCGCACCCGCGCGTCCACGGCAGAAACTTTGCCGTCTTTATCGTTGGTGAGCAGCACCAGTTCATCATCAACCTTCGCACCGATGCTCGCGGCCAGCCCCTTACCCAGGAGGATGCCTGCAGGGTCGTTCGTGGCCAGAGGTTTCCCAGCATGGACATAGATCTCTTTGGCGAGATCAGCATCTGTTTCCGGGGTTACGCCTTCGCCTAGAAAGCTTATCGTCGTATCTTCCTTGGAGACCAGGCCGGAGAAGTTCAGTCGCGAGCCCACCGTCTTCACATGCGCGAGAGAGGCGAGGCCCTTAGTGTTAATGGCATTGTCCGCGATGAGATAGGCATAGGGATCTGCCACCCCTTTCTCATAAAAGCCGCGCTTCACAATTTGAATATGGCCGAGCCGCGAATGGATCGCGGATTCGCCTTCGGCCCACACCATCCATTCGGCAAAGCCACCGGCGAGGATCAACGCCGCGATGCCGAACCCAATCGCCCCCATCGCGAGCGCCGTGCGGCGGCGATGGCGACTTAAATTGCGGATAGCAAGGCTGGTGGTTTGGCCGAGAATAGTGCGCAGGAAATCACTGAATGCTGAGGTTTTGTGGGCGACTTCCTGCGCCGCTGTTTCTTCTGGGGTTTCCGGCGTCGCGTCTGGTGAAGGTAAAGCTGCGAGCTCAGCGATGCGCTCGGCAGGGCGCTGAACAACGGGCGTTGGCTTAGTGGGGGGCAGTAGTCGATCAGGCGTATCGGCGGCGATCGGCGGTCGGGTGGATTCGAGTGCGTCACGATAGACCTCGTGCTTGGCGAGGTAGGCGGGATCGATAACGACGGCGTCGCCGAAATCGCGCGTAGGCAGCTGCTCCCCGACATTCTCAGCCTGTGCCGGCTCTACTTCATGTTCGTCCTTGAGGGCAGCGAGGGCATTGAAGACAGTGGCGCAATGCGTACAGCGCAGCATGCCCATCGCCACGCGCAGATTTTGCGCGTTGGCTTGGAACAGGCTTTGGCAGTTGGGGCATTGGGTGTACATGGGGATCAGGGGTTAGGTTACTGTTAATTCTGTGAGTGTCTCTGACTTTTTTCGTCCGCAATCAGTCCCAGCTTTGCTGTCACCTATCATGCCGCATGCGACTGCTGCTGATGAAAGGGAAATGCGCCACGCGAACGCGCATCCAACAACACAATCTCCACTACAGTACCGTCCTCGGCAAAACTGATATTGGTATTCCAGTCCTGGGATGTTTCACGGGCAATCGGTTTATCCGATACATGAACCACCAGTATGTCGTCCGCTTCGTAATAGGTTGTTCGCATGTGGATTCCCCCCGATTACTTGATCTCCAAATGATGCATAACGGTTTTTACGACCAGCTGATTTTCCAGCACTACCGCCGCACACAACAAGTTATCCTGTCGATCAGTATGGGATTTCGTGATCCACAGCCGGGTTTCATCTTGGTGGCGAATTTCAACTGATTCAATTAGATCTACCAGTCTTTCATCTGCGATATCGCGCTCTAACATACGCTGCCGAGCGTGCTCGGTCAGGAATATCTGGCGATCAAAACGCTGGCTGAACATGGCAGCAGTGTAAGACTTGGCCTAGCACTCGGACAGTACGAACGATCGAATCTCTATTCGAATCTAGCATCGACCGCCAGTCAGCCTGACTCACCGGGGAACCTAAGCGGCTCGAGCCATCGGTCGGGGCGCTTGCCCGGACCTCAGGGCACGTTTGCGAGTTCGGAATTCATTGGGTGTCCCCGATAGAGGATCACGGAACACCTGGGTCGCGTGGGGGAATGTGACGGCATTTAGGACATTGGCGCGCGCTAGACTTCTCAGCCGCATCGCTCCCGTTCAGGTAAATGCAGAAACTGGTTTACGGAGCTGTCTGAGCGTGCTAGTAGTATTAAGTAGTATTTCCCACTACTACTTGAAACGACAGGAGAATGCTTTGGAAGCAGCCGAAAAACTTTCTATCACCTTACCCGTCGAGATGGTCAAGGTTATCCGCGACAAGGTCAAAACCGGCATTTACGGCTCGAACAGCGAAGTGATCCGCGACGCTTTACGTGGCTGGATGGAACGCGAACGGCGTCTCGTAGCGCTGGATATGTCAATTGCGCATGGGGTGGCAGATGCCCAGTCCGGTCGCGTTCAGGATACTGATGCGGTGCGCTCCGAGTTACGGACGCGCTTTGCAAATAAGGCCGACAATTCGCCTGGATGAAAGTCTTTATCACTGCAGCAGCCAAAGCCGATTTGGTTGCAATCGGTGAGTTCATCAGGCCACATAATCCGGCGCGCGCAGCCACATTTGTTGAGGAGTTGCTCGATT
>CAMATU010000343.1 GCA_945861225.1 Klebsiella pneumoniae
GAACAGCGCTGAATCGCCCCTCGCGGCTAAAGCCGCTCCTACGGTCATACAGTGCGGGCCATTTAGGTTGAACAGGGTGCCCGCATCTCCAACGAAAATGCGCGTGAATGCAGACCGCGCTCCCATCGCTGTAGCAGCTTCCTCTCAAGTCTGAAAGGCTGCCAGCTTCAATCCTCGCGAAAGGCAAACTTCGGATCCGCAGCGCGCACATAAACCGGATCCAAACCAAGTTCTTTGCGCACGATATTCGTGCCCAGCACGAGTGCGATACATTTGTACTGCGCGATACGCCGCGACAGCCCTTCGCGACCAAAGCCGCAATCGGCGGAAACGATCAAACGTTCCGGCGGGACGTGTTCGAGTGCTTTGCGAATGATCGAAGCGACCAGTTGCGGCGATTCGACGGTCGTGCGCGTGTGGTCTACGACTCCGATGGCTATTTTTTTGCGGGTCTTCACGTGTTTGAGGAGCTGCAGATCACGCCCCTCATTGCTGGCGCATTCAAGGCCGAGCACATCGGCGTTCAACGCGAGGAGATAGGGCAGTGAACGTTCGTAAGACGGGCGTTCCCAATAAAAACTCTGCTGATTCGGGTTGCCCCAGCAGGTGTGGGCCCAGATCTCTGTTTTGACACCCTCGATCTCGCGATTGAAGGCTTTGGTGTAGAACTCGAGTGACTTTTCAGTGGCCGGCGGGTGTGTGCAGCAAGCAAAGTGATGCGGTGGTTCCTCCATCTGGATCACGGGACAGCCCGCAGCCGCCAGTTCTTTGAGTTCTTCGTTCTGCGCGCAAGCGATATCCCAGATCATCTCCTCATCGTTTTTATAGTGCTCATTCCAGAGCATCATCGGCAGACACGTTGCGCTGATGGTGCCGAACTTAAGCGGTTTCGAGGTCATCTTTTGTGCGGTCTTCCAAATCGCAGTGAAATGCAATGGCCCGCGCGTAATCTTGCCGGTGACCGCAGGCGGGTGGTAGGCCTCTTGGACTTCATACAGGATGTGGCCAGGTTTAAATTCCGCGTAGTCGAGAAAATGAGACTTGTCACGAAAACCGCTGATGCCATTCAACCGCTCAATCGTATAAAAAAACCACGAACGCCCGCCTACTTCCAGATCAAAACGTGTATCGCCGTCGGTCAGAATGTCGAGGCCGGCCCGTTCCTGTTCGTTGACGCAGGCCGCCACCGAATCGAGGTATTGTTCGCGATATTGCGAATCGCCCATCGCTACTTTGAATGGTCGGCCATGGAGGCTCTGATTGAACCAGGACGGCTTGGGAAAAGAGCCCACCATCGCGGTCGGTAGCAGCTTACCTTTGGTCGCTTTAAACATGACGAGTGCTCCCCAAGTGTGACATTAGTGAGAATTGAAAAGGCCCCATGCGGGGCCTGCTGAATGCCGATTTCACGCCTAAATAGCCCGCACTGCAATGGAAACAAAACGCGATATGTGGTGAAAATTTTTAGGGTCGTCATCCCGGGCGAAGCGGCATTAGCCGCGTAGACCCGGGATCCAAGGGCGCCAGAAGGACAAGATGGATCCCGGATAAGTGTTACGCACTTTCCGGGATGACGGGGATAGAAGCTGTCGGTATCCACGAATGCCGCGTCGAATCATGCGTTTGTCAGACCTACAGTGCGGGTTATTTAGACGTCGCGGTGACGCCGCTACCGTCAGAGCATGCGGGCGAAATCCGACACGCTGTACTTCTCCGCGACAGCGCCCGTCTTGTCCATGAACTCGATTAAGAGATCACTATCACCGCGTTGTGAGACGTAGGACACCACGCCTTGCGGCCCAACCACCTCTTCGTGAACATCACCGATCGGTTGGAAACAGAAGTCTCCAGGACCAAACTCGCAACCGGTGGTGAGATTTTTTACGCTGCCCTCAAGAATGAAGATGGAGGCATCTGCGTTATGGCGGTGGATCCCGGGATTATGCCCAGGCCCCGTACGCGCAAGGTATTGCACTGAGTGGTGCTCCATATCGACGGCCAGGACCTTGATTTGAATTCCCGGACCACAGTCGATCCAGGCTGCCTGCGAAGCGGCGCCTGCGAGCACTTTGATGGGGTTTAGTTCTTGTAAAACTGCGGCCATGATTTATATCTCCGGTTGAATCCAGCGCTAATCCTAACGCCGGGTTGGTAGCCGAGTAAACGCGTAAGCGACTCGGCAGCATCCCTAGGAAAAATCCCACAACGGATATCCTCGAATACCCCCGTGGCGACGAAATCAGGTTTCCCGGTGATAGGCTTTCGACGTAATGAGCCACGCATCGTCTATCTTGTGATAGGAAAGGTAATCCACGAACACCATGTCGTTGATCCGCACGCGCACCTTGGCGAGCGCTTGAGTGGACGACGTGATATCGAGCAGCAGCAAGTGTTCTTCGCGCGGCGAACCTAATGCCTGCGGCGACTGGCGGCCGGCCAACACTTCCTTGTAATGCGCTGCGCCCCAGCACGTCAGCTTGCCTTCGCGAAAGCCGTGCAGCTGGGCAGTGGCCGCAAACACGCGGTCAAACTTGCTTACATCGCAGTCGTACATGAGATCGAGATACAGCTGTACCGCGTCACTCAGCGCCTCGGTTTGGGTTTTGATCATAATGGGCTCCAGGTTGGGGTTGGCAGGTTAAATGGCAGGAATCACGCCCTGCCGAATAAATTCGTCGACCTCGTGATCCGTATAGCCGAGTTCGGCCAGTAATGCCGGATTGTGCTCGCCGAGGCGCGGTGCGATCGGCTGCCGATTAAAGTGGACGCCTTCGAAGCGGGCCGCAGGTCGTGGCTGGCGTACGCGGCCAAGCGCCGGATGCTCGTACTCGCGAATCAAATCGTTTGCCAGCACCTGCTCATGCCGCAAGGTCTCTGCGCGACTCAGAATCGGTGCACATGGCACGCCGTGCCGGTCCAGTTGTGTGAGCCACTCTGCACTGCTGCCGGTGGCAAAGATTTCGGCGGTTGCCGCAATTCGCTCACGCGCATTGGAAAAGCGCGCGGCGGTGGTCTTGAAGCGCGCATCGTCGATCCACTCCAGCCGTCGCAGCACGGTACACATGCCGCGCCACTCATCATCCGACATCGCACCTGCGGTGATGTAGCCGTCCTGCGTCTTAAATACGAGATCCTGCGCGACCTGCCCGACACGCACATCGTGTTGACTATCGACCAGTGTGAAATTGATCATCCCCTCCGGCCACAGATACGCGATGGTCGCATCCAGCATCGCCAATTCCACGTGTTGTCCACGGCCGCTGCGCACGCG
>CAMATU010000344.1 GCA_945861225.1 Klebsiella pneumoniae
TTCATGCGTGAAAGATTCAGTCGGGGTGTAGCTCAGTCTGGTAGAGCACTGCCTTCGGGAGGCAGGGGTCGTAGGTTCGAATCCTGTCACCCCGACCATACTCAATTCCCGCCGTCCGTGACGGAACCTAAGACCGTGGCGAGGAGTGCGCGTTATTTTTAGCGATGACGCTTATCAGGCAAAGATTCTGCAAGGGGTCTCTAGAACCTTTGCCCTGACGATCCCTGTGTTGCCACCCGCCCTTTACCGCGCCGTCGCGAACGCCTACCTGCTGTGCCGGATCGCGGACACCATCGAAGACGACGCTGCGCTCTCGTTCACCGAAAAGCGCGACTATTCTCAGCAATTTTTCAGCGCAGTCAGCGCGCAAACCGACAGCACCGCCTTTGCCCGTGAACTCGCCCCGCGCCTGGCACCGCACAACTCCGCCGCCGAGCGCGAGTTGATCAGCAATACGCCGACTGTCTTGCGCATCACCCATTCGCTGAGTTCGTCGCAGCAAGCCGCTGTGGCGCGCTGCGTCCGCGTGATGATCGATGGCATGGTGTTCTATCAAGGTCAGGAGACTTTGGATGGCGTGGCCGATCAGCTCGCGATGGATCGCTACTGTTACTACGTGGCTGGGGTGGTCGGCGAGATGTTGACTGAGCTGTTCTGCGAATTCTGCCCTGCGCTGCTGGCACAGAGGCCCGCGCTGATGCGCTTGGCGGTCTCCTTTGGTCAGGGTCTGCAAATGACCAATATTTTGAAAGACATCTGGGAGGATCGCGCCCGCGGCGCGTGCTGGTTGCCCCGCGCCGAATTCGCGCGTCAGGGTTTGCGCTTGAGCGAAATGCAACCCGGCCAGGGCGGACACGAGTTCACCGCGGCGATTCGCGCACTTGTCGCCATCACGCATGGCCATCTGCGCAATGCGCTGCGGTTTACCTTGATGATTCCGAGCGAGGAAATCGGGATCCGAAAATTCTGCTTGTGGGCACTTGGCATGGCCGTGCTGACATTGCGCAAAATTCATGCAAATCCGCTGTTCGTCAATGCGCAGGACGTCAAGATTTCGCGGCGCGCGGTGAAAACGACCGTACTCGCCACCAGTGTTGGTGCCCGCCATGACTTCCTGCTCACGGCCTTATTCAATGCCGCGTCACTGGGTTTACCGCAACACCACGTGCTGGCGAAAGGCCCGACCTTCATTGAGGGAATGGAAGCCCAGCATTCGCTAAGCCAGTCATAAATAAAGTGCGCTACGCGAAATTATTTCACTGGGTTGCTTCACATTCGCGTGCAACGACGGGCAACCACGTACGCCGATGCTCCAACTCTCTCGACATGAGCGAAAGTCCGGGCTTATGAATGCCCGGGTCTTCGGCGTAATCGCCGCGCTCCCTGCCGAAGCCGCCAGTTGTCGCTTATCAACCGCGCAGTGGGATTTGCGGTGTAGTGGCGCTGGCCCCGCGGCTGCGCTGCGCAGTGCGCAGCAGTTGCTCGACCGGGGTGTTGCAGGCCTGATTTCATGGGGTACTGCTGGTGCGCTGGCGCCGAACTTAAAAACCGGCTCGCTCGTCCTTTATGTGCGCTGCGTGGATGCTGACAGCGGCGAGAGTTTCGCGACCGATCCAGCGCTGAGAGCACAGCTTCATGCCTGCCTACGTGCGCTCGATCCTGTTTCCTGTGACGGACTAACCAGTAAATACCCAGTAGCCGAACGCGCTGACAAGCAGGCGCTGGCTGCCGAGTTTTCCTGTGCGGCGGTCGATATGGAATCCGCAGTGATCGCGGCGCTAGCTCAGGCCCACCAGGTCCCTTTCATCGCGATTCGGGCAATTATCGATCCCGCGCACTGCACCCTGCCACGCAGCGCGCTGGCCGCCCTTGAAGATCCCGCACACCCCGTCACCCGCGTCCTGCGCACGCTAATTCGGCGACCGTGGGAGCTCGTCGCGCTCCTGCAGCTCGCGTGGTGGTATGGTCGTGCGCTGCGTCAACTGCGCGCGGCCGCCGCCCTCATGGCAAGCGCCGACTGGGCTCACCACAAAACCGAAGGAGTGTAGTGCGTACCGCCAAAGCCTCGACCAAACCCTGGGACGCACGTCTGGCCGCGGCGCTGGTGCGCCCGTTGCGTGACACCCCGGTCAGCCCCAATGTCTTGACGACTATTCGCCTGGCGGTGGGTAGCTACGGTGCCTATCTCTTCGCGGCTGGCACCGCACCGAATCTGGCGGCGTTAGTGGTCGTGCTGTCGAATTTCCTGGATCACACCGACGGTGAATTGGCGCGCATGAGTGGCAAGACCAGTCACTTCGGTCATCAATACGATCTGCTTTCCGATGCCTTCGTGACCATCGGTCTTTTCGTGTGCATTGGGTGGGGTCTGCAATCCGCGCTGGGACACGCCGCGGTAGGCATGGGGCTCGCAGCGGGGCTCGCGGTAGCCGGTATTTTCCACCTGCGTAATGTGATCGAGAACGCGCACGGCAAGGTCGCGACGACGCAACCGCACCTTGCGGGCTTTGAGGCCGAAGACATCCTCTATCTATTGCCATTGGTAACCTTGAGTGGCGGCCTCGTGTGGTTCCTGAAGGCGGCGGCGCTTGGCGCCCCATTGGCTTTCATGATTGTCCTTGGCCAATTCGTCGCCCTGCGACGCAGATCGCCGTGAGGCGCGGCGCTTGAAAATATTGGTCACGGGCGCCACCGGCTTTGTCGGTAGCGTGGTTGCCCGCCAGTTGCTTGCACGCGGCGAGGAAGTGCGCGTCCTGGTTCGGCCGGGCAGTGACCGCCGCAATCTCACTGGTCTCGAGGTGGAGATCATCGAAGGGGACTTGCGTGCACCAGCCACCCTGCTGCGCGCCTGTGAGAATGTAGGCGGCCTATTCCATGTGGCAGCGGATTATCGGCTGTGGGCGCGGCGCACCCAGGATTTATACGACAGCAATGTCCACGGCACGCGCAACCTCATGGAAGCCGCGTTAGCGACAAGAATCCCTCGTATTGTGTACACCAGCAGTGTTGCAACCCTTGGCCTGACCGGCAGTAGCGTGCCGGCCGATGAAGACACGCCCTCTGCGCTGTCGACCATGATCGGCCACTACAAGCGCTCAAAATTTCTGGCCGAACAGGCTGTCGCAGAGCTTGTCACGTCACGCGGCCTACCGGCGGTAATCGTCAATCCCTCTACGCCAATTGGCCCTTTCGACATCAAACCAACGCCGACAGGTCGCGTGGTCCGCGATGCCATCCACCGCAAAATCCCGGCCTATGT
>CAMATU010000345.1 GCA_945861225.1 Klebsiella pneumoniae
CATTTCATCCTGCGAGTTTACCTCCGCCTTGTGATCGAACTGGCCATTGGCAAAGAATCGGGAAACTTTCACCAGTGACGCAATTGAACGGCTGATCGATCTGGAAACCAGCAGGTTCGACACCAGGACAAGAGCTGCGGCGCATGCAAGGGTAAGCAACATGTTCTGCTCGCTCTGGGTCGCCCTGACCTTGGCAGTAGTCTCAGCTTCGCCGATGGTCTCCGCAATGTGGATGGTAAGCTCAGCTAGCTGCGCCTTCAGTTCCAGGAACAGTGTCCTGAACTCGTCAATGGAATCAGATATGTTGCCGATGTCAGACTGCGGTAGCTGGATCAGTTGGCTGGATAGTTCAATATACTGATAGGCGACCGGCACTACCCGGGCCACGGACTCATTGATGACAGCGCCACCATCAAGGGCTGAAATGGTCTGCAGCGCCGCGCGGAACAGGCTGGAGTCTTGCTTGAATTCTTCCATGAATTCCGACCTGTCCCAACTGAAGGAGCTGTCCAGCAACACGGCCGCCATGACTTGAGCCCGCAGGCTGTCATGGTACATATCGAGGTTTTGCTGGATTTTTTGCAAGTGGCTGAGTTGCGTTACGGTGGCGGTGGATTGTGTCGCATGGCGCAAAGACACAAAAGCGTCAAGGCCGACACTAGCCAGCACCAGCATGTTGACGGCAAAGACCAGCCACAAACGTTGCCGGAAAGTGAGTGATTTCCATTTTTTGCTGTGAGTGAGTGCGCTGCTCATCAGATATCCCAAGGGCGGTTAAATCCTTTAACGGAAATAACGGGGGGAACTTGAGTACTCTCTGATTAAAACGAAATGGCAACGAAATGCGATAGGCAGGGGAAAGTCCATCCTGCCGGCCATGCGGGTGAGCTGCTGCAGCGCCTTCTCCTTGCCCGCGTTGCCTATCGTGACGCGCCGGCTCGCCACGCTTGCGAGCAACATCAACGCCGCCTCAGTGTCATGGCGTGCGCCTAGCCTCAGTTCGCGCTCCAGCGCATCAGTCCCGAGCTGATACACGCCCGCAATCCTCAGGCACTGCTCACGGGTGAGATATGGCGGCCAGTGCTGCGCCAGCAGGTGCTTGTGCAGCGAGGTCATGAGGGGCCGGAATCCGCTCGGGGTGGTTCGGATGTAGACCTCACCACCGCAACGAGGACAAGGCGTGCCGTCTCTGGGCTCGGCGTTCAACTGGTGATTGCAGTAGGGGCAAATCCTATCCTGCAATAGTCCCGCCGATTGCACCGTTGATTCACTCGTCATCGTCCATATCCGTATTCAACCATGCCGCGCGAAGATTCCGTGCAATCGTCAGCATGACGCCCTAATCTCCCCGCTTCACTGGATCCGCTGATTCATTGCGCCCTTTGCTCACGCGCGTGCTTAGGGTGTGATGCGCGAAATTCATTTGCGCAAAGTCGATCAGCGGAATCGGCGTGATGGGTGAGTCTCGTCAAAACCTGAAATCCCGAGTCCGGGGTCACGCGCAGAATTTAGTGTCCCCAGAAGTGTCCCTAGATCTTTATGGATCTCTTAATATCTTATCAATGCAGATTAAAATTCTGACTACTTAATCAGTAGGTTGAAGGTTCGAGTCCCTCATGGCCCACCAAATTCAACAAGTTGCCCGCAGGGCTTTCCCCGCTACCTAAGAACGGCACAGCAATTTAAGCGACCCCCGCATTCGCGCCACTCGGTACTCACGGTTCTGGTGTGCCGGTATCCTGCATACCGCGACTAAGTTCAACCCTGGCCGCCGACGCGAGCGCTTGATACTTGGTGCGGAAGCTATCCAGGTTGTCTTGTTCCAGCTCTTCCAGGTCCAACAGCGCGTTATGTGCGCCCTGCGTGGCCCGAATCAATTCATCAAGTTTCACCTGAATCGCTTCGGTATCGCGGTTTTGGGTGTTCTGAATCAGAAAGACCATCAAGAAAGTGATGATGGTAGTACCGGTATTAATGACCAGCTGCCAGGTATCGCTGAAGTCGAATAGCGGACCAGTGACAATCCACACGGCGATCACGCCAACCGCCAGGGAGAACACGCGCGGGCGGCCACAGAAATGCGAGGCGGCCTTTGCAAATCGCGAGTACCAGGCTGCGCTACGCATACAGAACCTCATTTCGATAACGCCGTCGCATAGCAGAGAGCCGAGCGCAGCCGAAAGTACGCGCGGCAGAATGCGCGGTGCTGGCCTATCTCCCAGGCAATTCGGTGTCGATTTATGCCGCCAGTTTCAAAGCGTACGCGCAGTCATCTGCGCGGCAATATATTCAGCCTGTCGAATGGCGAGCGTGACGATTGTCAACGTGGGATTAACAGCGGCGCTGGTGGTGTATTGGCTGCCGTCGGAAACAAACAGGTTTGCGATGTCGTGTGCTTGGCCATGCGCATTCACCACGCCCTCGGCGGGCTTCGCGCTCATGCGGCAGGTGCCGAGATTGTGCGTGGAAGGATAGGGCGGTGTGCGGAACACGCGCTTCGCGCCGACTGCTTCATACAGTGCAGTGCCCTGTTTGAAACCATGTTCACGCATGGCCACGTCGTTTGCGTGATCGTCGTAATGTACGTGCGGCGCCGGCAGCCCCCATTGATCTTTCACCGTTTCGTTCAGCGTGATGCGGTTGGTGGCCTGGGGCATGTCTTCGCCGACGATCCACATGCCGGCAAGATTCGCATAGTGATCCATGAAGTAAGCGAAATCCGGGCCCCAGCCGCCAGGCGCGATGAAAGCCGCCGCGAACGGTAATCCCACGGATACTGTTTCGAGCTCATACCCGGCCGCAAAACCGCGCGCCGGCGCGTGCTGTACTTCGTCGGTAATGATGCCGGCCATGGTCGTTCCGCGGTACATGTGCACCGGCTCGTCGAACGCGGCATACACAGAACCCGTAGTGTGGCGCATGTAGTTGCGCCCGACCTGACCAGACGAATTGGCAAGGCCGTCGGGGTACTTGCTGGAGGCGGACATCAGTAACAGACGCGGCGTTTCGATCGCATTACCCGCCACACACACCACGCGCGCGAGCTGGCGCTGTTCATGTCCTTCAGCATCAAAGTAAACCACCCCGGTAACCCTGCCCTGGTCGTCGTGCTCGATGCGACTCGCGTGGCATCGGGTGCGCAACTCCAAATTGCCGGTGGCCATCGCAGCGGGAATTTCGGTGTAGAGGGTTGACCACTTCGCGCCCATCTTGCAGCCCTGAAAACAGAAGCCGAGCTGGCGGCAGGAC
>CAMATU010000346.1 GCA_945861225.1 Klebsiella pneumoniae
AGGCCTTGAGCGCGTAGGCGTCATAGGCGGTGGTAAAAATGACTGCCGGCGGCTCGTCGAGTTTCTGAATGTGCTGCGCGACTTCAATGCCGTCGATTTCCGGCATCCGGATGTCGAGCAGCACCACGTCGGCCTCGCACGCCGGCAGCATTTCGATCGCCGCGCGGCCGTTCGCGGCTTCGCCGGCGATTTCCAGCGCCATCTTGAGGGCGCAATCGGCAAGCAGATCGCGCAGGCGGTTGCGCGCGGGCGCCTCGTCGTCGTCGACCAGCACGCGCAGCGCCTGATCGGCCGCCATCAGGCTCCCGCCTTCAGATACGGAATCACAATGAGCACCTCATAGGTATTGTCCATCGCCATCGTCTTGATACTGGCTTCCGCATCAAAATGCAACGCCAGCCGCTCGCGGATATTCGCGAGCGCCATCCGGTTGCCGGCATGGTGATCGCCATCGGGACGATAGGGATTGCTCAAACTCAGCTTTATCTGGCCGCCGTCGCGGGCGATCCGGATTTGGATGGTGCCGGGCTCGGTGCGCGGTTCAATGCCGTGATATACGGCGTTTTCCAGCAGCGGCTGCAGCACCAGTGGCGGGATCATGGCGTCCGCGGGCATGTGGACGACATCCCACTCAACCTGCAACCGATCGCCAAGCCGCAGGAACTCGATGCTGAGATACTGTTTGGCAAGACCCACCTCGCGCGCGATTGGCGTCAACTGGCGATTATCCGCCATCAGCACGCGAAAGAGATCGGCCAGATCTTCAAGCGCCTGCTCTGCCCGGCGCGGTTCTTGCCGCATCAGGCTCAGGACGGCGTTAATGCTGTTAAACAGGAAATGCGGCCGGATGCGCGCCTGCAGCGCCTGCAGCCGCGCCTCCGTCAGCGCAGGCGACAGCGCGCGCCCGCGCAACTCAAAATAGCCGATCAGAATGCCGGTAATGAGCACGGTGAATACCCAGTAGCGCCCGAGCGCACCCATCCCGCTGAAAAGAGGCAGACCGAGATAATAGACCGCGGTCGTGATCATGAGTTCTATCGCAAGCAGCGCCGCAACCGCGTATCGGTAATGCATCTTATGCAGCGCGTCGTTGAACGCCGCCAGCGTGAGCAGGCTCAGAATGAGTATTGGCTGCACGAGCGAGGAGACGTCAATCAACTCCTCCAGCAACGGGAGCGCATCGGTGGTTTTCAGGAGCACCGCGGCCAGGCACATGCCGTCCACGATCACCAGGATGCGCAACAGAATTCCCAGGTTGCGGAAGTTCGGCAGGGAGCTCGCGTTGGCGTTTTGATTTATACTCACCACCTGATTATGTGAGAGCGCCTGACGTGACGCAAGAGAAACAAAAAGACGCGGCAATGCCGTGGTCGGGACGCTTCAACGAGCCCGTTTCGGAACTCGTCAAGCGCTTCACCGCGTCGGTCGACTTCGACCGGCGCCTCGCGGAATTCGACATTGCGGGTTCGGTTGCGCATGCGCGCATGCTGCACGCGGCCGACATTCTCGGCGCCGACGACCTTGCCGCCATCGAAAAAGGCCTCGCGCAGATTCGCGGCGAAATTCTCGCGGGCAGCTTCGCATGGTCGGTCGACCTCGAAGATGTGCACATGAATATCGAGAGCCGCCTGACGGCGCTCATCGGTGACGCCGGCAAACGGCTGCACACCGCGCGTTCGCGCAACGATCAGGTGGCAACCGACGTACGGCTGTATTTGCGCGCGGCGATCGACGAGATTGCCAATCTGATCAAGGCCGCGCAACGCGCGCTGCTCGATCTCGCGAGCCAGCACACCGGCACGATCATGCCGGGTTTTACCCACATGCAGGTCGCGCAGCCGGTATCGTACGCGCATCACCTGATGGCGTACTTTGAAATGCTCAGCCGCGATTCGCAGCGGCTCGCCGACTGCAGAAAGCGCGTCAATCGCCTGCCGCTGGGCAGCGCCGCCCTTGCCGGCACCACATTTCCGATCGACCGCCTGCTGGTGGCGCGGGAACTCGGTTTCGACGCGGTGTGCGAAAACTCGCTGGATGCGGTATCCGACCGCGATTTCGCGATCGAATTTTGCGCTGCCGCGGCGCTGGTCATGACGCACCTGTCGCGCTTTTGCGAGGAAATCATCATCTGGATGAATCCGCGCTTTGCGTTCATCGATCTCGCTGACCGATTCTGTACCGGCTCATCGATCATGCCGCAGAAAAAAAATCCGGACGTGCCTGAACTTATCCGCGGCAAAACGGGCCGCGTAAATGGCCATCTGATCGCGCTGTTGACGCTGATGAAGGGTCAGCCGCTCGCTTACAACAAGGACAATCAGGAGGACAAAGAGCCCTTGTTCGATACGGTGGACACGCTGACTGCGAGTTTGCGGGTGTTCGGCGAAATGCTGGGCGGCATCAAGGTCAACGCCGCCGCCATGCGCAAGGCCGCGCTGGAAGGTTACGCCACGGCGACCGATCTCGCCGATTACCTGGTCAAGCAAGGCGTGCCGTTTCGCGAGGCCCACGAAGCGGTCGCCCAGGCCGTGCGTTTTGCGGAGGGCCGCGGCTGCGATCTTGCCGAATTGAACCTGTCCGAGCTGCAGCAGTTCTCGCCGTTGATCGGGACTGACGTTTTCGCCGCGCTCACGCTCGAGGGCGCGCTCAAGGCACGCAGCCACATTGGCGGCACCGCGCCCGCGCGCGTTAAAGCCGCCATCGTCAAAGCCCGCAAATCGCTCGCCTGAACGCGCAGGATGCGCACGGCGCCGGCGCTTCACCGGGCGCAACATTCGGATAGAACCCGCACCCGATCACGCATAAGATGACGGGCATGAATACCGCCATTGTTCGAACCCGGCAGCAGGAGAAAGTGCTCGCTGCCTGCGACTACCTGGCCGCGCATTGCGACGAACGGGTGACCCTGGCCGCGCTGGGGCGCCACGCGAACACGAGTCGGTTCCACCTGCAGCGTCTGTTCAAGGCGATCGTCGGCGTTTCGCCAAGGGAGTATCAGGAAGCTCAGCGCATTGCGCGCTTCAAACATCACGTGGGCGACGGCGGCACGGTCACCCAGGCGATGCTCGACGCGGGCTTTGGCTCAACCAGCCGCCTCTACGAAAAAGCCGCGCAATTGGGAATGACGCCTGCGCGCTATCGGAATAAAGGGGCGGGCGTGGAAATCGGGTTTACGACATTCCGCTCCAGGCTGGGCGCCGTGCTCATCGCCGC
>CAMATU010000347.1 GCA_945861225.1 Klebsiella pneumoniae
CCTGGCTGCTGACCTACGGACCGAGCGGCGGCATGGATCCCGAGAGTTTCAAACACTCGAAGTACATCATTATCTGGGCCTGCACTAGCGTGAGCACTAATCTGCATCACTGGCACATTGTGAAGGAGGCGCAGAAGCAGGGCGCTAAGGTGGTGGTGATCGATGCCTATAAATCGAAAACGGCCAAGGAGGCGGATTGGCATCTCGCGCCTAAACCGGGCTCGGATGGCGCACTCGCCATGGCGTTGATTCATACGTTAATTGAAGAAGACTTGCTTGATCGCGATTACGTTGAGCGCTACACCGAGGGCTTCGCGGAGCTCGCGGCACGCGCCAAGTCACGCACTCCTGAGTGGGCCGCAGAAATCACCGGGATTCCTGCCGCCGACATTCGACAATTAGCGCGCGAGTATTCAGGCGCGAAACCCGCCGCGATTCGCATCGGGGTAGCACTCGAGCGGCATCATGGCGGTGGCCAGACCATCCGCGCGGTGTGCTGTTTACCGGCGTTAACCGGTGCGTGGCGCGAGGTTGGTGGTGGCATCCTCGCGATGCCAGTGTGGGAACATCCGTACAAGTTCGACGTGATTTGTCGCCCTGACTGGATCCCGCCGGGCACGCGGGTGGTGAACAATTTGCAGATTGGACGCCATCTGATCAACGAGATCCCAATGGACCCGCCGATCAAGTCGATGATGTGTTGGAATTCCAATCCAGTGACCCAAGCCCCGGAGTGCGACAAGGTGGTGCAAGGGCTGTTGCGCGAAGATCTGTTCCTGGTGGTGGCGGATCATTTCCTCTCGGACACCGCCCTGTATGCAGATATCGTGTTACCGGCGGCGATGGGTGCGGAGATGGAAGACATTATCCTGTCCTGGGGCCACAACTATCTCACCTACAACGAGAAGTGTGTCGAGGCGCCGGGTGAGGCACTTTCAAATTATGAGATCTTCCGGCGCTTGGCAGCGCACATGGGGTACACCGATCCGCAGTTTAAGTGGTCGGACGGCGAATGCCTCGAACACTACATTGCGTGGGATTCACCTGCGTGTGACGGTATCGATCTCACCTATCTACGACAACATGGCTATGCCCATTTGGCGCTCGGTGGCGCAGATGATCGCGCGCCGCATCGGGTAGGACAATTCCCCACACCCTCGGGTAAATGCGAGTTCAAAGCGAGCCTCGCCGCGCAGGGCAATTTCGTGGCCGGCCCGTTCCGCCAGATGTACAACGATAAGCAGGGCGGCGAGCCTCTGGATGCGTTGCCAGATTACGTCCCCTCGCGTGAATCGCCACTGACCAACCCGGAACTCGCCAAAAAATATCCGCTCAATATTGTCTCGCCGAAGAGCCACGGCTTTTTGAATTCCTGCTACGCCAACATGGAGCAGAAAATCAAAGGCCAAGGCGCGCAGTTTGTGTTGATCAACGCCACGGATGCGGCGCCGCGCGCGATCCGGGAAGGCGATATGGTGCGCGTCTTCAATGATCGTGGAAGTTTTGCGGGTGTCGCACAAATCACCGCAGACGTGAATGCCGGTGTGGTGGTCGCCACCTTAGGCTATTGGCGGCAGCTTAATCAGGGCACGGTGAATACTGTGAGCTCGGCGGAATTCGTCAATATGGGGCATGCGCCAAGTTTCTCGGACAATCTGGTGGAGGTCGCAAAAGTCACCTAGCCGCCGCTGCTCCCAGGGGCTACTGAAAGTCCGCTGCGACAGACCGCGGTCATGGGTTATGTTGAGGAAATTCTCCTGGATTGCACCCAAAAAGCAAAATCACTACACTTTGCCATACTGAGGCGTATGGAAGAACATACGATGAGGTATGGGGTTTATTCTTCGAGCGGGCGACAGATTAAAAGCTTAAAGCGCCGCTCGGCCAGTTCGTCGCGCAGTTTCGGGTCCAGCGCCAGTGAAGTGGTGTACTCCCCCACCTGGTAGAAATACAGCGCGCGCGCGCGGAGTCCAGCCTCGGCGTCGCTGAACTTGGCGGCTTGAAAAAGTTCAGCCAGATACGCGATGCGCCGTTCATCGATTTCGACGACTGCGCGGGCGGCAGTTTTGTTAAAGCGTGCAAACTCGCGCATCGCGATATCGTGACTTGAGTCATCGGTGTGCTGCGTGAATTCGATCACGGCCTTGATCATGCTGGCAGGATCTTCTGCGGCGGGGTTGAGGCCGGAAATGAAGCGCAATTGATTTTCGCGCCACCAATCGACCATGGAGCGCAGCAGATCATCGCGATTCTTGAAGTGCCAGTAGAAGCTACCCTTGGTCAGTTTGAGCTTGCGCGCGAGCACTTCGATTTTGACTTGGGCGATGCCATGTGCGAACAGCACGTCCATGGCCTTTTTGAGCCAGGCATCCCGATCAAGGGATTTTTTGGCAGGTTTGGTTACGGCGCGCGCTGCATTGGAAGGCATACGCCGAGTATATAAAAAACCAGAATGATTTTGGCGGAGGTTGGATTTAATTAAGGGCACCTCTATAAATTCGATCAAGGCGATGATGGCAAGGCGCAAGCGAGCGGAAAAGCGGAGTTTACATACAGTAAATGAGCATTTTGAGCTCGGTTGCAACGCCGCCAGCGCGCCTTCAGCGAATTTATAGAGGTGCCCTTCAGCCGCAAAGAGTTCTTCACACTCCTGACCTAAGGCGCGAAGCCATCGCGCTCCTCAAATAGGGTCTTTGGCCCCGGGGCGGCGCAAGCCGCCCCGAACTTCTTTTTAGACTGGGCATTGCCAATGGCCCAACTTTGCACCCAGCATTAATCTTTATTCGATTAGATTACTCACAGGAAATCGCCATGAACGCAGCAAATAACAAGCAAACCATCCAACACAATTTCGAGCAGCTGGCCGAGGGCAATGGCGAGCCGCTGATGAACAGTTTGGCCGAAGATATTCAATGGACAATCATCGGGCATACGGTGTTGTCAAAAACTTTTAAGGGCAAACCCGCGGTCATCGAATTTCTCACGCAGTTTCGTGCAGCGCTGGTCGACGGGCATATCCGCATTCACGTCGATAACCTGCTGGCTGACGGCGATTTCGTGGTCGCCCAAGGACGCGGAGAAGCCATGACCAAGCGCGGCGTGGCTTACAACAACACCTATTGCTGGGTGTATCGTTTTGGCGCTGGCAAAATTCAGGCGATCACTGAATACCTGGATACTGAATTGGTGACGCGCGCTTTTGGCT
>CAMATU010000348.1 GCA_945861225.1 Klebsiella pneumoniae
GGCTAAGGAGGAAAAGGTGCCGGCGTGGATTTAATTTAGCCACTCCGCGTGCCTTTTCTCGCGTTGAGTACCCTTACGCTTCCAGGCTGCTACAGGTCGTCAAAATACGGCGGGTTGATGATGGCGCGCGGGTGATTCAGGAACACCCGCTCCTGGTGCGCAGGATGTTGGGAATCGAGCGCCGCGAACCAGCGACGAACCTCGCCGATAGCCGTGTGCCGATTGTGCGCATCCCATTGCTCGGCAAGCGGCGTGAAACAGCGTGACCCCTGCTCGCTTTGCGCGATACGCGCGCAGACCCGTTCCAGCATTTGGGTGCAGTCGGCCACACTGCGCAGGAATACCTCTTCAATGCTGGCCGTCGCAGGCACTTCCCAGCGCTCGGCCAGATAGATCGGGCCATGATCGATTTCTTCGTCTATCTCGTGCACGGTGACGCCGTGGTGGCTACGCGCTGCGCGCTGCACGACCGGCTGACACCACACGCCCCAGCAGCCACCATGTTCTGGCGGCGCGGGGTGAATATGGACGTCAGCAGCAGGAGACGGTAGTCGTTGTTCATTGTCCCGACCTCGATGTGATGAGCGGATTCTAGGGATATGCCATTGCCTGCGCATCCTTGCGGTCATCGCCGCCGCTCAGCGCCCGGCGGTAATCCTCAAACGTAAGTCCCCTCATGCGTTATCGAGTGACGCATAGAACGCGCGCAGCAGCGTGTGCGCCCGGTCATCGCCGACCGTTCCTTCGCCCATCCGGTTCATGACGTACGCCAGCGTGAATCCGGCATCGACGTCGTTGACCACAAGCGAGCCGCCCCAACCGCCCCAATAGCACACCCGGGCATTCGGGCTGAGGGGATTGCGCGGTGAATTGAGACCGTAGCCGACGCCGAAAGTGACGCCGATGCCGAGTACCAGATCGCGGCCGGCGGCCTGCACATCGAAAATCCGCTCGAGGGTCTTGGCCGACAGCAGATCGACTTCGCGCAGCGACCCGCCGTGTGAGACCGCCGCTTGCGCCAGGGCGACGCTGCGCGCATTGCCGTGTCCGCCTGCGGCGGGGAGCTCGGCCCGTCGCCATGGGATCTCCCACGACTGCTCGGCCCGGAGGCGCGGATTGGATGCACGGTAGGGAATGGAATCACGATCTAGCGGCAGCGAACCGTCAGCGCTGCCAAACTGCAGCGGCGGCACGGGGATCACCAGGGCAACCCGGCTGTCGTGCTCGGCACCGAGCCCAATGTGGAAATCGGCCCCCAGCGGGCCCGCGATTTCATCGGCGAAAAAGCGCCCGACTGTGCGGCCATCGACGCGACGCACAACCTCGCCAACCAGGTTGCCCTGCGTGATGCCGTGATAGCCGGACTTCCAGCCTGGTTCCCACCAGGTGGACTGCCCGGCGAGCAGGTCAGTGACCTTGTACCAGTCGTAGAGGTCGGTTCCTGTGATGCGCTGATCCCACGCTGGCAGGCCCGCGGTGTGAGACAGGAGATGACGGACCAGCACATTGCCTTTCCCGCTCTGGCCGAACTCCGGCCAGTATTTTTCAACCGGCGCATCGACATCGACCAAGCCCCGGCTCGCGAGCACGAGCAGCGCGAGGCAGCTCATTGTCTTGGTGGTCGAGAATACGTTGATGATGGTGTCGCGCTGCCACGGTGTGGTGCGCTCGGCGTCCTGAAATCCACCCCACAGATCAATCACCAACTCGCCGTTCATGACTACCGCAACCGACGCGCCGACCTCGCCGTTCGCAGTAAAGTTGGTGGCGAAGGCGTCCTTCACGCGCGCAAATCTGTGCGCGCAACTCCCGCTGATGTCGATGTTCATCGCTGCCCCGTGGTGTTGTTTGGTACTGGCACCGGAGCCTGCCACATGCCGCCAGCGCTCGCCAGGGTACTCGCTACGCTACTTTCTCTGGCCTGTCGCGTTTGCGCAGGTTTAGCAGACGAAGATCTGTACAGAGGCGCGGATTTTGTCCCCGTCAAGCGTGCGCGAGAAGGCAGGACAGCGTTCGCCGCCTAACGCTCAGGGTGGAATTCTGCGCGGAGACCGTCCTGGACAACACGCCGGTACGGCATTCAGCAGGCCACCACCCCGAGAAGGGAAGGAGTCTCTGATGCGAAAAGAAGCGATCGCGATGTTAAGGGCTCGGTGTGGTAGTTGTGCGCCGTTCGACTTCCGTCGTGCCATTGGAAGTGCCATCGGTCGTGCGCTCGATTTCGACGGTATGCGTCGTACCATCGGGACGCTCAATCGTGGTCGAAGATTTCAGACTTGAGTCACCAGTGAGCGGGTCTGGGCTTTGATACGTCTGGCTTTTCTTAATGACATTTCCGTTTTGATCGAGCCGTTGCTCGGTCTTGCTGGAGCTATAGTCGCGACTCGCCGGACTGACTGTGGTGGTGGTTGAAGTTGTCGTCGTCTGCGATGACGTGGTGTCAGCGCAGGCGATTGGACCTGCGGCGGCCAACGCAATCAGGCTGGCCAGTAATGACTTGCGCATGAGTGTCTCCTATTTTGCTGGATATTCGTTTCCAGTCGCTTTCAATTTCCTTTCAACGTTGCTCTATTTAGAAGCACGCATCAAAGTTCGGCAGCGGGCGGACTGGATTTGAATATAGGATCACACTAAACGAGCACGGCGACAGTGCGACCCCGCACATAAGAACCTTCGCCCGGGATTCGCTGTTTGTACTTGCCACGTTTCACGCGAAAATCGCGACTATGACTTTCCAAATCAACGCAGCGCTTCATTACACAGTGCTCCAGCGCAGCACTGTGCTGCTGAACATCCACGCGCTATCGACAGAGAATCAGTTGCTCAGCGACGAATCATTTCAAGTGACGCCCGGTGTGCGCTGGGAGGAGCTGGCGATGGAAGCCGGTGAAAACCGCTACATCCGCCTGGATACTGGAGATGCTGGGCAGTTGCACATCGCCTACGCCGTCCTCGCCAACACGCGCCACACGATGGTCAGCCATGACGAGATCCACAAAGTACCCATCGCGCAGATCCGTCGTTCGGCCGTAACCGGTAACTACGCGGCGTCCTTGCTTAGGTGGGCAGGCCGTATAAATCAGAGCGCAGCGGATTATCGGCGAAATGAATCTTCCATTGCCGAGGCGTCAGCTCAGCCACTCGTGCAGCCGGATGTTGTCCCACGCGCTGGAGCA
>CAMATU010000349.1 GCA_945861225.1 Klebsiella pneumoniae
CCTTTTAGAAGCCACAGAAGAGGCTGGTGATCTCCGTCTATGGAGGCGATCCGATCCAACCACGAACAAGTGGGCCGACGCCGAATGGCGCTCGATTTCTCGACCCTTATGCAACCTGCCAAGAACGTATGGGGACACTGGGGGCGCCAGCAATGACGCGGTTTTCAGTGTCCCAACGTGCCCGGACCGAAGTGAGGACAACTGGGGACAAGGCCTTACTTTCCGCAGGTCGGCCGACGCATTTGGACCCAATTAGGCGCGCGCGTTGAGCGGGCCTACTGAGCGCGATCTGTGTTGGCGTCCATGAGTCGCTCGGTTTCGCTCTCCCACTGCTTCATGAGCTTCTTGGCTGTGCGGTGATTGGCAATGGCCCCGCGCAGGACCTCGGCCTGCTGGGGCGAGACCACGCGGTGCACGAGCCGGCCTTCGCGCATGTGACCCCACTCATGGTACGGACCGTGCCGGGCGGCCGGGTCACTGGCGCAGCGACATCCAGGCTTGCCGCACACCTTCATGCGCTGGAGTAGCGTGCCCGAGCACAGCAGCTCCATCGCCCCGAGTTTCTCGCGAATGGCGGCGATGCGCTTTAGCGCGCTCTCGATAATCTTTTCGGTTCGACGGGACATTGGGGCTTGACATTTGTTTTTCTGGCGTTAATACTACCGCCAGAATGTCCGGCGTGCAAGCCCTCCCTTCTGCCCTCGCTTCTGCACCCGCCCGCTTCATCCTTTGTAGCGAGCGTATGGGGCCTTTGCCCCTGATCAACCACTTCATCGAGCGCATCGGGCTGCCCGAACTCCTGGCGCGACACATCCCCAGCGATGCCCGCTGCAGCATTCCCCACGCGCAGGCCCTGGGCGTGCTGCTGCGTTCACTGGTCGTGCAGCGCGAGCCCATCTACCGCCAGCAAGAGACAGTGCACGGCTTTGCCAGCTCGATGTTCGGCATCAGCGCCCATGACATGCAGCACTTGAGCGACGACCGGCTGGGCCGCGCCCTGGACCACCTGTTCGATGCCGACCGCGCGGCGCTGCTCACCGAGGTGGCCTTGGCCGTGGGCGAGCGCTTCGGCGTGAAGTTCGACGAGTTCCACAACGACAGCACTTCGGTGAGCTTTTGCGGCAGGTACAGCGCCGCCTCGGGTCGCTCGATCCGCAAGCGCAACGCGCCGGCAATCACATATGGGTTTTCTAAAGACCATCGCCCTGACCTCAAGCAGCTTCTGTTCATCCTCACGATGAGCGCCGACGGCAACGTGCCCGTGGCCTTTCGCTGCGCTGACGGCAACACCAGCGACTCGCGCACCCACATCGAGACCTGGAGCGCGCTGCGTGCGCTGGCCGGGCGCGCCGACTTCCTGTATGTCGCCGACAGCAAACTGTGCTCGCGCGAGAACATGGACTTCATCGGCCGCGAGGGCGGGCGCTTCGTCACCGTGCTGCCCCGCAATCGGCTGGAGGATCAGGAGTTCCGCGCCTGGATCCAGACCCATACGCCCGATTGGGCCAATGTATGGGACCGCCCCAATGCACGTCGCGCCGGCGCCCCGCGAGACCGCTGGTTCGTCTGGCGTGCGGCGCTGCCCTCCGCCGAGGGCTGGCCCGTGGTCTGGGTGTGGAGCACCTTGCTCGCGCTGCGCCAGGAGGCTCGCCGGCGACGCAACATCGCTGCAGCCACCGAGGAACTCCAGGACCTTCGCCTGCGTCTGGCCGGCGCCAAGGCGCGGCTGCGTGGAGCCGCCGAGATCGACCTGCAGGTCGCCTCCATCCTGGAGCGCCACCACGTTGTGCGCTACCTGGTGGTCAAACGCACCGTGCGCGAGGAGCACGAGTACCGTCAGGCCCGTCGCGGCCGGCCCGGCCCCGAGACCGCCTACCGCAAGATCACCAAGCGGCGCTTCGACATCGAGTGGACCACCAATGCCCAGGCCATCGCCTACGACTGCAAGAGCGATGGCATGTACCCGTTGATTTCCAACGATCGCAACCTCGAGCCTGCCCTCGTGCTGCAGGCGCACAAGGGGCAGCCCATGATCGAGAAGCGCTTCGAGCAGCTCAAGACCGTCCTCGAAATTGCCCCAGTATTTCTCAAGAACGAGGGACGCATCGAGGCCCTGTTCACCCTGTACTTCCTGGCCTTGCTCGTGCAGGCCCTCATCGAGCGTGAGCTGCGTCTGGCCATGAAACGCGAGGCCATCGAACAGCTTCCCCTGTACCCTGAGCAGCGCCAGTGCGTGCACCCCACCACGGAGCAGGTGCTACGTCTGTTCAGCCTCGCACAGCGCCACACCTTGATCGACGCCGCTTCATCACCCGTTCAGGTCTTCAATGCCGAACTCACTGATTTGCAGCGCCAAGTCATCACGCTCTTGGGTGTTCCTCTGGGCGCCTACCGACCTACGGCCTGACCCGGAAATTCACGCTATATCGCCGACTTGACCTGCGGAAAGTAAGACCTGAATTGAGGTTGCCATGCCGCTGGCTGTTGTCATGGTGGGGCCAGCCAGCAAGGTTGACGTATAGGCTGGCGCTAACCAGACACTGCCGTTGACTTCGTTTGGGCTTGCAATAGTGACCGTAGTCCCACCCAGCATAATTACAGAGTCCGCTAATAAAGTGTTTTGGTTAGTCGGGGCCACGGTATCCACCAGATAGCCCGTATTGGCCGCAACATCCCTATGGGTGAGGCTTGCCGCATAGCCCGCCGCATTCTTGAGCGTGCCGCCTTCCAGCAGCAGGCTGTTGGCCGCAATGCTGATGCCGTCTGTGTCCATTAAGTTTTGGTTTGAGGGAATGGTGTAAGTGAAGACCAAGGCCGTGCTGCCAGTGCCTGAGGCGTAGGCCGCTTTGACGGGCGTCGCGCCAATCAGCAGCGTCAGGGTCGGCCTGCCGCCGGTGAACACAACGGTGGTGGCCTCGCTCATGGTGACCGTTACGCTGACGATATCATTCGCGTACTCAATCGCGTTCAAGGCGTTGTTGACTAGCCCCGTGGCACCAGTGATGGCAATGCCAGTGACTCTGTAGCCCGTGGTGGCCACCGTCAGGGTATTTGTCGAAGCACTGGAGATGTTGCCTCCCGCGTCGATGACGAACAGCTTGTATGCGGCATCTGTTGCTGGTGCCAAGATTGAGGTCGCC
>CAMATU010000350.1 GCA_945861225.1 Klebsiella pneumoniae
GCACATTACCGCTAAACATTTCAAGCGTCGCTTTGATCGCAAGATAAATCACCACGCCATTGCCCACATGCCACAACCAATGGCTGCCATGTGGGTAATCGGCGCAGAGCGCGAGATCGAAAGTGCGGGCGGTTAATGAGGCCGTGAACACGGCAGTCGCCGCGCGTAGTAGGCGTTTAGTCGCGGGCTTAGGTAGGCTAATCGCCAAGCCTGCCAGTCCGATCAAGACGGGCAGGTAGGCAAGCGAGCCATTCAGCTCGTGCGGCATTCCCGCAATCAGTCCGCCAATGGCAGTCACCATCACCCCGCAGGCCACGGCCGCGTGCCTGCGACTCGCCGCCGCGCGCACCCCCACATAAAGAAACACCAGCACGAAACTGAGGATGGGCAACACGTCCGCGAGCTCGGCCCATGGCGCGTGGGTCGCATGCCAGGCGAAACTGCCGGCGCCGATGGTGACTGCGAGCAGCATGAGAAGGGAAGCTGCGGGTGTGACGGACAGTCGTTGGCGGCGGGCAGCGAGCCAGCTGAGGAGGGCCGCGAACAGGAAGGCCACATTGCTGAGCGCGTTCCAGGGCTCGAAATGGCCGGTGCTCAGAAGTTGTTCGCAATACTGCACGCGGCACAGGCCTCGCTGAATGGTCTTTGTATCGAATGACACTTAACTTAAGGGAAAAAGCATCGGTTTAAGCGTCGCTAGGAAGACTGGCCGGCCAAGCAGGCACTTCGGTAGGAGCGGCTTTAGCCGCGAACAGCGCTGAATCGCCCCTCGCGGCTAAAGCCGCTCCTACGGTCATGAGATCGATGCACGTGTGGCTTAGCCTTGCCATGGGCCTTAAGTTCAGTGCCATACGTCTCTGCATCCTAAGCGACCCAGTCGCGCCGACCAACCTCCTACCTAACGGCGCACGTGCCTGAGGCGTCTCCGCGCTTTGTCCGTATAATGCGGCTCGAATTGACTAGGAGAGCGACATGCCAGGACTTTATTTTGAAGAATTCAAGGTTGGACAAATCTTCCAACACCCGATCCACCGCACCGTCACCGAGATGGACAACGTGCTGTTCTCTGGACTCACGCACAATCCGGCGCGACTGCATCTCGACGAAGAGTACTGCAAAGAGCACACCGAATTCGGCCAGCGCATTTTGAACAGTGCCTTCACGTTGGCGCTGATGGTGGGCGTTTCCGTTTACGAAACCACCATGGGCACGACGGTGGGGAATTTGGGCTGGGACGAAGTGCGTTTCCCGCGTCCGGTCTTTCACGGCGATACCCTGCACTTTGAAACCGAGGTGTCTGAATTGCGCGAATCCAAGTCGCGCCCGCAGAACGGCATTGTGATTTTTACCCACCGTGGCTACAACCAACGCAATGAACTCATCGCCTCGTGCAAACGCTCCGGCCTGATGCTGAGGAAACCCGCATGAACATTCTGCGTTCAATGCTGTTCGTCCCCGGCGACAGCGAAAAGAAAATGGCCAAGGCCGAATCAGTCGGCGCCGATGCTTTGATTCTCGATCTTGAGGATTCAGTGGCAGCGCAGCGTCGGCCACTGGCTCGCGAAATGACCCTGGCCTATCTCAAAAGCGCGAACCGCAGCAAGGGCGAGCTGTGGGTACGCATGAACCCATTGGATTCGAGCGATGCACTCGCGGATTTGGTGGCCATTGTGGCAGGGCGTCCGGATGGCATCGGCCTGCCGAAATGCGAAGGCCCTCACCACATGGTGCAGTTATCGCATTACCTTGAAGTGCTGGAAATCCAACACGGAATCCCGCTCGGCTCGATTGGCATTACCGCAATTGCAACGGAAACAGCGGCGGCACCTTTCACCTTGGGGCAATACAAAGGTACGCCGCGCCTGCGGGTGCTGACCTGGGGCGCTGAGGATCTCGGTGCAGCCCTTGGCGCGAGTTCAAACAAAGACGAGCATGGGGTCTATACCGCGCCTTATGTGCTGGCGCGATCCTTATGCCTGTTCGGGGCCTACGCCGCAGGTGTGCAGGCGCTCGACACCGTGCAGCCAGATTTTCGCGCGCCGGACAAACTGCTCAAAGAATGTAATGACGCGCGGCGCGATGGGTTCTTAGGAAAAATTGCGATCCATCCCGATCAGGTCGCGGTAATTAACGAGGCCTTCACGCCCTCCGCGGCGGAAGTCACTCACGCGCAGGCAGTCATTGCCGCGTTCGCCGCCAATCCAGAGGCGGGCACCTTGAGCCTCGAAGGCAAGATGATCGACAAACCCCACTTAAAGCAGGCCGAGCGCGTCATGATGATCGCCAAGCGTGCAAAGGAACGTGCATGAACGATTGGTCAGCGCAGAAGCAGCATGTCGATGTCCATGGTCTGCGCATGGCGTATGTCGAACAGGGGCGCGGTCAGCCGATTATTTTTCAACATGGCAATCCCACCTCGTCCTATCTGTGGCGGAATATCCTGCCGAAGCTGGCCCCCTTTGGGCGCTGTATTGCGCTCGATCTGATCGGCATGGGTGACTCGGCAAAGCTGTCGGGTACCGGACCACTGCGCTATACCTTGGCTGAGCATCAGCGCTATTTTGACGGGGCCCTCGCGGCCCTCGGCGTGGACTCAAACGTCACCTTGGTGCTGCATGACTGGGGCAGCGCCTTAGGCTTTGACTGGGCGCGGCGCCATGCGGATGCGGTGCGCGGTATCTGCCATATGGAAGGCATCGTAATGCCGCTGACCTGGGCGGATTGGCCCGAAGCCGCGCGCGGGATTTTCCAGGCCTTTCGCTCGCCGGCCGGTGAAGGCGCGATTTTGAAGAAGAACGCCTTCGTCGAAAATGTGCTGCCGAAATCCATCCTGCGCGAACTGACGGCAGCGGAAATGGAAGCCTATCGTGCGCCATTTCGCAATGAAGGCGAGGACCGACGAGTCATGCTCGACTGGCCAAACCAGATTCCGCTGGAGGGTCAGCCGCCCGAGGTGTGTGAAACAGTCACCGTCTATGGACAGTGGCTGGCGGCGTCACCTATTCCCAAACTTTTCGTCAACGCCGAGCCCGGCATGATCATGACGGGTAGGGCTCGCGAATTTGCCCGTACGTGGCAGAATCAAACCGAGGTGACCGTGAAAGGTTTGCACTTCATTCAAGAGGAT
>CAMATU010000351.1 GCA_945861225.1 Klebsiella pneumoniae
GTTTGGCATGATGGAAATCGCGCTCTATCATGCACTTGGAAAACTGCCCGAGCCAGAACTCACCCACAGGTTTTACTGACGAACCAAGAATATAGGTCGGATGAGCGCAGCGTTATCCGACATTCAGATGGTGGTACAGCGTGGGATAACGCTGCGCTCATCCGACCTGTGAAGATCTTGAACTTGTGAACCTGTGCGAATCTTTTGGAGGAATGAACGATGTGGCGAGTAGGGATTGATGTTGGTGGCACATTCACCGACCTTTTTGCGTGGAACGACGAAACCTCCCAGCAGACGACCGCGAAAGTACTAACCACCAAACACGATCGTTCAGTGGGGGTCTTGAGTGCAATCAAGGATGCGGGCATTCCATACGACAGGATTTCCTTCCTCATGCACGGTACGACCACGGCGACCAATGCGCTCCTTGAACGCAACTACCCGGATCCGGCAATGGTCACCACCGAAGGGTTTCGCGACACCATTGAGATTGGGCGTCAGCATCGCGAACATCTCTACGATCCCTATCAAACCAAGCCGAAGCCGATCATCAAGCGTCGGTATCGGTACACCATCAATGAGCGGATGAATGTCGCCGGCGAGGTGGTGCGCCCGCTCAAGACGGACGAGGCACTTATCATCGCGCGCAAGATCAAGCAGCACGGGATCAAGTCGGTCGCGGTGGCGTTTATCAATTCCTACAAGAACGGCGCGCACGAAAGCGCAATGCGCGACATCCTGCAAGCCGAATGTCCGGACACCTATGTCGTGCTCTCGCATGAAACGCGGCCGGTATTTCGCGAACACGGACGCTTCACGACCACCGCCATCCGCGCGGCGACGATACCTGTCATGGAGGTGTATTTCGCGCGACTCGAAGCCGCCTTGCAGCAACAGGGCTTCAAGGGCGCGTTGCTGATTCTAAAAAGTTCGGGTGGGGTGACGGGCGTAGAGTACGCGAAGCAGCATCCGGAAGAGTTGATCGAATCCGGGCCGGCTGGCGGCGTGGCCTATGCCGCGTATTTGAGCAAACTCCTGGGCGAGTATCCCAACATCATTCACACCGATGTTGGCGGCACCAGTTATGACGTCTCCATCGTTGAGAACGGCAAAGGCTTGATCACCCGTGATCATGAAATCGAATGGGAAATCCCCTGCATAGTGCCCATGCTCGATATCCACAGCGTGGGGGCCGGCGGCGGCTCCATTGGCTGGCTGGACGAGGGTGGCTCGCTGCGTGCCGGCCCGCGCAGCGCGGGCTCGAGTCCGGGCCCGGCGTGTTACGGCCTGGGCGGTACTGAACCCACCATTACAGATGCCAACTTGCTGCTCGGCCGCATCGAGCCGACCTTGGGCGGCAAGATGCAGCTCGATGTGCAGAGCGCCGAGCAGGCCATGGCTCGCCTCGCCGCTGAAATTGGCTTATCGGTGATTGAAACCGCAGATGGTCTGATCCGCATCGCCTGCGAAAATATGGCGCAGGCCGTGAAGAAAGTGCTGGTGTCGCGTGGGCGCGATCCGCGCGATTTTATCCTCGCCAGTTTCGGCGGTGCGGGTGCCATGCACGCCTGCTTTGTCGCAGACTCCATGAACATCCCGAAAGTGATTATGCCCATTCATGCCGGGGTGGCCTCGGCCTTTGGCGCGACCGCCATGGATCTCCGGCAGGATCTCGAAGCGTTCTATTTTGCACCGGTGGTCGAGGCCGACCTGGGGATCGTCAATGGACTATACTCAGAGCTGGAGCAGCGCGCGGTGGCCTTGCTGGCCGCCGACGGGGTGACCCGGGATCGCATCGAACTCGTGCGTACCGCACAAATGCGCTATGTCGGGCAGTCTTATGAAGTGGAGACGCCGATGCCGAATCAGGCGCTGACGGCCGCCGACATTCCAGCGATCGTCGCCACGTTCCATCGCTGCCATGCACAGGAATACGGCGTGAGTTCGCTGGATTTTGCGCCCGCGCTGGTCGGGCTGGGGGTCACTGCCACGGGCCGAATGGATGCACCGCCGCCAGTTGCCGTGGGCGCCAGTGGGGGGGGCCCGATCAAAGGCGAGCGGCAAATGTATTTCAATAGCGCCTGGCATCTCAGTAAAGTGTATGACGGACATGCGTTGCCACCACAGACCCAGGTGGCGGGACCGAGTATTGTGGAGTACGCCCACGCCTGCGCGGTGTTGCCGCCGAACGTGACGGCCACGGTGGATGGTTATGGGAATTTGATAATCGACCTAAGCCGAAATCTAACTGCCAAAGATTAAGGAGCGCGAGATGGACCAGAAAGTCAAAATTGATACCGCAGTGGTTGCCCAAACCAAAGTGGATCCGGTCACCTTCGAAGTGCTGCGCAGTATTTTCGAGTATGCGAGCGATCGGATGTCGACCGTGCTCCAGCGCGCGTCGTTCTCGCCCATCCTGGCGGACATGGTGGATTTCTCCAACGCAATCTACGACTACGAATGCCAGTTGCTCAGCCAGGCCGCCAATTGTCCGATTCATCTCGCCGCGATGAAATTCTCCGCCGAGGCCATTATCAAGAAATTCGGACTTGAGAATATTTTTGAAGGAGACGTGATCTGCGTAAACGATCCTTACCAGGGCGGCACGCATATCAACGACATGACCTTCCTCACCCCGATCTACTTTGAACAGGAGCTCGTGGGCTTCGCAGTCAGCCGTGGTCATTGGATGGATCTCGGCGGCGGCGCGGCCGGTGGTCAGGCTTTCTCGGGAACCCATATCGCGGGTGAGGGTTTGCGCTTGCCACCGGTGAAAATCTATGAGCGGGGCAAGCCGCGTGAGGACATCATCGACATCCTGGTCAGTAACACCCGCACGCCCCATTTTGTGAAGGGCGATTTGCAGGCCCATGTCGGCTGTCTGCGGGCTGGAGAACAGGAAATGCAGCGCGCCGCCGCGAAATACGGCCTCGTCACGTTGAAGACCGCGATGAAGCAGCTGCAGGAATATACCGAACGCATCGTGCGCAAGAGCATCAGCGAGATTCCGGATGGCGTGTATGAAGGCGAAGACTACGCGGACACGGA
>CAMATU010000352.1 GCA_945861225.1 Klebsiella pneumoniae
CCGCCGCATGAAGCCACCTCCTAAACCCTGTCATCCCGGGCGCAGACCCGGGATCCATGGGCGCCTGATGTGGAGGATGGATCCCGGATAAGCGCTGCGCGCTTTCCGGGATGACGGGGTTTAGGAGGTAGCAAAGAATCCGTCAGGCGGAAGGCGCTGCGCTTTTCCGCCCTATGTCACTACGTTTCGAAATCAGCACGCGCAATATCTCACCCGATCAAAGGCTCCAGACTTTCCGCAGTCTGTTGAATATGGGCGGCGACCGCCGCGCAAGCCCCTGTCGCATCTCGTGCCAGGGCTTTGGCGAGAATTTCGCGATGCTCTTCGGGAATATTCCGGGTCGGCAGCAATTGTCCGTGGGAGAGACTTCGATAGCGCTTATGTTGGTCGAAGAGGTTCTGGCGAAACTGCAATAATCGCGGCGAAGGGCAGGCGGCAACCAGCGCATCGTGGAAGGCGGCGTTACGCTCTTCCCAGTAGTGAAAATTCGTGGAGATCAGGTCATCAATCTTGGACAGCCGATGATGGGCGGCGACGATGCCCGTTTCCCAAATGTCATCGCCAGCGGCGATGCTGTCGCGCAGTGCCTCGGTTTCGAAGATGATGCGGAGCCGCGTCACGTCCCGCAAATCGGCAATCGAAATCGGTGCCACACGGAACCCGCGCTGTCCGATGAGCGACACGAAACCATCGGCGACCAGTCGGTTCAAGGCCTCGCGCAGCGGCGAGGCGCCGATCGAGTAGCGCTCGCGGAGATGGTGAATCGCCAGTTTGGCGGCCGCCGGGTAGTGGCCACCAAGAATGTCATTGCGTAATCGCTCATAGGCGGCATCGGCCAAGGTGGTCGCCGCGCGGAGATCCAGGCTCGCAGAATCTTCTGCCAGGGCCATGACTGACTCCTTGAAATTATCGATATTGAGTCCAAAATCGTCGCGCATGGCACCGTAACGGAACCGCAACCCCTTGTACACGTGGGATGGTAGCCGAAGGATTCTCGATAGTTTAAAAAATTATCGATATTTTTATTGCGCCGACCTTTGATGAGCAATTAAGATTCGGCTGGCCCGAGTCGGCGTTAGCGCAAGGCGCACCCGGTGCACAGTCTGGACGCGTACCCCGAAAATGACGGCGCGTCCCTCCGCTGCAGGACTCCATTAATCCGGTTTAGATCTATAAGGCCATTTCATGTCGCACTCGGCACCGCGCGCTTTCTCTCCTGCTAACCCCAATCGTCCTGTGCTGCACTTCATCAACGGGCAGTACGTACCCTCGCAGAGCGGTAAAACCTTCATCGATATCAGCCCGATTGATGGGGCCCAGATTGCAGTCGTGCAGGAAGCAGGGCAAGTCGAGGTGGATGCGGCAGTGGCCGCTGCCCGTGCGGCGCTCAAGGGTCCGTGGGGCAAGTTGACCACTCCCGAGCGGATGGCGCTGCTGCACAAGGTGGCGGACGGTATCGAGCGGCGCTTCGCTGAGTTTGTTGAGCTCGAATGCCTGGATACCGGCAAGCCCTACGCGAATTGCAGTCACACCGATATTCCGCGCGGGGCCGCCAACTTTCGCATTTTTGCGGATCTCGTGAAGAACGTGCCGACCGAGACCTTCACGATGGAGGCGCCGGATGGGGCACAGGTCCTGAACTATTCGCTGCGTGTGCCTAAAGGCGTGATTGCGGTGGTGTGTCCGTGGAATCTGCCCTTGATGCTGATGACCTGGAAAGTGGGGCCGGCGCTCGCCTGCGGTAACACCGTGGTCGTCAAGCCCTCAGAGGAAACCCCGCTCACGACGACCTTGCTCGGTGAAGTCATGAACGAAGCGGGGATTCCCCCCGGGGTGTTTAATGTGTTGAATGGCTTCGGCCCGGATTCCGCGGGCGCCTACCTCACAGAACATCCGGAGGTGGATGGCATTACGTTTACTGGCGAAACGCGTACAGGAGAGGCCATCATGCGCGCCGCCGCCAAAGGACTGCGCGCCGTCTCTTTCGAGCTCGGCGGCAAGAATCCCGCCCTGGTATTCGCGGATTGCGATTTGGACTATGCGATCCAAATGACCTTGCTCTCGACTTTCGTTAACTGTGGCCAGGTGTGCCTCGGTACCGAGCGGATCTATGTTGAGCGTGCGCTGTTCCCCACCTTTGTCGCGCGCATGAAAGAAGCCACCGAGAAACTCAAGATAGGACCGCCTCACGAACCCGGGGTTAACCTGGGACCGCTGATCAGCCAAGTGCATCGCGAAAAAGTGCTGAGCTATTACCAGCTCGCGCTGGAAGAAGGCGCAACAGTAATCACTGGCGGGGGTGTCCCGGAAATGCCAGGCGCACTCGCCAGGGGCAGTTGGGTGCAGCCCACGATTTGGACCGGCCTGCCCCACACCGCGCGCATCAACCGCGAAGAAATCTTTGGACCGTGTTGCCACATCGCCCCCTTTGATACCGAAGACGAAGTGATCAAAATTGCCAACGACACGCCCTACGGTTTGACCAGCGTGGTGTGGACGCGTGATCTGGCGCGGGCGCACCGAGTTGCCGCACAACTGCAGACCGGAATCACCTGGGTCAACAGTTGGTTTTTGCGCGATCTGCGGACCCCCTTTGGCGGTATGAAGCATTCTGGGATCGGGCGCGAAGGCGGCGTGCATTCGCTCGAGTTCTACACCGAATTACGTAACATCTGCATCAGGTATTGATTCATGGCTGATTCCGCCACACTCGACAAATACAGCGACGAACTTTTCAAGGCACTGCGCACGCGAAGTGCCGTCGAACCCCTGAGTGATCGCGACCCGACGTTGACCAATGAAGAGGCCTATCAGGTCTCGCTGGGCATCCTTAAACGCCGTGAGGCAGAGGGTGAAAAGATAGTCGGCAAGAAGATTGGCCTGACCAGCCGCGCCGTGCAAGAGATGCTGAAGGTCACCGAGCCTGACTATGGCTTTCTGACTGATCGGATGCAGTGCAAGGAAGGCACCCCCATTCCGATCAGCCGTGAACTCATGCTGCCCAAAGCGGAAGGCGAAATCGCATTTGTGCTCAAACAGGAT
>CAMATU010000353.1 GCA_945861225.1 Klebsiella pneumoniae
CGCGCAAACCCGCCAACGACAAGGCCGCCGGGCTGCGCCCACTCGCATTCAGGCCCACCAGCTCGCGCTGCAGGGGGTCCCACACCAGCGCGAAGAGATCACCACCCGGCCCACACATCTGCGGTTCGGTCACCGCGAGCACCGCATTCGCGGCGAGCGCCGCATCCACCGCACTGCCGCCTGCGCGCAGCATGTCGCGACCCGCCAAGGTCGCAAGCGGCTGGCTGGTCGCTACCATGCCACGGCGCCCAACGGCGGCCGGCGCGTGCGAAAAATCGAGCGGCGAACTGGCTGGCGTCATCGTCGAATCTCCAACGGTCGATTCAGGCTAGCGGGACGCGCCAGGCGCGCCGTATGCGCGCGCTGAATCCTGACCAATTGCTGTTGCGCGGGTGCTGGCATGGGTGCGCTGCGGCGCGTGGCAAATGCAATGTGCATGTAGATCGATTCACAGGTTGCCGCGAGATAGTTCTCCTGCGTGTTGAAAACTTCGGCATAACAGTGAATGAGCTTGGGACTCCAAGCGAGTAACTGCGTAGTCACCAACAGCGCGTCACCGGCAAACAGCTCGCGCCTGAAATCCATATTGCAGCTGGTGACAAAAATTGACCCAGTACCGGCCTCGGTGTACGCCCAGCCCAGACCTATCGCGTCAAAGAACGCATTGCTGCCATCGTCCACCGCACGCAGATAAAACGCGACATTCATATGACCATTGAGATCGAGCCATTCCGGTTTGACGGTTAAGCGATCCTCAAAGGGTGCTGGGATCGACTGATCGGTCTCCTCGTTCATACGCACTCCGCAAATTGACGTACTTCCCAATCGGTCACCGTATGCTCGAATTGCGCCAACTGCCAGTCGCGGCTGAGCGCAAAGGCCTCGACAAAAGTTGTGCCGAAAATTTCGTGGACAAATTCCGAAGCGCGCCAGCGCGCAATTGCATTGGCAAATTCGGCGGGGAAATCCGCGCCGCTCGCGGGAGATTCGCGCAACGCATTACCCTCCGCGGCCGGCGTCGGGCTTAACCGCTGCTCGATACCGCGCCGCCCAGCGGCAAGTGCAGCCGCTAACGCGAGATAGGGATTGAGGTCTGCCCCAACCACCCGAATCTCGATGCGAGTCAGCGCCGGACTCGTATTGACCACGCGGAAGGCCACGGTTTTATTATCGACCGCCCAGGTATTCGTGCGCGGCACAATGCTCGCCAGCCGTAGGCGCTTATACGAATTGAGATGGGGTGCATACAGCAGGAAGAGCTCCGGGCTGTAGCGTTGCAAGCCACCCACGAACCAGCGCAAGGTATCGCTTAAGCCTGCCGGTGCCTTGTGCGCATGAAACACCGGCTCGTCAGTCACCCCATCGCGCAGTGAAAGATTGAGATGGCCACCCGCCGATTCATGTTGACTGCTGAGCTGCGCCATAAAGGAAGCCAGCGCGCCATGCCGACGCGCAAGGATTTTTACCACCGCTTTGTAGAGGGTGAGTCGATCCGCGCTGGTCACCCCGACACTCGGCGTGAGGCCCGCTTCAAGCAGGCCGCGGAACTCCACATGGAGGCTGTCGAGCGGAATGCTCATGGCCGCTGTGGTGGCGCGAATGGCGTGAAACAGCGTATCCGCGATCGCCTGATCGACAAACGAATACATGCGTCCAAAGTCGGGGTGCGCCACTAAATCTGCGGGCACTTTATGGGGGAGCGTCGCCAACGTTTCCTGTAACACGTGACACTCAATCTCGAAGGCGCTTAACACGCTAAACCCCAATGCCGCCAAGCGTGTGCATTCGCGTGCCAGTAAGGCGCGCGGACATACTGCAGCGTGGGTGCCCACCATTTGACCAAGCAGCACCGCGCCCGCACCACTGGTCTGTAAGGGATCCGGATAGTAGCTCGCGTAATCAAAACTGAGCTGCGCGTCGCGATAACCGTTCGCGGGATTTTGGAATACGCCGTTATCCATCGGTTGCTCGGCGGTATCCGTGGCGAAGATGGCACTCGTCAGCGCAGTCCCCTCGCGCAGCGTTTTTGCGAGATCACCGATAGGCAGTTGTTTAGTGCGTAGACGGCCATTCCAATCCACGGCCCCGACCGCTACGTGTAGCGGTGCATTGGCTTGCGCCGCTTGCACTATCCGCGCGATCTCGCCGGTCGTCACGAGGAGGCGAAAATCTTGCCTGGGTTCAGAATCCCCTTGGGATCCAAAGTCCGTTTGAGCTGCTGCATCAGCGCAATTTCAGGCGGGCTACGGCTGAGCGCGAGATAATCGACTTTCTCGGTGCCAATCCCATGCTCAGCAGAGATTGAACCGCCAATCGCCTGCAGCGGTTCGTACACGCAGGTGTTCACCTGATGATGATGCGCGGCGTCTTCGCTGCCCACCGCGATCGCGAAATGAATATTGCCGTCGCCTATATGGCCAAGCGTAAAACAATGGTGGCCGGGATAAGCCTCACTCAGGCGACGCTTCACCTCTGTGACATAGGCATTCATGTCACGAATGCCTAGACTGACGTCGTACAAAAATGCCGGGCCGTAGCGAAAGAACTGATCCACCGAATCCCGAATGCGCCACATCGCGCGCCGTTCGCTCTCCGACTTCGCCACCGCTGCATCCACCACCAGTCCCTGCTCCAGCGCTACCCCTAAAGTTTCTTCAAAGCGCTCAGCATCATCCGCGTGCCCGGTGCCTAACGCTTCGCACAACACAAAATGCGTGTGCTCGATGGGCACCGGCCGCGCATTGGTGGACGGTGCAGTGGTCACCAGTTCGTAGTAGTCGCGCCACATCACTTCAAAAGAGCACAGACCGCCACCCATCGCGCGATCGATATAGCGCAGAAAGCCCGCGACCTGCGCAAAATCATCGAAGGCCGCGAACGCGGTCTGCTGACCCAAGGCCATCTCGCGCAGACGCACCACCACGCGGGTCACAATGCCGAGCGTTCCCTCGCTGCCGATGAACAGATGCTTGAGATCATAGCCGGCGTTGTTCTTGATCATCTTGTTCATCGAACTGACCACCGT
>CAMATU010000354.1 GCA_945861225.1 Klebsiella pneumoniae
GCGCGCAACGCGATCTCACCCCGCACCATGTCCTGGCCTTCCATGTGGCCCTGCACGCAGTTGCCAAAGAACGCGGCTTCCACTTCGCGTGCGGTGCAGCCGGCATCCTGCAATACGGCGCTGAGGGCGTCCTCAGTGAGCGCCTTTAAGGTCTTATCCAGATGTTTACCAAAGGGCGTCATGCTGACGCCGGCCACGAATACTTGGTTCATGCGCATGCTCCACTGAAATGGGATTGAGGACATCGCAGCGATGAAAAAGGCGGGCTGCGGTTGGCCTGGATGATATCGTCCGCGACCTCGTGGCGGCTAGCGGCCGCGGCTGCTAGCGTGGCAGTCGATGCGGCGCGCACTGAATGCCATAATCGGACCCTGTAGTAATTATCCTCCGGAGCACCGTGTGTCAGCCAAGGCCCTGCCCAGTAGCGCGCGAGTCGTCATCATTGGTGGCGGCGTGATTGGCTGTTCCATTGCTTATCACCTGACCAAACTCGGCTGGCGGGACGTGGTCCTGCTCGAACGCGAGCAATTGACCTGCGGCACCACCTGGCATGCCGCAGGGCTCTTAACCACCCTGCGCGATACTGAGGCGCAGACCAAGCTCGCCAAGTACACCCAGGATCTTTATCGCAAGCTCGAAGCCGAGACCGGCCAGGCCACAGGCCTCATCGATTGCGGCTCCATTCAACTGGCGATGACGGCCGACAAAGCCTTCGAGATGCGCCGCGGCTGCGCGCTGGCGCGGTGTTTCGACGTCGAGAGCCAGGAAATCTCGCCAGCGGAGGTCAAAGCTATTTGGCCGCTGGCGGATGTGTCCAATGTGCAAGCGGCGTTCCATTTTCCGCATGATGGCCGGGTTAATCCGGCGGATGTCGCCCAAGCGCTGGCCAAGGGCGCGCGGGCGGGTGGCGCACAGATTTTTGAACACACCAAAGTCCTCGCCATCATGCAGGCGCAGGGCCGGGTGACTGGTGTGCACACGACGCAGGGCGATATCGCTACTGACGTCGTGGTGAACTGCGCGGGGATGTGGGCCCGCGAAGTGGGGCGTCTCGCGGGCGTGCATGTGCCCTTGCAGGCCGCCGAGCATTACTACCTTATTTCGGAGTCGATCAGCGGCGTGCACAACAAGTTGCCGATCCTGCGCGATCCCGGCAACAGTGCGTATATCCGCGAAGAGGCCGGCAAAATCATGGTGGGCTTTTTCGAGCCAGTCGCGAAGCCTTGGGGCATGGCCGGGATCCCTGAGAATTTCTGTTTCAATGACATCCAGGCCGATTGGGATCGCATGATGCCGGTCGTCGAGAAGGCCCTCACCCGGGTGCCGATACTGCTGGAGAGCGGCATCAAACTATTTTTCTGTGGGCCGGAATCCTTCACGCCCGATCACAACTATCTGATGGGGGAAGCGCCGAATCTCAAGAATTTCTTCATCGCTGCCGGCTTCAACTCCCTCGGCATTTTGTCCGGCGGTGGGGCCGGGATGGTCATGGCACACTGGATCGCGCACGGCCTGGCACCATTGGATATGTGGTCAGTCGACATTCGACGTACCCAGCCTTGGCAGAACAACGATCGCTATCTGCACGACCGGATCGTGGAATCGCTAGGCATTGGTTATCAGGATCACTTTCCGTTTCGCCAGTGGACGACTGCACGTGGCGTGAAGAAAAGTATTTTGCACGATCGCCTTAGCGCGGCCGGCGCGTGCTTCGGGGAATCCGCCGGGTGGGAGCGACCGAACTGGTATGCGCGACCGGGTCAAACGGCAGCATACGCCTATGCCTGGGGCCGCCAGAACTGGTTCGCGAATAATGCCGAGGAGCATCGCGCAGTGCGTGAGCGAGTGGGCGTGTTCGAGCAGACTTCCTTCTCGAAATTTCTGGTCCAAGGGCGCGACGCCGAACAAGTGCTCAATCGCGCGGCGACGAGCAATATGGCGGTGCCGGTTGGCAAGGTGGTCTATACGCAGTTCCTCAATCATCAGGGTGGCATTGAAGCGGACCTCACCGTGACGCGGTTGGCCGCTGAGCAGTTTTTGATTGTCACGGCAGCGTTCACCCACACGCATGTCGAAGCCTGGGTGAGAAACCAGATCGCGCCCGACGCGCATTGCGTGATTACGGATATCTCGGGCGCGTATTCAATGCTCAATGTGCAGGGGCCGCAGTCGCGCGCACTGCTGCAGACCTTGACTGACACGGACTTGTCCCACACCGGCTTTCCGTTTGGCACTTGCCGCGAAATCCAGCTTGGCTATCAGACCCTGCTCGCGATGCGTCTGACCTATGTCGGAGAACTTGGTTGGGAGCTTTATGTGCCGACGGCATTTACCTTGCCAGTTTACGATGCGCTGATCGCCGCCGGGCGCGAGTTCGGCCTCGCACATTGCGGCTACCACACGTTGAACTCGTTACGCATCGAGAAAGCGTATCGGGATTGGGCACACGATATCGGCCCGCACGACACGCCGCTCGAAGCCGGGCTCGCGTTTACCATCGCGTGGGATAAGCGGGATGGGTTTGTCGGCCAGGAGGCGTTGCTCGCGCAGCGCGCGGCAGGCCTGCCACGGCGGCGACTCGTGCAATTCATGCTTGAGGATCCCGCGCCGCTGCTCTATCACAACGAACCGATCTATCGCGACGGTGAATTGAACAGCTACACCACCTCTGCGATGTACGGTCACACCTTGGGCGCAGCAATCGCGTTGGGCTATGTGGTGAATCCGGCAGGCGTGAGTGACGAGTATGTACTGTCCGGGCGCTACGAGATAGAGATCGGTAACCGGCGCTACCCGGCGCGTTGCGCATTGAAGCCGCTTTATGATCCGGGCAATTTAAGAGTGCGGTGTTAAGAATATGGCTCGTCGGCGGAATCTGTGGGTAGATTCTGAGTTATTTTCGTTGTTTGTGCTGCTGAAGGGATCGATATAGCTTTCGGCAGGTTGCGTCGAAAGCACGTTGCGCGGTCTCGGTGATGCGTGGCCAGATCAGTGGACCTCCCTCTTC